>CAIJRY010000040.1 GCA_903823215.1 uncultured Spartobacteria bacterium
CATACTAAATGGAGCTTCTCGTCTTTCGTCTTTAAACCTTCGACTTTCAGCCTCTCTCAGCATGCTGCCGCACTTGATCCAGCGTAGGGGGCGGGATCATCAAGGAATCGGGTGAAATTTTTCCGAAAATCCATTAATCCCTACCAAGGCTAGGCAGAGGGAGTGATAGGGAGAACATGTGCCCATGAGAAGCTGAAATCCTCTCTACTACTGAATCCAGAGAAAGCTGACTCCGGGGTTGCTCCGACCCAAATCGGGATCGTTGCTGAGCTCGGGTGCTACAGTGATCATCTCCAGGGAAACCGGATGAAAGATCGAAAAATCCTCTCCGGATGCATATCCTAGTATATCGCCGTCACGCTGATACTCGGTAAAGACTCTACGCAATCCGGTGCGCAGGACTCCGCCGCGGCCACCAGAACCATATCCATGAATGACCTTGAGGACCGAAATCCCCTCCCCGTGGCAACGACGAACCTCCAGCAGAAGTCGCCGCTTAGCCTCTTCAAGAGTCGGCATCCCCTCCTTGATGGTAATGACTCGAAGGGTGGACATGGGGAGAAGCAGGGAAGGCTTGGAACGGAAGTCAGAGGGCAGAGGTCAGTAAGAATGGCTTTGGATTGCCGATCATCGATCCGAGCATCCTTCCTATCTCACGATTACGCCCAACAAGATCTGCATGCTGATCAAGCGTCAAGTAACCACAATCCCTTGCAAAATCCAGAGATGTTTCTGTCTCGGCATTTTCCCCATCACAGTCAGTCAGTTTGCTGATGAAATGAGCCTCATATCGCCTTTTTGCCCAAGCCTCACGCAGATTCATGGACACAGAACGGGAACTTCTTCGAATTTGATCAGTCAGGGCATAGCGCTCGTCCTGAGGAAAGTTCCTGCTTCGAAGGTAGATCTCCATCGCCAGAGCATAGGCTCGTTTGTAGACCTCCAGATCCTTGGCGGAATCGATTCTCATTTTGTTGCCCTCTGACCTCTGTTCTCAGACTTCTGATCTCCAGTCAATCGGTCAAACTCATTTCACTGAAAACTTCAACCCCTCTCCCGAGATGTCTGCCTTGATGGTCTGTCCCTCGCGTATGCGGCCGTCGAGGATTTCCATACTGAGGGGATCGAGAATTTTCTGCTGGATGACCCGCTTGAGGGGACGGGCACCGTATGCGGGGTCGTATCCCTCCTTGGCAAGGTAGGCACAGGCCTTGGCACTGAGTTCGAGCTGGAGTTTCTGAGCGCCAAGTCGTTTCTGCAGTCGGGCCAACTGGATGGTGACAATCATCTCTATCTCCTTGTCGGTCAGTCGGTCGAAGATAACGATCTCGTCCACCCGATTGAGAAACTCGGGACGGAAATGTTCGCGCAGCGCCTCCATGACGCGTTTGTTCCGTTCCTCGACCTTGAGATCCTCCATGATGTACTGGCTGCCGATATTGCTCGTCATGATGAGAACGGTGTTTTTGAAATCGATCGTGCGTCCCTGTCCGTCTGTGATCCTTCCGTCATCAAGCACCTGTAGAAGGACATTAAAAACATCCCCGTGCGCCTTCTCCACCTCGTCAAAGAGGACGACGGAGTAGGGCTTGCGGCGCACCGCCTCACTGAGCTGACCACCCTCTTCGTAGCCGACATATCCCGGAGGGGCACCGATGAGCCGTGCCACGGTGTGCTTCTCCATGTACTCGGACATATCGAGACGGATGATGGCGTTCTCGTCGTCGAAAAGGAATTCGGCGAGTACCTTGGAGAGCTCTGTCTTACCAACACCCGTAGGGCCCAGAAACATGAAGGAACCAATCGGACGGTTTTCCTCCTGCAATCCCGCACGGGCACGGCGGACAGCATTGGAAACGGCTTTGATGGCCTGTCCCTGTCCGACGACCCTCTCGATGAGGCGTTCTTCCATTTTGATCAGCTTCTGGCGTTCCCCTTCCTGGAGGTTGGAAACAGGGATGCCAGTCCAGACGGAGACCACCTTGGCAATGTCCTCCTCGGTCACTTCCTCCTTGAGGAGGGCTGACTGACCACCCTTGGCGAGTTTGGCATTATGTTCCTCCAACTTGGCCGTGAGATCGGGAATGCGGCCGTACTGGATCTCACTCGCTTTGGCAAAGTCACCCTGGCGCTGCGCTATCTGAAGTTCGTTTCTGAGGGCCTCGATCTGCTCATTGATTTTCTGCGATTTGCCGATCTCCTCCTTCTCTTTTTGCCACCTTGCCTTGAGTCCGGAGGTGATCTCCTTGGTTCCAGCGAGTTCCTTCTCCAGCTTTTCAAGCCGTTCCCTGCTGGCGGCATCCTTTTCCTTGCGCAGGGCCTGCCGCTCCATCTCCAGCATCATGATCTCCCTCTCCATCTGGTCGATCTCGGTCGGCATCGACTCAATCTCGATCTTGAGGCGAGAAGCGGCCTCGTCTATTAGATCAACCGCCTTGTCCGGCAGGAAACGGTCTGAAATGTATCGGTGCGAGAGTACCGCGGCAGCCACCAGTGCGGCGTCCTGGATGCGCACGCCATGATGAACTTCGTAGCGTTCCTTGAGGCCGCGCAGGATAGCGATGGTATCCTCAACGCTCGGCTCATCAACCTTGACCGGCTGGAAACGGCGTTCCAGTGCGGCATCCTTCTCGATGTATTTGCGGTATTCGTCGAGTGTCGTGGCCCCGATGGTGCGTAATTCCCCGCGTGCAAGCTGAGGCTTGAGAAGGTTTGAGGCATCCATCGATCCCTCGGCGGCACCAGCACCCACGATGGTATGGAGTTCGTCGATGAAGAGGATCACCTCCCCTTCGGAGGCGGTGACTTCTTTCAGGAATGCCTTGAGGCGATCCTCAAATTCCCCGCGGAACTTTGCCCCGGCGATCATCGAGCCGATATCCATGGCGATGAGGCGTTTATTCTTCAGTGACTCAGGCACATCCCCACTGACGATCCTGCGGGCCAGACCCTCGACGATGGCAGTTTTGCCAACTCCGGGTTCGCCGATGAGGACGGGATTGTTCTTTGTCCTTCGTGAAAGCACCTGCATGGTGCGGCGGATTTCATCATCGCGGCCGATCACGGGATCGATCTTTCCCTTGCGGGCCATCTCGGTCAGATCGCGACCATATTTTTCCAGTGTCTGGTATTTTCCCTCGGGGTTCTGGTCAGTGACGCGTTGGCTGCCCCTAACCTCCACGAGGGCCTTCATGAGTCCCTGATGAGAGACTCCGTTCTCCTGAAGAATCTTTGCGGTCGCATTCTTCTCCTGGCTCAGTGCCAGCAGGTAATGCTCGGCTGAAAGAAACTCATCCTTAAGCTTCTCCATTTCCCGTTCGGCGGAGTCGATGGTCTTGCGAAGCTCAGTTCCTACAAACGGCTGGGCTCCTCCATGGACCTTGGAAAGCGATGATGCGGCCGATTCCAGCTTGGAGGTCAAGGGTGCGATGGAGACTCCCATCTTCTCCAGAATCGGTTTGGTGAGTCCTTCGCTCTGGGCGAGGAGTGTCAGCAGAAAGTGCTCGTTGCCGATTTCCTGCTGGCCGAGTTGCGAGGCGAGGTCGACGGCTGCGTTAAAAGCCTCCTGCATTTTTGCGGTGAATTTGTCGGGTCTCATGTTGGTAGGGGTTAGTGGGGAAAGGTGCGAGGGATGAGACTTGAAAGCTGAAGAGATTTTAGGGACTTAGGCCTCAGTATTTCAGTATTTCCTCAGTGTCTCGGGGGTGTCCCCAATTTGATTCCATTTCTCAGAAATGTCGGAATGTCAAGGTCATCACCATTGACAATAGTGGGCTCGCTTTTGTCAAAGCGCCCCCGTTGGTAGTTTTCCAAATCAAGCACTCCCTGTGTCTGTTTGACAGGGTTCTGCTTCACCGGTTTGGATGGCCTGACTTCTTTGACCTCACCCGGGATAGGAGCTGCGGCAGGCTCTCTGGGGGATGGTTGAGTGGATGCCGCGCTTGCCAAGGATTCTCCTGCTTTTTTAACCGCCG
>CAIJRY010000041.1 GCA_903823215.1 uncultured Spartobacteria bacterium
GCTTCTGCAAACTCCCCCGATCAAGGAAGGCATCAGAACCACTCTCTCATCCACGCTGGGAATGCCCGTTTCCTTCAGCTCGGTCTCGGCCACCCTCTGCGGCGGCATTAAAGTTGCGGATATTTCAGGGGAGCACAAGGAGAGCAATACTCTGTTTGCGAGTAAGTCGATCCTGATTTCACCCGACTACCTTCGACTTATTCACGGGGAAATCGTGATCAACGACCTTCGTATCAATCATCCAGTCGTTCACTCGACACTCGCTCAGAAGGCAACTTCTCCCGCAAGGTCATCAGAGTCGGCCACAGAAAGCTATCAGACAAACCTCATACTTTCCAACTCCCTTCGGCAACCCGCCCAGACTCCTTCTCAAGCGGCAATACCACCGCCCATAACTCTTGAGTCGCAAATACTCCTGCGTCAGATTCCTTGCCTCACCATCACAGATGCTGAGTTAACCCTGCTCAATGCACAGAATCTTCCACTCGCAACCATCGAGGGAATGTCATTGCAGGGAAATAGTCCCAGCAAAGGTTCATGGCAGGGCACGCTCAAAGCGCATCGGGTGACAGTCGGAAGTAGTCTCATCCTGCATGAGCTTACCTCGCCCATCACACTCTCCTCCAATATCTCCACACTCGTTCTGGATGGTCTCAGTGCCACAATGGGCGGAGGAATCTTGGCCGGGCAATTCGCACTCACCCTTCCTCCAGCAGCACCGCAATACAAGACTCACCTCACCCTCACTGGAGCCTCGCTGAATCAATTCTTTCTTGATGCCTCTCTGGGTAATCTCGCCAGCGAAGGAGCCATCACCGGAGAGTTACAGCTCACGGGCGTTGCCGGCGAAGCATCCAGCATGGAGGGGGGAGGCAATCTGCTTTGCACCGATGCTGTCATCCAGCCTGCCGATTTTCTCAGGCAGATCGGCCAGATTCTTTCGATTCAGGAACTCCAGATGCTTCACCTTGCGGAGGGTAAAGCGGCCTTCACGATTCATCAGGGAACAACCCAGATCACGCAACTTTTTCTGCGCTCCCAGAATCTTATTCTTACCGCACAAGGGCCCGTCAAACCGAACGGAGATCTCGATCTTCAAGCCCGTCTCCTCTTCAACGAAAATCTCACGGGACGCCTGCACGGACTGCTCGGACCACAACTCTCACAGGCTCCCGAGGCGGGATATAGTCAGGTCTCCTTCCGCGTCTATGGGTCGCCTCAGAGTCCTAAAACTGACCTTTTGGAACGCCTCACCGGCATTCACTTCGGTGGCGATCTCGGCGGCTTGCTCCATGGACTCTTTGGCCGCCCCCGTTAACAGAAAACGATGAAATCTGAAATGGCCGACACGATCCTCCCCTTCTTATCAGTCCTAATAGACTACAGTACAAAAGCCAAATAACCTCCGACCCATGCGCGTTATTGCAGGCTCTGCTGGAGGACTCAGCCTTCAGCCTCCCGGAAAGCAAACCCGCCCCACGATGGATCGCGTGAAGGGGGCCATCTTTTCCTCCCTTGGTGAGCTGGTTCCAGACTCGCGGGTACTTGATCTCTTCGCCGGAAGCGGCGCGCTGGGCATTGAAGCCATGAGTCGAGGTGGTGCCTCATCCATTTTCGTGGAGCAACATGGGCCAACAGCAGATGTGATTCGTAAAAATCTCCAGATCACCAAACTTAGCGGCAGCATCCAGCAGATGGATGTATTCCGTTTTCTCGATCTCTATGCCCATGAAACAAACTTCGATCTCATCTTTGCCGACCCTCCTTATGTGAAGCGACCGCAACCCGGCGTCGAAGAATCAAATTTCGCTAATCAACTCCTGTCTCACCCCAAACTCGCCCCCTCCCTCACGCCGTCAGGTCTTCTCATTCTGGAATGCGAACGCCGGCAATCCCTCACCTCACTCCCTTTGTGGAAGATTCGCACCGACCGTAGCTATGGCGACTCCCGCATCCTCATCCTTGCACCCCAGTGATCAGCCCTAACGAATTTTCCAAATCTGCTGAGAAAGCAGCATATGAAAAATTTAGGGCAACACTGCTAGACTTCTCATCAATCCAACCGGAGATTTCAGAATACATTCAGGTCACCTCCTTTCTAAAGTTGATCCTGTCTCCCACCTTCTTCCTCTGTTCGCATGAATAGGCTTGCTCTCTTTTTTTATAACCTGCTTTTTTTCCCTCTGCTGCTGATACTACTTCCAGGCTACCTGCTGCGTATGGTACGCCGTGGCGGCTATCGTGAAAAATTCGGCCAACGATTCGGTCTCTTCAATCATCAAACCCTGCATAGAATCGGCACAGGACGCATCTGGATTCATGCTGCGAGTGTCGGTGAAGTCGGCGTCGCACTAAAATTTATTTCTGAATACGGAATTCAGAATCCATCCGCACGATTTCTGCTCAGCGTCACCACTTCCACCGGATTAGCTATCGCGGAAAAAAATTCTTCCGAGCGGCTGGAAGTGATTGCAAATCCTGTTGATTTTCCATTTTTTACCCGCCGTCTTATACGGAGATTCCATCCTTCAGCTCTTCTCTTTGTCGAGGCAGACCTTTGGCCCAATCGGGTGGAGGCAGCCCGTTCGCTAGGCATTCCTATCATTCTGATTAACGCCCGCCTCTCGGTGCGTTCCGAGCGACGCTTCCACAAGGTAAAAGTGATCGCCGCCCCATTTTTTAACAGCCTCAGCATGATGATTCTTACCGAAACAGAGGATCGTGATCGTTGGCTTTCCCTCGGAGTGCGCCCAGACATCATCCATCTTGCGGGCAATATCAAGTACGACAGCACCCTCTCCGCAGGATCACAGCCTCCTAGACTTCCAAAAGGATTAGGATGGAGTCTCGATGATCCCATCCTCCTCGCTGCGAGTACCCATGAGGGAGAGGAACTGGAGATCGCTCGATCTTATCTGGCCGTCCGCAACGCACACCCCACACTCCGCCTCGTGATTACCCCTCGTCATGTCGAACGACGCACGGAAATTGTCACCTCTCTTCGTTCACTTGGACTCTCAGTGGCACTCCGTACTGAGCATTCAGCTAATCCCGACGACATTCTCCTCCTCGATACCACGGGAGAGCTTTCTTCCTGGTATCCTGTTGCCACCGTCGTCTTTGTCGGGAAAAGCCTCCCCTGCTCCGTTAATCAAGGCGGGCAGAATATGATCGAGCCGCTTCTAGCAACCACCTCTGTCTCCAAGCAGCAAACAGCAGGTTGCTCTGTTCTTATCGGCCCACACACCCGCAATTTTGAACCGCTGGCTACACGCCTCTGTGAGGCCGGGGCTGCGCTGCGCGTAGCCGATGCGAAGCAACTCGCCGCAGCCTTATCCGAACTCCTCCTTGATCCTGTACGCCGTAACACGATGATTCTTGCCGCAAATGCGGTCTTGGCCCCGCATCAGGGTGCTACTCAACGAATCTGCTCTCTTGTTACAGAATGTACTTCTGGAATTGCCAAGTAAGTGAGTTGCGGTGCATTGCGTCAGGGGCAGGTTGCATCGCTAAAGCCTCTAATTTTTAGGTGCTTCAATAAGCTTCGAGACTGCAATCTCATTGAGCGTGACGGGATTCTGTTTCAGGAGCTGGGCTAGATAGGCCTTGCTGATAGCCTGAGCGCGTTGACTGCGGAGTTCATTGGTGAGGGGTGCTTTCACCTCATCCAAGGTGGCGATATAAGGATCTTTGATATCGATCAGCCTGATGAGGTGCCATCCATCATTGAGACGGATTGGATCGGAGATGGCACCCTTACTCAACTGGGTCACTTGGGCTTTAATCTCAGGCTGGATCTGATTTTCTGCCAACCAACCGAGATCACCACCACGAACAGCACTCGCCGCCTCCTCGCTCTGAGTCTTAGCTACTGTGGCGAAATCCCCGCCTTTGAGTGCTTTCTGCACGGCATCCAGTTTGGCCTGGGCTTTATCCTCGGCAGCTTTATCGATTCCCTTCGGAGCAGCGATATAGATCTGGGCGAGATGAAGCTGCTTGGGAACCTGAAGGGCATCTTTTTTCTTCAGGATCTCATAAGCTGTCTGGAGATCTGCATCCGAGGGAAAATCGGCAGGAGGTGTGGCGAGTGCCTGAAGATAGGTCTGGGTCACAGCCTGCTGGCGCAGACGCTCAAGCTGCGCCGCAACCTGGGGCTGCTGCTCCCATTTCTTGACGACAGCTTCCTTGTAAACAAGTTGCTGGACAATGAATGAGCGGACAAGTTCGTTCAGAGCCGATGGATCATGGGCCAGGGCAAGCTGATCCTTCAAGGGGAGTTTGTCGAGCAGAGGTTTGATATCCTCGGCCCTCACCTCGCTCTCACCAACCTGTGCGATGACTGTGGGATCAGCGGCGGTTAACGCACTTGAGAAACCGAACAAGGAAAGGGTAAGAAATGGGATGAGTTTCAGTGACATGGTAATGTGGGTTGGAATGACAGGTAACTTTATCTGCGTTGACCGTCATTCATTTTATTTTCTGCGTTTTTATTATTTTGGGTTGCTTGAAAGAAAGTGATCAATCCGGCTTTTTGTTTCCTGCGGAATCCTCTTTTTTAGTGCCTGTGTCATCGTGTCTGATGGTCTGGTCAGAAAGTTTGTTCTGATAATCCTGCACAAGATTCTGAAATTTCACCTTTGTGATGCCGACGAACGGCTCGCGTGCGGCAATCGCGGTTCCAAGTCCGAACTGGGCGTAACGGTCAAGCACCTCGTTGGCAAGGCGGTACATTTCGGCGTTCTTGACCTGCTGATCGGCAATACGACGATCCAAGAGAACGATCTTGGAAGCCAGTTCGGCACGCTTGCCCTCGGTCTGCTTGGCGTAGTCAGCAAGCTTGGCATAACCGAACTTCCACTTGCCTAAGGATTCGCCAAGGTGGGCGACCTGCAGATCATCGGCGGTAAGCTTGGTCTTGAGATCATCGATCAGTTGGTCAGCGTTGTGTTTCTCTGAGGTAGACTTCTTGGTAAGTTCTTCAAGCTGTCCCTGCAGACCCTTGATCTTTTCTTCGTCATCAGCCTGGGCGGACTGGGCAACGGCCAGCTTCGCATTGGCGTCACGAAGCTGGATCATGGTATTGCGAAGTGCCTCACGCATTTTCTGGAGTGCAGGATCGGCTTTCTCGGCACCCTTCACCGTTACGGAGACGAGCAGAAGCGTAATCAGGGTTAGAGTGAGAGGAAAGGAATGAAATGCAGTTCTTACAGTCATGATCGGTATTTTAGAAGCGGGCATTGATGTCAACCTGTATGATGTCCTCTTTATACTGAGGACCGGCAATACCCGTGGCGCTGAGCCATCGGGCTCCAATGAAGACATTGCGGGAGAGGGCAAGGTTCCCACCAATGGCATATCCCTTCAGATTGGTTCCCCCACCTCCGAAATCAGAATCGCAAAACCCGTCAATCACGGCATCAGACTCCACATAGCGGTAGCTGACACCGAAGTCCCAATCCCAGCGTTTCTGAAGCGCTCCGGAACCGACCTTCATCTGGACAAGCCAAGCGGTATTTCCGCCACCATATCCAGTGCCGTTAGATCCGGGGTTGTTGATCGGTCCCTGAAGCTGTGCAGGGCCATTGTTGAGGATATTGCTGCTGTTCCAAGCCAGATTTTGATCCCACTCCCCGGAGATGGAGACGACAAAGGGTTCCCAATGGCGGTATTCCAGCCGTCCGTTGGCTGAAAGCACATGGAATGGGGTTGCAAGACCAAAATACTGATACTGGTTCTGCGTTCCATAGCCGTTATCCACAGTCGCTGGAATGTCACGGAGCGCAATGTAGGTGTTGCCTTTCTGA
>CAIJRY010000042.1 GCA_903823215.1 uncultured Spartobacteria bacterium
CTGAATTCGAGTATGCAATTCCGGCCGCTGATGCCCGACAGCTGATGACTTTCTGCGAGGGCCCATGCATCGAAAAAACCCGGTTCAAAATTTTTGATAGCGGTCATCTTTGGGAAATCGACGAGTTCCACGGGGCAAACGCAGGGCTTGTTCTGGCAGAAGTGGAACTCTCCCATCCTGATGAGAAAGTCCTGATGCCTCGATGGATTGGAAAGGAGGTCACAGGGGATCCCCGTTACTATAATTCCAATCTGACCCTGCATCCTTATCAGAAGTGGGATGAGAACCGCACCAGTACGGAACACTGATTGGAAGCAACGATCCTATGGCCTCCAGAAAACCTCCAAAAAAACCGCGGCTTTATCTGCGGCATGGCGAGAAAATTAGCAAGGGACTGAAGACGATCGCGATGCTGCAATGCGAGGCGGCCATCGCCGAACTTCATGGGAACAATGTTTCCCCGGGACCGGTGCACAACGCCCGTCTCTCGATAAAAAAAATCCGTGCGATCATCCAGCTTGCCGCGCCCGCGCTGGGTCGGGGTCATCGTGAATCACTCTTTGAACTGCTGCATGAGGCAGGCTCCCGACTGGCTCCTCTCCGTGATTCGGAAGTGCAAGTGAGGAGTCTCGATCTCGCCGTGGAAACGGCCCAACTTCCTTGCGAACCTTTCTCGTCACTCCGCAACGGACTTGCGGATATCGCAAAGCAACGCCGCGCCAATGATTGCCGGCAAATTCCAAGAGTGGTGGGATTTTTGGAAAAAATCCGAAAAGATATTCCTGACTGGCCCCTTGATCATCTTGGAGCCAAAGATATCAGGCGACGCATACGACGCACCTACCGTCGTGGTCGTACGACTCTAGATGCATGCAGTGTCGGGGGAGATCTGGATCTTTTTCATGCCTGGCGCAAATTGCTCAAACAACTGGGATACCAGCTCTGCATCACCTCCAGATACTGGCCGGATCAGGCAGCAACCCTCATCGACAGGATCGCTAAAATCGAGAATTTGGCCGGCAGGGAAAGGGACTATTCCCTGCTTCTTCAGACCATGAAAATCGGCCCGAAAAACCGTCCGTGCGAAGAGGCAACCGCCATCATTGCGAATCTGCTACCCCCTTTACGCCAAAAAGCCATTGATGAAGGGATGATCTTTTACGAGGCAAAACCGAAGCTCTTTGTGGAAATGCTGGATCTATAAGAACTTCGATTGAAATTCATTGCACAGGAGCATGGTAAATCACTCTAAGCCGACCCGATCAAAATCCCGGTGAGAAAAACCAGCACCCCGCCGACAACCACCTGAAAGGTGGCGGAGAGCAACGGGGTATCCATATACTTGTGGCGGATCCATGAAATAATCGCCAACTCCACAGCCACAACGGCCACGGCCACCGCCATAGCCAGTCCGAACCCGGGAATGAGGAACGGTAGCGTATGACCTACTCCGCCCAGGGTCGTCATCAATCCGCAAACACTCCCCCGGATGTAGGGATGCCCCCGCCCGCTGATCTTCCCATCATCAGAGAGGGCCTCTGCAAATCCCATGCTTATGCCGGCTCCGATGGATGCCGCCATACCAACAAGAAAGGCATCATGACTGCTTCTGGTGGCAAATGCTGCGGCAAATACGGGAGCCAGAGTGGAAACAGAACCGTCCATCAATCCGGCAAGACCGGGTTGGATAAACTGCAGGACAAACATTCTCCTAGCAGTTTCTTTTTCCGCTCCGAGATGCCCGGAAGAGGTCAGTTCATTCTCAAATCCCGCAGCCATCTCCTCATGGGTTGCCTCGACAAGGGCAAGCTCATTGAGAAGCTTTCTGATAGAGATATTGGAGGTGCGTTTGCCAGCAGCTTCATAGAAGTGCTGTGCCTCATACTCCATGGTCTCCACCTCCTTGCGCACTTGGTCGACTGTCAGGAGACGCGCAAGCCAGAGAGGCTTGCGTGTGATAAAACCCGTGACATCCTGACGGCGGATAAACAGGAGATGATCACCAAAATTGGCCCTGTAGATTTCCATCAGACGATGGGCATGCCCGAGTTCCTCATCGCGCATTACTCTGAGTGTGCGGGCCGTCTCGGGATAAGACTCCTGGAGGCGCTCAGCAAACTCGTTGTAGATGCGCGAATCATCCTCTTCGGAATCTATGGCCAGAGCCAGAATTTCCTGCTCACTCAGATCATCGAAAGAACGAGCCATGGGGAGAGAAAAGCCGAACGACGAATTTGTGCAATCTGTTTTATGAAAAAATTTTCCTAAGATTTTCTGGCATACGCCCCTCATAAAGGGCGCGACCTATAATCACTCCATGAAGTCCTGGAACTGCGGCGAGTTGGCGGACATCTTCGGGTCCAGAGACCCCTCCGCTGGCAATAAGGTCGCACGGTACTGCCTGAGCCATCTCGCGCATGGCGGTAAGATTTGGCCCCTGAAGCATCCCGTCGGTGGCTATGTCGGTGTAGATGATGGTTCTTATGCCCGTGTTCACGGCTTCTCTTGCAAGATCCAGCGCAGTGAGTTCCATGGTCTCCACCCATCCCTTGACGGCAACTTTTCCCTCTTTTGCATCGATTCCAACAGCAAGTCGATCCGGGCCGAATGTTGCCGCCATCGTCGCCAGAAATCCCGGCTCAGCAGCCTTTGTACCAATGATCACGCGACGGACACCGGTTGCCAACCCCGCCTCAATCGAAGAGGCATCCCTCATGCCCCCACCCAGTTCACAAGGCACGGAAACCGCTGAAGCAATGGCACGGATCACTTCCAAATTGCGACTTTTCCCCTCAAAGGCTGCGTCCAGATCGACCAGATGGATCCAATCGGCACCAGCCGCCTCCCACTTCAGGGCGATGGCAACAGGGTCAGTGCTGTAGATGGTTTTTTTTGCAGCGTCACCCCGTTCGAGGCGGACAACCTGCCCATCCATAAGGTCAATGGCGGGATAGAGAAGCATGGAATGATTGGGAGATGAAGTAGCGTTGAGAGATGAAGTCCGGGAGAGAGGCAGTCACGACAGCGAATTGATGAAGTTGCGAAGCATGTTAAGACCCAGTAACTGGCTTTTCTCAGGATGAAATTGGACGGCGTGGAGATTTCCCCTAGTCACGCTGGCCGCAAATTCAATCCCATAGTGGCAGGTCGCCGTGATGTTTCCGGGCTCTTCCGGTGCGGGATAATAGGAGTGGACAAAATAGAATTCGGGATTCTCTCCCAATCCTTGCATCAGGGGGTCGGAAGCGTTGCGTATATGAAGCTGATTCCATCCCATATGGGGGATCTTCAACTCCCCCCCCCTTTCAAAATGAACCACCCTTCCTGCCAGTGCGGCAAGCCCTTCAACGCCCGGGGATTCCTCGCTCGATTCGAAGAGCAGCTGGTAGCCGAGGCATATACCCAGATAAGGACGATCGGCGGCGAGCCATTCACGGAGAAATTCCCAAAGTCCCGCCTCACGAAGCTGACGGGCGCAATCCCCAAAGGATCCCACACCGGGCACAATCAGCGCGGTACACGACTTCGCATCGGCAGGGGTACGGACAAAGACGCACGATCCGCCAGACTCTTCGATGGCACGATGAACACTTCTGAGATTGCCGCTTCCGTAATCGACCAATCCCAGCAAGGGAAAAGGCGAATCAATCTGCCGACTCACAGCAATCCTTTGGTGCTTGGGATCCCCTTGACGCGGGTATCGCGTGAAACGGCCACATCCAGCGCCCTTCCAAGAGCCTTGAAGATGCCCTCTGCCATATGGTGTGCGTCACGACCTGCAAGGATGGAGACATGCAGGGTTAATCCGGCATGGACACTCAGAGCCCGGAGAAACTCCTCTACAAGCTGGAAAGGGAAAAGTCCTATCGGCTCGATTCCCCTTGGGGCATCATACGCAAGAAAAGGTCGACCGCTGCAATCAACGACAACACGGGCAAGGGTCTCATCCATCGGAACATAGGCACTTCCATAGCGGCGGATTCCCGCCTTGTCACCCAGAGCCTTTCCAAAGGCCGTGCCGAGAGCAATTCCCACATCTTCAACGGTATGGTGATAATCAATGTCGATGTCGCCCTTGGCATCAATCGAAAGATCAAAAAGCCCATGGCGCGTAAACAGGATGAGCATATGGTCGAAGAACGGCACTCCTGTGTTGACTTCAGCCTTTCCCTCACCATCGAGAGTCAATGAAATTCTTATATTCGTCTCGCTGGTTTTTCGGTCAATGGATGCGGATCGTAAGGGTGTTGTCATCGAGTGCCTGGTGGCTTGGGTGAGATGGATGGAGATGGAGAAGCAACTGTCTTGGCGAGCTTCTCCGCACTCTCCAGCTTGAGTTTGAGGACTGGGATTTCCCCATTGGCAGGCCAGAGCTTGGCCGCGCTATCGAGTTGAATTTGCGCTTCTTTGAATTTTCCTATGTCGATCAACTTGGAGGCATCATGACTCGCATTGATGCTATCACGCATGGGTATGGTCCTCAGGGAGGCCAGTCTCGTTTTTTCAGCGATCAGAAGCGCCTGCAACTGGTCGAGGGAATCCTTGCTATTGGGAAATACCGGAAAAAACTTACTCCCATCCTTTGTGGCAGCGGCAATTGTGGACTTGGCATTGAGATCATCCTTTTCCAGCGCAGCCTTGATCTCTTTGGCCTGATCTGACGGAGCAGCATCGATCCATGTCTGTCTTTTTTTTGCAAGAATGGGCAGATTTTGATTAGCCGAATTGATCTTACCCTGAAGGAGATCCATTTGATTGGGGATCAGATCCAGGGCATCCGGCAAGACTGAGGAACCGGGATAGTTTTTTTCGAGCAACTCATAAGCCTTGAGCGAGGCAACGGGATCATCTCCCTGGGTTAGAAGCTTGACCTCACTGAAACTAATCCTAGCACCGGTTTGGTACGGATCCGCAGCTATCTGGGCAGCCGTGATCCAGCTCCCATCAATGCGTCGATCCCCGGCATTGACGCGATCGCGTTCAGCAGTCAGTGAGCGCATATCCTCCCGGAGTTCGGTAATATGACGGGAATAGGGAAAGCGTTTGAAAAAATCAGGAAGCTTTTTCTCAATCAGCGTATCGTAGAATGAAGTGTCGAGAACAGTCGGCGGAGTGGCGCGACTGCCAAGCAGATTAAACGCCTTATCATCCGCCGGAGTCGCAACGATTCGATCAATCTCTTCCTTGGAAAATGTTTTCTGATCCTTGATCGTTGGAGTCGCAAAATATTCGATCAACACGCCGGATGAATCATTCTGAATGATATCACCTTTGATTTCACGGCCATTTTTCAAGAATAGAGAATCTGAAAATCCTGATTCCGTGAGAACCAGCAGGGACAAAAATACGAGACCTAGTTTTTTGGAGTTTGGAGTGGGCACGAACCGATGGATGTGAAGGACTGCTTGTCGAGTGCAAGCTGAATGAACTTTCTATGAATACCCACGCGTTGCACAAGAAAATCCTCAGAGGGCGTTTCAAAAGTGAAAGTCCTTCTGGAGTGATGAAGGTGCAGCAGGAAGGCCTCGGGGTGTCCCGTCATCTGCCTGAGCAGTGCCGGTTTGATGCCACGCCTAATCAGCCCCTTCCGTGCATTGCGTCCATCAATGAGGCGGCGGGAATCAGGAGGCATCGCCAGGCTGATTTCATTACGAAGCTCCTCACCCCAGTAAGGTCTTGGGCCAGCCACCTCATAGAGATAGAATCCCCGTGCATCATAATCCTCGTGCAGGGTCAGGGCGAGGTCATAATGCCGTCCCTTCATCACACTCATCTGTGAGCTTATCTGGGGCACATCGTGGGCATTGTAGCATCGATTAAGATCCCTTCCTTTTTCATCACAACGGATATTGCGTTCCAGCCCCCAGGGGTTGAGACACGGGAAGATCTGCACATTGCAGTTCGATAATTCACGCAACGACTCCTCGGCCCACTGAATCAATCCCTCAACAGGTGCAGGTTCATCGCCATGAATGCCGGCAGAAATATAGAAGGAAGGGGCCTTTTTGAGCTGCTTCTTGGATTCCACGAGCATCAGGGGATAGTCACCGGCTTCAGCAAAAAAGCGAAGCTGCAAGCCCGGTACCCTCTTCACCAGACGCATCCATCGACGCGTGAGCAGGGAGTAGTCACGCGCCCGGTCTGGGAGAAACCCGGTATGGTGGATAAGCGAACTCAATCAATGAAACGCTTGTCCATTCCGTCGTAGGCATCAACACGACGATCCCTGAGGAATGGCCAGTGAGTCCGCTGGGTATCCATGAAGTTCATATCAAGATCAACAACAAGCACCGTTTCCTCATCGGCAGGTGCCTCTGCGATAATCATCCCGTTGGGAGCTGCAACGAAAGTCCCCCCCCAGAAATCCAATCCCGCACCCCCAGCGGGAGCCTCGTGACCGATGCGGTTCACACCGCAGACAAAACATCCGTTTGCCAGGGCATGTGCCCGCTGGGTGAGTTGCCAGGCAGCTTTTTGATTGGCTCCATACTGCTTCTTTTCGGAGGGATGCCACCCAATGGCTGTGGGATAAAAGAGTACCTCAGAGCCCCGCAACGCCGTGAGACGGGCTGCCTCCGGATACCATTGATCCCAGCAAATCAACACTCCGAGATCTCCGGCACTGGTCTTCCAGTTGCGGAAACCAAGATCGCCAGGAGTGAAATAAAATTTCTCATAGAAGAGAGGATCATCGGGAATATGCATTTTGCGGTATTTACCAAGGTATTTCCCATCAGCCTCGATGACCGCGGCTGTGTTGTGGTAGAGACCCGGCGCACGGCGCTCAAAGAGTGAGGCAATCAGGACAACCCTCAATTCTTTGGCCAGTTTTTCAAGAACCATCGTGGTCGGCCCAGGAATCGGCTCTGCAAGCTTGAAATACTCATGATCCTCGCTCTGGCAGAAATACTCGCTAAGAAATAGCTCCGGCAGACAGACCACTTTGGCTCCCTTGGCTGCAGCCTCACGAATCCAGCGTTCAGCCGTCTTCATATTGATTGCCGGATCGGAAACACAGCGCATCTGGACAAGACCGACGCGCATCTGTGCAGCATTGGCGGGAATTTTGGAAGTCCTAGAGGGCTTCATCGTAGGGGTGAGTGATTTCTCTTTCTTTGGCACCACTCTCTGCTAACCAATAATCACCTCATGAAAAAGACACTTTTCGCCCTTTCTGCAACTCTCTCCATGGCCCCCGGTATTGCCGGTGCCGCGACACCTGCTGCTCCGCTCACCGATATTCGCATCGTGATGCATACTTCCAAGGGGGATATTCATGCCACACTCTATGCCACCAAGGCACCCATGACGGTTGCCAGTTTTCTCAATCTCTGCAGTCGCGGCTTCTACAACGGCCTCTCGTTTCACAGGGTCATCCCAGACTTCATGATTCAGGGCGGTGATCCCACTGGCACAGGA
Organism: uncultured Spartobacteria bacterium; assembly: GCA_903823215.1. Lineage (GTDB taxonomy): Bacteria > Verrucomicrobiota > Verrucomicrobiia > Chthoniobacterales > UBA6821 > UBA6821. The sequence continues at coordinate 7,420 of CAIJRY010000042.1, forward strand.
AGCGGCGGACCGGGATACCGATTTGCCGATGAGTTTGCACCAGGACTTAAGCATGACCGAGCGGGACTTTTTTCCATGGCCAATGCAGGCCCGGGAACCAATGGAAGCCAGTTCTTCATCACCCATGTCCCCACACCATGGCTTGATGGCAAGCATGCCATCTTCGGTGCTGTTGACGGCGCAAAGGATCAGGATGTCGTGAACGCCATCCGCAAGGGTGATACCATCACCGGCGTGGAGATTGTGGATTCTCCAGAAACCCTCTTTGCATCACAAGCTACCCAAATTGTGGCTTGGAACAAGGCATTGGGAAAGTAGAAAGAGGAATCAGGACTTAGGATTCTGGAGTAAGGATTCCCGATCAAAACACTGCCGACTCACCTTCTTTTAGAATCCTGATTTTCTCATCGAGTCCAAGCGAACGGGCATGTCCCAGAAGTCGATCCGGTGGTTCGTCCATTGGTTCAAATCCAAGTCTGAAAGTGCCGTAGTGCATCGGTATCATCAGCCCTGCCCCCAGTGCCTGAAATGCCCGCAGGGCTTCTTCCGGGTTCATGTGAACATCACGACCACTCGGTGCGTCGTAGGCACCGATAGGAAGAAGGGCGATGTCAATCCGGCTGCGTTCACCGATCTCGCCAAACCCCTCGAACCAGGCACTGTCTCCGCAATGAAAAACCGTCCGTCCCGCATACTCAATCAGGAACCCGCCAAAGCCACGATGTTGATCATGGAGCATCCTTGCCCCCCAGTGATAAGCGGGTGTGAGCGTGATCTTTAGGGAACCTAGTTCCATGGACTCCCAGCGCCTGAGTTCCTGCACTCGGTTAAATCCCAGCCCCTGAACAAGGGTGCCGACATGTTCAGGAACGACGATCGGCTGATTGGCGGCTACGGCTTTGAGTGTCCTTTTATCGAGATGGTCGAAATGGGCGTGCGTTACCAGCACAAGATCGGTAGCGGGAAGATCATGAAGTGACAGGCCGGGCTCTCGAAGCCGCTTGATCACCTTGAGCCAGCGGGCCCAATTGGGGTCGATGAGAACGGAATGCTCCGGTGTCTGGATCAAAAAAGAGGCATGACCGATCCAAGTGATCCCTAACTGACCGGCTTCGAGTTCGGGGAGAGCCGGAGAAGTCATTCTTTTCTCACGGGGAGAAAACAGGGAGGGAATGAGAACCTCTGTGAGAAAGTTGCGCCGATGCCAGCCTTCCCCCGGTACCATTGTCACATGATTTTCAGGAAGAGGGCGTTTGACTCTTCGTTTTTTCATCTCTTCCGCAAGAAGTTTTTTGACCATGGGTGTCTCTTGACTGAATGATAAGCGTGAATGATTCAGGATAAAAAGCAACGGTTGCGTGCGAGAATGAGGGAACTGCTTCGAGAGCATCGAGGAGGGGTTTCCGTGGCGCATTGGAAATCCATCCTTTCTCTTCCCGAATGGGAAAAAAGCGCGACCGTTCTGCTCTACGCTCCGCTGCCCGAAGAAGTTGATCCGATGCCTCTGCTAGCTCTCCATTCTTCGCCCACCTTTCTTTTTCCCCGCGTGGAAGGAAAATCACTTGGGCTCTATCGTTATTCCAATATTTGCAAATGGAAGCAGGGGCCATTCGGCTTGAGGGAGCCTGATAGCGAGAATTGGGATCAAGCTTTTCCTTGGCAAATCGATCTGGCCATCATTCCCGGAGTGGCGTTTGATTCGCGGGGATTCCGGTTGGGACGCGGAGGGGGGTACTACGACCGCCTGCTGGCTCATCCTGAGTTCAGAGGAAGAAAAATAGGTCTCTGTTGGGATTTCCAACTATTACCCTCAGTCCCACGGGAACCCCATGACATCGTGATGGATCAGGTCATTTCGGGGTAATCACCTACTCCAAGACATCCAACGCCGGCAAGGTGGGTATTGGACATCGGACTCAAAACACGGTATCTCCATTCTGAACAAACTAAGGAAACGCTGATTTAATCCCATAATGACCGCTGAAAGCCAGTTGCTGATTTTTGAAGGCGCGAGTGCTTGGCGATACCCGCTGCGGTCTCGCCCGAGCGAGCAACGCATCAAAAATCGACAACTGGCTTCAGCCCATTGGGTTACGGCGATAACGGACCGGCGACTGCGTAGGCTTCGCGCTTACAGCCCGTTTCAGGGATGCTCGCGTGAAGCGGCCTTGTCGGCGACCCCTTCTTGCCGTAACGGTCTCAATGCGATTAAATCAGTGCTTCCCTAATTTCATGGAAATTCCCACACCCTTTCAGAAAAAAATCTGCTGGGCTGGAGTCACGTCTCTAGCCGCTCTTGCGAGTGTCCTTGTGATCCTGCTGGCCGGATGGAGTGTGGTGGCTGCCAGCGGGTATCTCAAGCCAGTCCTCACTCCCATCGCGATTGCGGCCGTGCTTGCCTACCTACTTACGCCGGTTGTCTCTGTTCTCTGCCGTTGGAAACTACCCAGAACTTGGGCCGTGATTGTCGTCTTCATCCTATTCTCCGGCGCCGTGACCATCATCGCCCTGACGGTGGCTCCTTCTGTTGAACATCAGGGCAGTAACTTTGCGAGTCGGATTCCTGATTACAGCAGAAGAATCTCATTACTCGCCAAGGAATCGGCTGCCGAAATTCAGAAATTGGCGGCGCTGCGAGCCTCTTCTCCCCACCATAATTCGCCCCTGGAAGATCTCTCTCCAGAGAACATCAAAATGTATGGATTCGAAATCCTTAATCAGGCATTGGCATGGGTGCAGGCCAAACTTCCCACCATTGCCTCGGCGACCGGAGAGTTCCTGCAAAAAAGCATCGGCAGTGTCTTCGGAATCCTCGGTTTTTTACTCAGTCTGATTCTGGTTCCGGTCTTCCTGTTCTTCTTTCTGTTGGAAGCTCCCGCCATGTCTGCGAGCTGGAGCCGCTATCTGCCGATGCGCGCCTCACCGCTCAAAGTGGAAATCGTCTCCCTCTTCAATGAGATCAACGATTACCTCATCCACTTTTTCAGGGGGCAGCTGTTGGTCAGCATGATCGATGGGGCTATTGTCGGGGTTGCCCTGTTCGTTTTTATCCGGCTCGATTTTGCCTTTCTGATAGGCCTGATGGTCGGCATCCTCTGCCTCATTCCTTACTTGGGATTTGTCGTCTGCCTCATTCCCGCCATGCTTATCGCCCTCGCTCAATTCGGCGATCTCTGGCACCCCTTGTATGTTCTGCTGATCTTCACTTTGGCCAACTGGCTGGAGGGAATTTTCATTTCGCCGAAGATCATCGGGAATTCCGTGGGACTACATCCCATGACGGTGATTGTCTCTGTACTGGCCTGGAGTATTCTTCTCGGAGGTCTTTTGGGAGCCCTTCTTGCCGTGCCGCTCACGGCAGCAATGAAGGTATTGCTTCGTCGTTATTTCTGGGATCGTCCTGCGGATGAACCAGTGCAGCAGGTCATGAAAATCACGGAAACAACCGACGGAAAAACAGCATCCCTGACAGTCGAGTTACCACTGACATAATCGGTGGTTTCCTATCCCGATTTTGAGAGAGCTTCCCAATGCGTCCTCTCTTCCGGAGTGATGGTTTCGGGAATTGCAATCTCCACGATGGCGTAGAAATCCCCCCGGCTCCCACCCTTTTCCGGCAATCCCCGATCCGGAATGCGGAATTTTCTGCCGTTCTGGGTTCCGGGAGGAAGCTTGAGTTTGGCCCGACCGTCGGGAGTTGGAATCGTCACTTCGCCACCCAGGACGGCTTTCCATGGCGGCACTTCGAGTTCGTGATGAATATCCGATCCCTCGAAGCGGAAATCAGGGTGCTGCTGAAGTTTCACCCGAAGGTAAAGATCTCCCGATTCCCCATGCGCACCACCACCGCCTCCCTGTCCTGCAAGCCTGATGCGCTGTCCTTCTCTTACCCCCTTTGGAATTTTTACCGTGTAAGTCTGTATTTGTGGCGAATCGCCTTTTCGGAATGAGATCTGGCGGGTGGCTCCATGAATCACCTCATCAAGGGTGACAAGAATGTCCGCCTCCACATCCCGTCCTCGTTGGGGAGTCTCTTCAAAATCCACCCCACCGCCATATCCACGACCGCGACGAGTGCCAAAAAACTGCTCAAAGAAATCGCTGTAGCCAGTCCCTCCAAAATGAAAATCATTAGCGTCAGCCTGACCATAACCTCCTCCTGGAAAGCCTCCGAAACCTCCACTTCCACCTCTGCCTCCCGCGCCGCCGGGATGCCCTCCCCCAAAACCGTTTCCAGCATGCTGCCAGTTGGCACCATACTCATCATATTTTTTCCGTTTCTCAGGATCACTCAGCACTTCGTAAGCCTCATTGATCTCCTTAAATTTCTCTTCGGCAGCCTTTTTGTCCTTTGCCAGATCGGGATGATGCTTCCGCGCCAGTTTACGGAACGAACTCTTGATTTCATCGGCAGAGGACCCCTTGGTCACACCAAGGGTCTCGTAGTAGTCTCGGAACTGTGCAGCCATAAATGTAAACGACATCTTAACGAAGTCCTTCTTTCTGACAACACGGCAGAGAGGAATTAAGCCTGAAATTTGAGCCTCGAATCCCGGCAGTTGAATTTTTCAGGTTTCAGGTTTCATCTTTCAGTTCTAGTCTTCCTCCCATGCTCGACATCCGACTGCTCCGTGAAGACCCCAATTCAATCAAGAAACGCCTTGCCACGCGTTCCTCCCAGTTCTCCGATCTGGTGGATCAGATTCTTGCTATTGATGCCCGCCGTCGCGAAAGCGAAACCCGGGTTCAGCACCTGCGTGCGGAGCGCAACCGCCTCAGCAAGGAAATCGGGGGAATCAAGAAGAGCGGAGGAGATTCCAGCGAACTCGAAGTCCAGGTAAAAACTTTTGCCAACGAGATGGAGGAGCTTGGTCGCCTTGCTGCCGAGCTGGATGCGGAACAACGCGATCTCCTCATGCGTGTACCCAACCTTCCCGCACCGGGACTGCCGGAAGGGAGTGATGCAGGGGCAAATGTTGCCATCAGGCACTGGGGTGAACCCGCCCCCATGAATCCGGAGGATCATGTGACTATTGGTGCCCGTCTGGGCCTCTTCGATCTGGAACGGGCAGCCAAGATCAGCGGAAGCGGCTATGTTCTCTTTACCGGAGCAGGGGCCAGGCTGGAACGAGCCCTGATCAACTTCCTCCTAGATCTCCAGACTCTTTCCCACGGATACACCGAGATTGCTCCTCCCGTACTGGTGCGGCGCGACTGCATGGAAGGCACCGGACAGCTTCCTAAATTTGAGGATGACATGTATGGGTTCGATGATGGCGCCTCGTTTCTGACACCGACAGCGGAAGTTTCCCTGACCAACATTCATCGCGACGAGATCCTCTCCGAATCCCAGCTTCCGGTGAAACTTACCGCCTGCACTCCTTGTTTCCGTCGTGAGGCCGGATCGGCAGGACGCGAGACCCGTGGCATGATTCGAATGCACCAATTCGACAAGGTGGAACTCGTCAAGATCACCACACCGGAGCAGGCAGCAGAGGAACTCGAGTCCTTGACGGCCGACGCGGAGAAAGTCCTCCAACTTCTCAAACTCCCTTATCGCGTTCTGGAACTCTGCACCGGCGACATCGGATTCTCCGCCTCGCGCACTTATGATCTCGAAGTCTGGGCTCCCGGCCAAGGCAGCTATCTGGAGGTTTCCAGCTGCTCACATTTCGGCGATTATCAAGCCCGCCGCATGAATCTGCGCTACAAGAACTCCGAGGGAAAAAACCAATTCTGCCACACACTCAATGGTTCCGGAACCGCCCTGCCCCGCCTCTATGTCGCCCTTCTGGAGACTCATACCCTCCCGGGTGGACCTCTGATCCTACCTGAACCCCTCCAACCTTATTTCGGTGCCGCGCAAATCGGTTAAGTCACAGTACACACTCACTCCTCTGGCAGCAGAGGTTGTGCGGAAGCTTGCCTTGATCCGAAAGAGAAAGCTCATCGTGGCGGTCTCCGGTGGGGCTGATTCCGTGGCGCTACTTCATCTCCTTTTGGAAGCCGGGATCAACAACCTTGTTGTGGCACATTTCAACCATCATCTTCGCGGGACTCACTCCCGTGCCGATGCAGCCTTCGTCAAGCGACTTGCAAGACGACATTCCCTCCCCTTCGAACTGGGATCAGCAGATGTCCGTAAGCTTTCCAAAGAGAAGCAACTATCGATTGAAACAGCAGCAAGAGAAGCCCGTTACACATTTCTGGTATCCGTCGCCAAACACCATCGGACGCGATATCTCCTCCTTGCCCATCATGCTGACGATCAGGTTGAAACCTGCCTCTTTAATTTTCTCAGGGGTTCTGGCGCGGCAGGACTGGCCGGCATGAAACCACACTCCGAGCGCAGTATTGACGGAATCGCTCTCAAACTTCACCGCCCACTGCTGGAGATCCGAAAACAGCAACTACTCAATTACCTCACTGAACGAAACCTCAAGCATCGTGAAGATGAGACCAACGCTATTGCTGAAACTTCGAGGAACAAAATAAGACTGAAGCTGCTTCCTCACATAGAGAAGCTCTTTGGCTCATCTTTCCAGACAGCAATCATCCGTAGCGCCCATATCCTCGCTGAGGAGGATGAGTTTCTCTCCGGTATAGCTCATCCGATAGCGATGAGTTCCGAGTTGTCGGTCAAACTCTTGCAAGGACTTCATCCCGCGCTCCGTCGTCGAGTCCTCCATCTATGGCTGAAGCGTCACGGGGTTGAAGAAGTTGGATTTGCAGAGGTCAAGCGTCTGGCATCGCTGCTCGAATTTGACGACCGTGGAAAGGGTACAGCAAAAATAAATCTCCCCTGCAACCAACACGCCCGCCGCAAGGCCGGAGTGATTTTTATTGAAACTTCCTAACCCTACTTTTTGGGAACTGCCGGGGGCTTGCCATCACCAGGTGCAGCAAGCAGCTCACTCAGTACTCCTGAACGCTCAGGAATGAGCGTTATTGCCGCCTGGCCATTAATGATATTTTGCGTCTCGAGCACCTTAAAGAGGGAACGGGAAATTTCCTCATCCTGTGAGATGTTTTTCAAAGCCTCCCCCACAATCTGGGGACGCATGGCAGCCGCCTTGGAAAACTCCACCGCCGCCTGCTGCTCTGCCGTACTTGCAATGATATTCACCTGATTAGTGCCATCCTGCTTGATTGCGGAAGTCACCTGACGAAGCCTGTTCACCACTTTGGCCTCGATCTGCTTGATCATTCCGGCATCCCTGAAATGAACCTTGCGGATATAGACGGAGCCAAGACTGTAACCCCATTCCTTGGAAAGGGGTGAGACCTCCGCTCTCACGGTCTGACTCATCGGGTGGCGATCCTGCAGCATCTTGGCCAGCGGCATGTTGCTGAGGCATCGAACAGCGGAATTTCCGACATTGGCCGCAAGTGAGCCGCGCGGATCGGCATTCTTGAAGAGATAGGCCACCGGATCGCTGACGATCATTTCATACCAGATGCCGATTCCCATCGGAGCCCCCTCTTCGGAGTTCACGGGTGTGCTGCGAAGATACTGCTGATCAAGCCTCAGATCGATGACATGGCATTGGCCAAGAAGCATCACGAGCGGCGCATTGATACCGAGCCTGAGGATCAGAAAATGAATGCCGGGCTCGTCAATCACGGCAATGACCTTCCCAAACAGGACATACACCTTGGCCTCGCGTTCATGGACAATCGTGTAAATGCCGAGAATACGGGCGATGGCAAGCAGCGAGGGGAACAGGAAAAACATTCCCACGAAGGTCACGACCGCAGCTCCCAAGAACTGCATCAGGGAAACAGGCAGAGTGAAATCATTCATGGCTATTGCCCTCCAGGATCACACGGGTTGCCTCGCTAAAGAGCTTGAGACGCACATTGCGCACATAGGCTGAAAGGGCTCCCTGGCTGCTTTGCTTGAGTGCCTTCAACTGTTCCGCGAGCGCAACAATCGGCTGCACCTCTGCCTGCGCTTTCAATGTCTCGATCTCGACGGCCCGCTTCGACTGGACGATCTTCTGGTCAGCCGCAGCCTGCGCCAGACTGATGTCTGAGGAAACCTGATTGTAGGCGGTGTTGATCGCCGCAAGGGCAGATTCCACTTCCTGGGGGGGATCAATCCCGGTGATCAACGAGGCATCCAGAAAAATGCCGTAGCGTGCCGCAGAATCCCCGCACTCACGATCCATATGATCATTGATCGCACTGAGATTCTTACGAAGATCATTGATTGAAATCCCGATCACCGCCGTGGCCGCGATGTTGTGCAGGGCCGTTGCATCTCCCTGCTGCGCATTGGCCGGAGCTTCAAAGTTGGCGATCCGTTCACGCAGGACAGAAACAAAGTAGGCCATTACATGCGTGATGGGACTCTTAATGGCAAAGAGATACGCATAGAGATTGCGCTGCGATATGTGCCAGCGAATTTGTCCCTTGAGCCCTGTGTTGAGCTGATCTTTGGTCACTGCTTCCAACATACTGTCGGCATCCAATCCCCGCGGATTTTCGGGATCAAAAGCCATATTGATTGTCTGGGTCGCGATGATCACCTTGTGAACCTCCTCCCATGGCCACTTGAAGTAAGGACCTCCGGGCTGGATCACGCGAACCTGTGGATAGTTATAGAGCTTCTTATCCTCCTCCGTGAGATACTGGCCGATCGGAGAATCTGCCGTCATGGCATCGCCAACCCTTTCGGCCCGACCAAACGAGGTCTTCACCGCCCGCTCGTTCTGGTTGACGGTATAAAGGCCCGCGACAAGATAACGGACAAGGAACCAAGCGATAAAGCCGACGATGCAGCCAAAGAGTGTCGCGGTCATAAGGGAAGTTTGGTCAAGATGAAGGCTTGCTTTGCCATTGGAGACAAGGGAAAAGGCGTTGCACTTTGAACTTTTTAACTGCAACGCCACCGTCAGTTGATAACGCGCTCACCTAAAAAATATTGGCAAGCTTGAGATGCGAGCCGTAGTCGTCCTACGGCGGCAGTAGACCAACGACGCAGTCTACAAAATAGGCCTGGGAGTTTGGATGCAGGACTAGGCGCGCGAGTGATGGCGTAGCACTACCTACGCCAAGCGAGTAGCAACACCGTCCTGTGCCAAAATCCCAAGCCTAGTAGGCTTTGCCGAAGATAACGCGGCGAGCACTCTGCTCACCGGTAAAGGGGCAAATCCCCGGCTCTATGGGAAACTCTTCGGATTCCTCGGGGATGCATCGGATCGTGACCTTGAGATCCTCCTTGATCTTGGCCTCGACTTCTGAGCTTCCATTCCAATGTGCGAGGGCAAACCCGCCATGGATCTCCGGCTTTTCGGAATTCTGAGGTGTGAAGTAAGCGTAAAACTCCTCCTTGGTATCGATCTTCCGGGTATGCTCTCTGCGGAAGGCAAGGGCACGGTCGAGCAGATTCTGCTGAATCTCAGCAAGCAGATCTGGCACGCGTGCGGCAAGAGAATCGACTGACAAAAACTCCTTCTCCTTCGGGCCTTTATCCCTCCTTGCGACAGCAGCACTCCTCGACTCCAGATCGCGGGGACCGATCTCGATACGAAGGGGTACTCCCTTCTTGATCCATTCCCAGCTCTTCACGCCGCCGCCAAGATCGCGGGCATCGATCTCCACACGGAGAGCTTCTCCGGCATAGCTTGCCGAGCGAAGGGTGGCGGCAACTTCCTCTGCCTTGGCCAGCACGGCATCACGAGTATCGGGCTTCGGAGTGATCGGAATAATGAGTACCTGTGTTGCCGCAATCCGAGGGGGCATCACGGCACCGTCATCATCCCCATGAGCCATGAGCAGCGTGCCGATGAGTCGTGTGCTCACCCCCCAGCTCGTTGTCCAGGCCAACTCCTCGGTATTGTTTCTTGAGAGAAACTTGATCCCTGACGCCTTCGCAAAATTCTGTCCGAGAAAATGGGAAGTGCCCGCCTGAATCGCCTTGCGATCCTGCACCATGGCCTCGATGCAATAGGTGCGGACTGCCCCGGGAAAGCGCTCGCTCTCGCTCTTCTCTCCACGGATCACAGGAATCGCCAGCCAATTCTCGGCAAACTCTCCATACACACCGAGCATTTTCTCCGTCTCCACAATAGCCTCTGCTTCCGTTTCATGCGCCGTATGTCCTTCCTGCCAGAGGAACTCTGCCGTGCGTAGGAAAAGACGGGGTCGAAGCTCCCATCGGACGACATTGGCCCATTGATTGAGCAAAATCGGGAGATCGCGGTACGATTTCACCCATTTGGCATAGGTGGCTCCGATGATCGTCTCGGAAGTGGGACGCACGATCAGCGGTTCTGTCAGCTCTCCCGCAGGAACCAGTTTCCCGTCATGAAGCTCCAGACGGTGATGGGTGACAACGGCGCACTCCTTGGCAAATCCCTCCACATGATCAGCCTCTTTCTGAAGATGGCTCAGGGGAATGAAAAGCGGAAAGTAAGCATTCTTATGGCCTGTCGCCTTGAACATGGCATCGAGCGCACCCTGCATCCGCTCCCAGAGGGCATAGCCCCAGGGACGGATCACCATGCATCCCCTGACCTCGGAGTTCTCGGCCATTTCGGCACTACGAACCACCTGTTGATACCATTCGGGAAAATCCTCCCCACGCCGTGGAGAGATAGCACTTTCGTTACCTTTGCTCATAAAGGGAGTGAGGCTATCCCTTGTCATGCGAGGCGGGCAAGCGCAGAGGGAGAAGATATTTCTCCTTGATCCCTATTCCGCTCATGCTTTGCTTTTCTGCCAGTCTCAAACCAAATACCCATCATCACATGTCCACACTCGTCGGAAAAAAGGCTCCCCATTTCAATACCCGCGCCATCGTCGATGGATTTCCCGTGGAAACTTTTACCCTGGATCAGTTTCAGAATAAGAAATATGTCGTGCTCTTTTTCTATCCCAAGGATTTCACCTTTGTCTGCCCCACGGAACTTCACGCCTTTCAGGAAAAGCTTCCCGAGTTTTACAAACGGAATGTCGAGGTTCTCGGCTGCTCCACCGATACGGCGGAGACACACTGGGCATGGCTCCAGACTCCGAAGAACGATGGTGGCATTCAGGGTGTGAAATACCCCCTGCTCGCTGATGCCAACAAGACCATCTCCTCCGCCTACGGGGTGCTTAACGGTGAGTTTGGTCTCGATGATGAAGGCAACCTAACGGCCACCAGTGAAATGGTCGCCTTTCGTGCCGTCTTTCTTATCGACCGTCAGGGGATGGTCAGACACCAGCTTGTCAACGATCTCCCCCTTGGGCGCAGCGTGGATGAAACACTTCGCATCGTCGATGCACTCCAGTTCTTCGAGCAGCATGGCGAGGTCTGTCCTGCCAACTGGAATACCGGCAAGGAAGGAATGAAAGCCACCTTTGAAGGTGTTGCTGATTATCTCTCGGCCAATTAAATCCCCTCAATCACTCCACTCCGAGCAGATCCGCAACTTGGAAATCAAAGCCCTCCATCATGTTGCGGTCATTTGCTCGGATTATGAGCGCTCCAAGGCCTTCTATACCGAAGTCCTAGGATTTGGGATTCTCTGTGAGACCTATCGTGCGGAACGCGATTCTTGGAAACTCGATCTCGCTATCCCTGGCGGTGGACAGATCGAGCTTTTCTCCTTTCCCGATCCCCCTCCTCGTGTCAATCGCCCCGAGGCGCAGGGGCTCAGGCACATCGCCTTTCTAGTCGGGGATCTGGATGCCCAAATAAGAGATCTCACCATCAAGGGGATCATCGTAGAACCCGTTCGCACGGATGAACTGACCGGTCAACGCTTCACCTTCTTTGCCGATCCCGACGGACTTCCCATCGAATTGTACGAAGCCCTACACTAGCGAGAGTAGGAATTTCTCGAAAAACTCCGCGCCTGCTTCCAGATCGCCCATGGCAATCCATTCATCAGCCGTATGGGCCTGTGCGATGGAACCGGGCCCCAGTGCCACAGCAGGCACTCCGTGAGACGCAAACACGGCGGCATCACAGAACCATGGAGCTCCGACCGGAGAGGCTCCTAGGCTCACTAGTTTCCCTATCAAAGGATGATCGGGATCCGTGTCCAAGGGTTTGGAACTAAGATAGGAAAGCTCAAGAGAGGGTGCCGCCTTTCTGATCAACTCAACGACGCGTTCAGGAGCCAGATCGGGAATCAAACGGATGTCGATCGTCGCCTCGCAATGATCCGGCACAACATTTGTCTTGGAGCCTCCCTTGATGGTGCCGACGCTCAAGGTCGTGCGGCCAAGAAGAGGATGGATTAGCTGATCGAGTTGAGGGATGACTTCGCTGCGAATCTTCTCGATCGACCGACTCATGGCGTAGATCGCATTCTCCCCGCGCTCGGGTGCGGAAGCGTGGACAGCGTTGCCCCGGCTTGTCAGGGTGATCCAGAGAGCACCTTTATGGGCATGGACCGTCTTGAGATCGGTTGGTTCTCCTGCGATCACAAAGTCAAAGTGCTCCGAAGCGGCAAGGGCCTTGGCACCATATTGTCCCGACTCCTCTCCCATAAGTCCGGCAAACCAGATCTCATGACTGAGTGTCGGAATCACCTCTCCCATGCGGGCCAATGCCGTCAACATCGCAGCCATCGGCCCCTTGGTGTCACTCGCGCCACGACCCCAAACCTTCCCGTCGCGCACTTCACCGCTGAAGGGATCAATCGTCATGCCGGCCACGCTGACCGTGTCGGTATGGGGAGCCAGCAGCAGACGAGGCTTGCCCTCGTGATCGCTCGGAAAACGGGCGACAACATTGGGCCGACCGGGCAGGACTTCTTGAAGCCATGCTTCGGCACCAAGAGTACGAAGGTATGATTCCAGAAACTCTGCGAGACGAGCCTCCCCGGGCATGGAAATACCGGGATCACCCTCGGGATTGACACTCGGGATGCGAATTAGCTCCCCAAGTAAAGAAGTTGGGGAGTATGGGATCATCAGTTGGGAGATTGTTTGGATCGGAGATCCCGATACCAGGCGACAAATTTAGGAATTCCCTCCTTGATCGGAGTCTTAGGAGAATAGCCTAGCAGGGTTCTGGCCTTGGTGATGTCGGCTGCGGTAAGCGGCATGTCCCCCTTCTGTTCAGGAAGTCGTTCGATGATGGCTTTCTTGCCAAGGGCATGCTCAATAGCGGAAATCAATGAGGCCAGGGTTGTGGTCTCATTTTCACCAAGGTTGAAAATTTCAAACCGGGCCTCCTCACCCTGGACATAGGCAAGAGCCCCAAGGATGCCCTGCACGATGTCATCGATGTAGGTGTAGTCACGACGGGTGGTTCCATCACCAAACTGCTTGATGGGACGGGCATGCTCAATGGCATCCGTGAAGCTATGGATGGCAAGATCAGGGCGTTGGCCCGGGCCATAAACGGTGAAGAAACGAAGGGCTACCACGCGGAATCCGTAAAGATTCACAAAATTACCGCAGAGCTGCTCTCCGCTGATCTTGCTTGCAGCGTAAGGGGAGAGGGTCTGAAGCAGCGGCAGATCCTCACGGAAAGGTACAATCTTGGAGAGTCCATAGACTGAGGAACTGGAGGCAAAAATCACCTGATGGCAACCGGCCAGGCGAGAAGCCTCCAGCACATGGAAGGTTCCCGTGATATTGGTGTCGATGTAGAGTTGGGGGTCGAGAATGGAGGGTCTCACTCCGGCCCGTGCCGCAAGATGAATGACCGCATCGGGTTTCACTCTGGTAAAGAGATCCCGAACGGGTTCCCACTGGCGCAGATCAATCTCAGCAACCTCGATCGGTGATGGGTAGGCCGCAACATTGGCCCTCTTGATCGAGGGGTCGTAGAAGTCATTGAAATCGTCCAGGACAGTCACCGAGTGTCCTTCGTCGAGGAGAGCCCCGACCACATGGGAACCGATGAACCCTGCGCCCCCTGTGACAATGATCTTCATCGAGGGATCCTATCAGGAAACTAAGCGTGGAGACAACCAGCTACTGACGGGCATCGATAAATCAGGGGCTTTTCCCCAAGGACTTCTTCCTGCATACTCAAACGATGTCCCGCAAGAGCCTCCCACCCCCCTCCAGTCAGCCTAGACGCTGTTGGGTGGAAATCGACCATGCAGCCCTGAGGCATAATCTCAAAATCGTGCGTAAACTGGCGGGCCGTGCGGATCTTATGGCGGTTGTGAAGGCCAATGGATACGGTCATGGACTCAATGAGATTGCGGCGACGCTGAGCGATGGCGTTGCCGTCTTTGCCGTGGCATCCCTTGGTGAGGCAATCCAGCTCCGTCAAACAGAGAAGAAAAAACCGATTCTTCTTCTGAGTGCGGCCCTCCATTCGGAATACGAAGAGATTGCAAGGCATGGATTCATACCGGCCATTTCGTCATTGGAGGAGGCCCGCCGTTTTGCCAAAGCAGCTCGCAAGCTCAAGAAAGCCGACACGACACAGATCAATTTCACCCTCGATACCGGGATGGGTCGCCTCGGCGCAATCCCTGATCAGGCTTTTGAAATTCTCAATGGAATCAGAAAATTACCGCTTTCAGTTCACAGTATTTCCACACACCTCCCTTCAGCGGATAGCGACACACCGTTCACCAAGGCGCAGTTGGCGAAATTTGACGCCCTTCTGAAAAAGCTGCATCCCCTCATCCCAGGTGTCCCCGTTCATGTGCTCAATTCCGCAGCAACCATGCTTCATCCTTCCAAGACACGGGATCTTGTCCGTATCGGACTGCTGCTCTACGGAGTCTCGCCGGTTCGCAACATGCAGAAGCTTGTCAAACCGGTTCTGAGCTGGAAAAGCGCCGTCACACTTGTGCGGCAGATTCCAAAGGGGCATGGAATCAGCTATGGAAGCACCTTCATCGCACCGCGCACCTTGACCGTGGCCATCCTACCCGCTGGCTATGCCGATGGCTATCCGCGCCAACTCTCCGGAAAAGGAGCTGCCGTGCTTCTCAATGGCAAGCGTTGTCCCGTGCTCGGACGCGTCACAATGGATCAGATCATCGTCGACATCTCTCGTGCAGGCAGGGTCAAAGTCGGCGATGAAGCCGTTCTGGTTGGCAGGCAAGGAAGCAAAGAAATTACCGCCTCCGAAGTGGCCGACCTCTCAGGAACGATCCCTTGGCATCTCTTCTGCGGCATCACGGCAAGAGTCGCCTATTTTCATAAACGATAGAGCAACCTAGGGGCCCAGAATATTGAGAGAGGAGAATATGTCACCCTATCCCTGTGATTGAACTCAACATCGCTTGAGCATAAAAGGAGCAGATGGCCCCCTCTCTGACATGGAGATCGTTCCCTCAGAACGAAGAACTCGCGTCACCAATTATCGCAATAGAATGATAAGTCATTCTAAATATGTTAGCTGCTTTCGTGAGGCATGAAACAAGCCCAGCAACAAAGAACAGCTCTGCCGATAGAGTATTGGTTAATTTTGGGCATCGGACTGCGGGCGAAGGGCCTAACTTACCACATACTTTTCATCATCGGCCTATATTTTTTGTTTAAGTATTTCCAGCCTGCTGCTGGTTTTACGCTGCTGACTGTGACGAGCATTTTTACAGGGATGTCTGTTGCACAGCTTTTCAGATTGCTGCCCCAGATCCATGAATCATACACATTAATTTGCGCGATTGAACCCCTAGTTGTTGCGTTTGCGGCGGTTGCTTTGCTATTCACACGCAAACGAGGCTGGGCATGGGCGTTGATCATTTACTGCCTAATTTGCTGCCTTGTTGCAGTATATTATTTCCCGAAGACACGGAATCCTCAGTCATTGTTTATCCTAGCGGTGTTTTCATTTATTGAGTTGTGGCTTCTTTCGAGTTGGATACGAGACAAGCCGTATGTCGCCAATCTGGGGGATTTGAAACCAAAAGTTACAAATGATACCAGCGACTAGCTAGATGCCGTTGGTGATACCAGTTCCGGTGTCGCGGTTCACGACGCGAGTTGGCTGTGGCTCAGCTTTCTATATGATCGTTATAGGAGTGTTTCTCCCAAAGGCTCCCAAGGCGCAGGAAGTTTTGATGCTGTGCAAGGCCTCCAAGCGAAGCTGTATATCTTATACTGCGAGCGTAGGAGAACACAGCACAGCGCAAAAATCCCAAGCCGCCTACGCAGGTTTGGTGGCGCCGCGAAATGCTATACACTCATGGAGCGTGCGATCCGGTGCATAATGTTCGCTGGATCGCAGCACAATATTGAGATCACCGTGGGCCGCATGGCCTGATTTTTCGAGATCCTGAGCGAGTGAAGAAGCAGATTCGAGTGCTTCCACAAGCAATCTGTCTTGGGCAAGAACCACAGGCTTTGCCCCCGGAACAAGGAGTATGGAGACGGGCAGGATCGCATGGGCGATGAAGTCAAGCGAGAGAGGGGCACCATGATCCTCGGAGGCTTCAGCAGCGGCATGACGCACTTCAAGCTGGATCATGCGGGCACGCGACTCGGGAGCCACCGACTCGATGGCATGCGTGATGGCATCAAGAAGGGCATGGCGGACTTCGGAGAGTTCGGTCAGTTCCTGAAGTTTCTGAAGATCCTCATTCTGATGGATTGCCTTGGCCAGCTGCGAGATTTCCTTCAGGTAGGCGTTGCGCTGTGAATCCGGCACATAATACATCACCATGAGATGCACTGGGATGCCATCAGGTGAGCCGTAATCAACACCATCGGGACTCCAACCTACCGAGCAGAGAAGTTCTCCATCGTATTCCGTCGTGGCGTGCGGGCAGGCCCAGCCCTTGCCAATGCCGGTATTGTGCAGGGCTTCACGGGCAAACACCTTCTCCGTGACACCATCGTCATCGGGAACCTCTGGGATGGCCTCGATCAGCGTGCCGAGAAACTCAAGGGCATCTTTTTTGACACTGTCAGGGAGTTCCACAAGGCGGCCCTCCTGAAGGGCATTGAGAAGGGCTTTCATGAGTTTAAATAGTTAATCAAGCGCTGATTTAATCAATCCCGTACTTGCTGGCAAACCAGGCGTTCACGGAATGGGTAAGGGTCACATAGCAGAGGATGGTGGCTGCAATAAAGGCCCAATAGATGGCAGGCAGCGGGACAAAACCGAGATAGGCAGCAACAGGAGGAATATATGGCAGGAGAGAACCGATCAGGATGATCGTGAGCGTTGTGCAAAGAAGTACGGCACTCGGTGCGCTCTGGATGAAGGGCACTTTGCGGGTACGGATGACATGTACGATCAATGTCTGGGTGAAGATCGATTCGACAAACCAACCCGAGTGAAAGAGGGCCGCTGCATAGGTGTTATCGGGAGCCACATCCGCCCCACCCGGGAAGCGATGCAGCAGTTCCGCGGGAGCCGGAAGTCCCAAGTCATGACACTTGAAGAAATAGAGCATGATGAAAAAGGTGGTGTAATCGAAGATGGAACTTGTCGGTCCCACAAACATCATGAAGCGCTGGATGTTGCCGATGTTCCATTTTCTTGGTTTCTGGAGGTACTCGGAATCAACATTGTCATAGGGAATACCGATCTGGGAGAAATCGTAGAGGAGATTGTTGACCAGCACCTGCGTTGCCGCCATGGGCAGGAAAGGAAGGAAATAACTACTCCCCGTCATGCTGAACATATTGCCAAAATTGGAACTGGCCCCCATGCGGATGTACTTGATGATGTTGGCGAAGACTTTCCTTCCCTCAAGAATGCCATCTTCCAGTACCATGAGGCTGTTCTCCAGAAGGATAATGTCGGCGGATTCCTTCGCCACATCCACCGCCGTATCAACGGAGATGCCGACATCGGCCACACGCATGGAAAGGGCGTCATTGATGCCATCCCCCATATAACCGACCACATGTCCGCGCTTTTGAAGGGCGAGAATAATGCTTTCCTTCTGCGCCGGAGAGAGTCTGGCAAAGACACTAGTTTTCTCCGCCAACTCTCCGAGTTGGTCCTCGGTAAGATCAATCAACTGGTCTCCAGTAATAATCTCGCCAGAGTCCAGATGCACATCCTTGCAGATCTTGCGGGTGACGAGCGCATTGTCGCCAGTGAGAATCTTGGTGGAGACGCCGTAATGAGCCAGGGAGGAAATGGCCTTCTGGGCTGATTCCTTGGGAGGGTCGAGAAATGCAATGTAGCCAAGCAGCACGAGATCACTTTCGTCAGCTATGGTAAATGTCCCTTTTTCACGAGGGAATTCACGGTAGGCGATACCGAGGACGCGGTATCCGTCGCGACTGAGAGATTCGAACTCCTCGATCAGGTCGTTCTTGATCAGGTCGATCATCATGTAGACCTCGTCATCGACCTGATAATGGGTGCAGCATTTGTAGATATCCTCGACCGCCCCCTTGCAGATGAGCACATGGTCACCCTCGTAATCGACAACGACCGACATTCGCTTGCGCTGGAAATCAAACGGTATCTCATCCACCTTGCGACAGCCGCGATCGACATCGAGATCGGTATGGGAGAGAACGGAGCGATCCAGCAGATTGCGCAGACCCGTCTGGTAATAGCTGTTCATATAAGCGTAGCGCAGGACATCCTCACTCTGTCGTCCGGTCACATCGACATACTTCTCCAGGATCACACGGTCTTGTGTCAGCGTACCCGTCTTGTCAGTGCAGAGAATGTCGATGGCACCGAAGTTCTGGATCGCATTCAGTTTCTTGACGATCACCTTCTTGCGGGACATTGCGAGCGCACCCTTGGCCAGATTCACAGCCACCATCATGGGAAGCATTTCCGGGGTCATGCCGAGCGATACCGCTAGGGCGAACATCATGGCATCAGTCCAATTATGCTTGGTCAGGCCGATGATCAGGAAAACCACGGAGACCATGACGATCATGAAGCGCATCATCAGCCAAGTGAATCCGGCGATACCACGGTCGAAGCTGGTGAGCACAGGTGCCGACCCGAGTTTCTCGGAGATTGAACCAAAGTGGGTACGCGTTCCCGTATTGATCACAAGCGCCCTCGCCGCGCCGCTGACCACATTGCTGCCCTGAAAAACGGCGTTCGGCATTTCGATCACCGCCTTGGAGGGATGTTCCGGTGCGTCGGCGTGCTTTTCCACCGGCATTGATTCACCGGTCAGGGAGGATTGACTGACAAAGAAGTCCTTGGCGGAGAGCAGGCGAAGATCGGCGGGAATGATGGAACCAGCCTGAAGGGAGACGATATCACCGGGAACAATCTCTGACATTGGAATCTCTACCTCCACTCCCCCACGGATCACATGGCAGTTGGTCTGCACCATGGCATTGAGTTTCTCCACAGCCCTGCCCGACTTGCTCTCCTGATAGTAAGAGAGACCTACAGAGATCACAATCATAGCGGTAACAATGGAAGCCGATGCAGGGTCTCCCGTTGCCATTGAAATGGTCGCAATGACGAGCAGCTGAATCACAAGCGGATTCTTACACCGCATCAGGATTTCCATGAGGAACCCATGCTTCTTTTTCTGTCCTAGATCGTTGCTTCCCCAAGTCTCCCTTGCTACTTCGACATCAAGATCA
>CAIJRY010000043.1 GCA_903823215.1 uncultured Spartobacteria bacterium
ATTGATTCCGATCGCCTTGCTGCAATCGACGGAACCGTCAACCCTCTGCGGAGTGTAATTCAATTCGCAAAGGGCGGCATGACCAGTCCCTGCGTTATTCCACGCATCGGAACTTTCCAACGCAACGCGGTGAAGTGATTCAAAAATCGCGATGGAGAGCTCAGGCTGGAGTTCTTTGAGAAGTACCCCAAGCGTGGCACTCATGATACCAGCACCCACGAGAACGACATCAGGGAAGGATGATTGAGAATCGGTAGGGGGCGATTTGAAGATTTTTGATATGTTTTTCACTCTTTTTTAATCGAGCAAGAAACATGCCATTAAGCATGAAAACCAAACAAAATGCCCCCCGGCCATCCTTTGGGGGATAAGCCGGGGGGCAGATTCTGCTTTTAGAGTTTTACTGTGCGATCGCTTGCCTAGTAGCGGTAGTGAGCTGCCTTGTAGGGACCATCGACCGAGACATCGAGATACTCGGCCTGATCCTTGGTGAGGGTCGTGAGCTTCACGCCGATCTTATCCAGGTGGAGACGCGCGACTTCCTCGTCGAGAATTTTCGGCAGGACATAGACGCCGGGTTTGTAGGTCTCACGGTTCTTCCAAAGCTCCAGCTGGGCGAGTGTCTGATTGCTGAAACTGGCACTCATGACAAAGCTCGGATGGCCCGTGGCGCAACCAAGGTTGACCAGTCGGCCCTCGGCGAGAAGGAAGATTTCATTGCCATTGGGGAAAGTGTATTTGTCCACCTGGGGCTTGATGTTGGTGCGCTTGACGCTCTTGTCTCCCTGAAGCTTGTCCACTTCAATTTCGTTGTCGAAGTGTCCGATATTGCAAATCACGGCCTGATCTTTCATGCGCTTCATGTGCTCGTAGGAGATTACTCCCACATTGCCGGTGGTCGTCACATAGATGTCGGCACGGCCGAGGGTATCCTCAAGCGTGGTGACCTCGTAGCCTTCCATGGCTGCCTGAAGCGCATTGATCGGATCGATCTCGGTGATAATCACGCGTGCTCCCTGACCGCGGAGAGACTGGGCGCTGCCCTTGCCCACATCGCCGTAGCCGCAGATCACTGCGACCTTGCCGGAGATCATCACATCCATCGCACGGTTCAGTCCGTCGACGAGCGAGTGGCGGCAGCCATAGAGGTTGTCAAATTTTGACTTCGTGACGGAGTCATTCACATTGAACGCTGGAACAAGGAGCTTGCCCTTCTCGTGCAGCTTATAGAGGCGATGAACTCCGGTCGTGGTCTCTTCGGAGACACCGCGCCAATCCTTGACCATGTCGTGCCAGCGGGTTGGATTCTCGGCATGGACTTTCTTGAGAAGATCCTTGATAACCTGCTCCTCGTGATTACCGGATGGGGTGTTGACCCAGCCGTCACCCTCTTCAAGTTCATAGCCCTTGTGCAGGAGCAGGGTGACATCGCCACCATCATCGACGACCATCTCGGGGCCCTTGCCGCCATCGAAGGAGATGGCCTTGTAGGTGCACCACCAATATTCTTCCAAGCTCTCGCCCTTCCAGGCAAAAACAGGAACTCCGGTCACGGCAATCGCTGCCGCGGCCTGATCCTGTGTGGAGAAAATGTTGCAACTGGCCCACCGGACATCAGCGCCCAATTCGGTAAGCGTCTCGATCAGGACCGCAGTCTGAATGGTCATGTGGAGGGAGCCGGTGATACGGACACCTTTGAGAGGCTTTTCTGCCGCGTATTTTTTACGGATTGACATGAGGCCGGGCATTTCCTGCTCGGCGATGACGATTTCCTTGCGACCCCACTCGGCGAGAGTGATGTCTGCTACTTTATAATCTGTGGTGCTCATTGTGAAGTTGTTGGGTTGTGGCGTGGTTGAAGAGGTGAAAAGGGTTACAGCTTGGCAGCGGTGAGTGCGGCTTTTTTTAGAGTGACCGCCTTGTCGGTTTTTTCCCACGAGATGTCGGCACCTTCTTTGCCGAAGTGTCCATAGTTGGTTGTCTGGGAATAGATCGGGCGACGGAGTTTGAGCTGGCTGATGATCTCCGCGGGCTTGAAGCCAAAGGTTTTTTTGACCGCAGTCTCAATGGCCTCTTCGGGAACTGTCGCCGTCCCGAAGGTATCAATGTGAATCGAGACAGGATCAGGATGACCGATAGCGTAGGCAAACTGCACTTCGCACCGGGCTGCCAGACCGGCTGCCACGACATTCTTGGCAACATAACGCCCCATGTAAGCGGCGGAGCGATCGACCTTTGTGGGATCCTTTCCGGAGAAAGCACCTCCTCCATGACGGCCCATTCCACCATAGGTATCAACGATGATTTTGCGCCCAGTGAGACCAGTGTCGCCCTGTGGACCGCCGATGACAAATCGACCGGTGGGATTGATCAGAAACTCGGTCTGCTTGGTAAGCATCTTGGCCGGGATGACCTTGCGGATGACTTTATCGATGCAGAACTTTTCGATCTCCTTGTGGGAGACTCCCTCGGCGTGTTGAGTCGAGATCACGACATTGACGACCCGTGTCGGCTTGCCATCAACATATTCGACCGAGACCTGGCTTTTGGCATCCGGACGGAGCCACTTGGCAGCACCGCTCTTGCGCAGGCGGGTGAGCTCACGACCGAGGCGGTGGGCATACATGATTGGAGCGGGCATCAGCTCAGGTGTCTCGTCGCAGGCATATCCGAACATTAGTCCCTGATCTCCGGCACCCATTTCGGCGGTTTTCTTACCCTCAGCCTTTTTCGCATCCACGCCTTGGGCAATGTCAGCACTCTGCGAGGTGATGATGTTGTTGATGAAGACGCGGTCAGAATGGAAGACATCGTCATCATTCGTATAACCGATTTCCCGGATGGCATCGCGGACAATCTTGCCGATGTTGACCGCAGATTCCAGTGAGGCTCCCTTCAGTTTTGGAACGGTGATCTCTCCACCGACAACCACGATATTGCTCTTGGCGTAGGTTTCGCAAGCGACGCGGCTCATTGGGTCAAGTGCCAGACAGGCATCCAAAATCGCATCGGAAATTGTGTCGCAGACTTTGTCGGGATGGCCTTCGCCGACCGATTCAGAGGAGAAGATGTAGCTTCGAGACATGGGATGGTGGGGTTGTGTGTTTTGGATTGAAGTAGAGTCAGCTATTGCAACAGAGACTTTACTTATAAACATATTCGTATATGTAAATGGGTGTGGTGTCAATTCTTCAATCTCTACGAGCTCTCTCGGAGCCTACGCGTTTGCGTCTCCTCTCCCTGCTTTTCCATGAAGAGCTTACAGTGGCCGAGCTTCAGGAGGCCCTCGGCATGGGACAGTCCCGTATCTCCGCCAGTCTGGGACAGCTCCGGCGTCAGGGACTCGTTCTGGATCGCAGGGTCGGCAAGAATATCTATTACGCAGCGGTTCTCACGGCAGTTGCCCCGCTTCGTGAAGTGCTCCTCTCGGCAGTGGCTGAGTTGCCGGAAGCTGAGAGGGATCGACAGGCGCTTCAACTTGTGCTCAACAAACGCAGGGATCGAGCCGCCGACTACTTTGATAAATTGGCCGGAAAATTCGGACGCACATACATACCTGGTCGTTCTTGGCAGGCCCTCGCCCACGGATTGTTACGACTGCTGCCACCGCTTGTGATTGCCGATATGGGGGCAGGAGAGGGGACTCTCTCCCAACTGCTCGCCCGGACATCAAAACAGGTCATCGCCATTGATAATTCGCCCAAGATGGTGGAATACGGTGCCCGTATTGCCAAAGAGAACGGCTTCCAGAATCTTGAATACCGCCTAGGGGATCTTGAGGAACCGCCGATCGATTCCGAATCTGTCGATGTCGCGCTTTTCAGTCAGGCTCTTCACCATGCAGCCCGTCCCCAAAGGGCCGTTGAGAGCGCCTGGCGCATTCTCAAGCCGGGCGGCCGCATCCTCATCCTCGATCTGGCCAGCCATACCTACGAACAGGCAAAAGAACTCTACGCCCATGTCTGGCTTGGATTCTCCGGGGTTGAACTCCATGCCATGATGGAGAAATCGGGTTTCAAAAATCTGGAAGTCAGCGTGGTGGCGAGAGAGCAGCAGGCACCGAATTTTCAGACGATTTTGGCGACAGGCCTGAAACCTTGACAAGTATTCGGAGAGAAACAATTCTCACCATTTTTTCAGCTCCCCACTGGCCGCAGAAGAGTCACATAAACTTGATCAATAGTTGGCAGACTCAAGATTGTTCTTTGAACTTCCTCAGAACTGAACACCCGCTTTGAACCAGATATAATTACCTGCGACCGTATTTTGCACGCCAATCTGCGGCAGCCATTTAACCTCTGCGGCAACGCCGATTTTACCGAACTCTTGGGCGTATGAGAGTACCGGACCGATGCCGGAGGTCATTTCCTCAAAGCTTCCCAGAAGTGCCCCACTCCCACTGTCGGGTGTGGTTTGTTGCAGGTAGAAAGCGTTTGCTCCGATCCCCAAGAAGCCCTTGCCCAACGGAAGATGCTGCGCAACGGTAACATCAACATGAAATTGCTGTCCACTCAGGTAATGCGTTGCAGTATTCTCTGTGTTGATATCGTAGCCGAGGTAGGTGGTGAACTCGAAACCGTTCTTCTGGCTCAAATAACTTGCTAATACCCCAGGCTCGAAGGTCCAATAACCTAGTCCGAGGTTTGCCAGTTGATTCGTCTGGTATTGGCCTGTTGGCGCATAAATACCGCCGAAAAAATCGACATGAAGATCTTTGTTCAGGGCACTCCAACTCAGTGCCACCGGCCAGAATTCAATATCTCCAAGACCGGTGACCGAGCTGCTCCGTCGAATCTTGAGTCCACGAGGAAGCGAAACCTGCGCCGTGACCTCTGCTGATTCGATCGGCAAGCTGATTCCCGCGGCGTAATTTGCACCGAGGATTTTCAAGGGCGTGACCCAGAAAGCACCGGGGGAGTCGGCGTAGGTGATAGCCTTCACATTCGAGGCAATCTGTGCACCAATGGGAAACGAACGGCCGGCACCAGCAGCCCCATTGTAATAGACAAAATAGTTAAATACCGCGACAGACGGTGTGTCGGGTAGCACATCAACAAAGGATGCAAACGATCCTGGCGTGTAATGACCCACGCCTCCCTCTGCGGCCTGCGCCGTGATGACGGTGAAAAGGAAGATCCCGCCAAGGAATACACGAACCAGCGATTTCATGGGGGGAGAATCCCACATACTCCCGATCTCTGCGTCGCCCGAGGCTTGCTACCTTTTCTTCAGGGGCTTCTCAAGCGCCTCTGCGCGCAGCTGTTTCACCGCATCCGCCCAGTCGGTGGAAGGATTGCCGGGCCAACATAACTTCTGACGTCGTTCCCCGATGAAGTAGGCACGAAGAGAAATTGCTTCGTGTGAGAGAACCGGTTCCTTGACCGGTGGTTTGGGATCAAGGGAGATACCGGTAGTTGCTTTTGAAATTTTGGTCTTGGTGACGCGCTTTTTGCGGGTAGTAGCAGGAGCAGTCGTAGCTTTTACTGTTTTAACAGCCTTCGTTGTCTTTGGAGAGGCGGTTTTCTTCACGGCAGTTGCTGTTTTTAAGGGTTTTGTAGCCATAATAATTCTTCCTTTATTAGCGAATTCTATGCCGTTCTTCCCGCCCGTCGAACTGTTTTTTGTGACAAAACCGTTTCATTGGGGAACTTCTCTCTGTAGATTGTCGGAATGAAAGAATTTCTCATTCGCTGGTTCATCACGACTCTGGCAGTCATGGGGGCATCCCACATGATTCCCGGTATTTCCTACGATAGCACGGGGACGCTTTTTGCCGCCGCACTGCTGCTCGGCATTATCAATGCGATTATCCGGCCCGTGTTGCTGCTGCTGAGTCTCCCCTTCATCATTGTAACGATGGGGTTGTTCATTCTGGTGATCAACGCGCTCATGCTGCTTTTTGTCTCCTCCATGATTCATGGATTCCATGTGGATGGATTCTGGAGTGCCCTCTTTGCCGGGATCGTCATTGGGCTGATCAGCTGGCTCCTCAGTAGTTTTTTTCGCTCCAGTGACGGTCATATTTACTCGGTGAACCACCACGCGCAAATCAAAGAGGCCAATGCTCGTGTGGTCTCGGATGATTAGCCGAAGCCTAAAATATCGCGCGGAGACGCAGAGACGCGGAGCAAATGAGAAAAACTCTACCAAGCTCCTTCCTGGGTTCCTGATGCCCGTATTTTCTCCATGATCCCGTTTTTCGATCACACACCTGCGGCTCCGAAGATCTGCGGGATCACTACTCCCGACGATGCCCTCGGCTGCATCGAGGCGGGAGCGGGAGCACTTGGTTTCAATTTCTACCCGCTCTCACCAAGGTCGATTTCCGTAAATGGGGATCTCTTGTGGATCGCAAAGCTAAAGGCCGACTACCCCGATATCGCCTTGGTGGCCGTGGTGGTGAATCCGGAGAAAGCACTCCTGAAGCACTTGCTGGCGGCGGGCTGTTTCGATGCGGTCCAGTTTCATGGGGATGAGAAGCCGGAATTCTGTGCTGCCGAAGGTGCCGCTTTTGGTATCTGGATCAAGGCTCTCCGTGTCCGTAGCGAGGCTGATCTCGCAACCGCACCGAACTACGAGACTACGTTTCTTCTGCTGGATGCGGCGGTGCCCGGGAGCTACGGAGGGAGTGGAAAAACCACAGAATGGGGCCTTGCTTCAAAATTTATTTCCGAAAATCCCCGGCAAAGAGTCCTTCTGGCTGGAGGATTGACCCCTGAGAATGTGGCCGAAGCCGTGGCGAGGGTTCGTCCCCACGCAGTGGATGTGGCCAGTGGGGTGGAGTCTTCACCGGGCCGGAAAGATCCCGTCAAGGTGAGGGAGTTCATTGCGAAGGCGATTGGGGCTGAATGTTAGAAAGTTGAAGGGTGTGGAAAGAAGAAGCTCCACCCTGAATGGGAGTTCTTGGTAGGGTGTGCTACTGATCAGCACACGCTCTTAAACCCTTTAACTTTTCAACGAATCACCATCATCACATGAGCACCACCTATCGCATTGCAGTACTGGCCGGAGACGGCATCGGACCCGAAGTCATGGCTGAGGCCATCAAAGTTCTCCGTGCCGTGGAAAAGAAATTCGGTTTCGTCATCCAAGAAACCCCGATGCCCGTGGGTGGTGCCGGCATTGATGAGAAGGGAAAGGCTCTTCCCTCGGAAACGCTCAAGGTTTGCGAAGATTCAGATGCGATCCTTTTCGGTTCTGTCGGCGGCCCCAAGTGGGAAAGTCTTCCACCCAACGAGCAGCCCGAGCGTGCCGCTCTTGTGCCTCTGCGCAAACACTTTGGACTCTTTGCCAACCTGCGTCCA
>CAIJRY010000044.1 GCA_903823215.1 uncultured Spartobacteria bacterium
ACACCTATAGTGACCTTACCAATGATTTGTCCGGGGAGACACCAAAGTCATTGATTGATAAAAAAATGCCTGGCAATTGTGACATCATCGAACTTGGTCTGCGAGGATGTCTGGATCAGCATTGGCTCCCCTGCGGCATCAGTTATCGATGGAAACCCAAGTGAATTATCAAAAACCATGATGTGATCTTGCCAAGCTGGGAGGTTCTGCGATCTTTTTGTTGTCGATCAACGAATTCCTCACCCAACCTATTACGACCATGACCGAAGACAAATCATCCACCTCGGCATCCGAGAAACTCGAAAGCAGCCAAGCCCATGCCAAAAAGGCACTTGAAGCGACCACAGCGGCCGCCCGCGAAGTGGCAGAAGCAGCCAAGACAAGCGCCCTCAATGCCTATTCCGCAAGCAGAGGAGAATTGGAAGCTGCGGCGCAAGATCTCAAAGACGCAGCCGTGTCCACCTATGGCGACCTCTCTCAGACCGCCAAGGAAAAATATGGAGATCTTTCACATCAGGCACGCACCCGGTATGCGGATCTGTCGGAAATCACCAGTGAGGCAGCAGCCGAATATAAGACGCAGTTGGAGGATCTCGCTGCTCAGGCCGAAGATTATGTAAGGGATAACCCCTTCAAAGCTGTTGGCTTGACCTTCGCAGCAGGAATCCTGCTCGGCATCCTTTTCCGTCGTCGCTAATTGAAGGCTGGCGGCAACTTCTCCGAAACAGAGCTGCACTCATGGATCTGAACGAGCTTCCTGGCGGTATACCGTCGCGGGTTTCAGGTCTGCTCTTTGCGCTGCTGCGCCATCTACTGGCGCTGACAGAGCTCGCTGCAGAGGAGACTCGTCTGCTGATCCGGCAGAGCTTGGTCTCGATCCTGCTTATTGTCGCGCTCATTGTGACCGTGGTGATGGCTTATCTCTCGCTCCTTGCCACGCTGGTATCCCTTTTGACCCTGGGGCGAGGTTGGGGATGGCCTTCGGCTTTAGGTTTAGTGACGCTTCTTCATTTCGTGCTGGCCGGCCTAATCCTCTTCTTCCTGAGAATCCGGACCAAGCCACGCCCTTATGCGGAAACCGCATCGGAAATCCGGCGGGATTTGGACTCTCTTGACAGTTACTCGAAAAAAACATCCGGCACATCTGCTGCTTCCCCGCAATGACACCTTCCCCCCTTCTCTTGAAAGCCGTCCGAGAGAGCCGCTTGGAGATAGCACAGGAATACGGAGCCCTTTGCTCTGAGCTCGACCTGCAAAAGAAAATCAAACAGTCTTTCAAACAACATCCGTTTTTATGGCTTACCGGCGCGGTCAGTGCCGGACTGTTGACAACCCTTTTTGGGCTAAAGCGTTCTCCCGACCGTGTCGTTTCTGCAGTCGCACCTGTCTCAACGGGGAGCGTCAGCTCCTCCGGTACCCTCGCCAAAGCAGGATGGGTGGCGGGTGCCCTTCAAATAGGAAAATTGCTCTATCCTATCCTAAAACCAATCATTCTGGAATTTGCCCATAAGTCAGTTCAGAGCAGTCTGGCCAAGAAAGGCAAGTCTTAGAAAACGATCCTGCGGTTGGTTGCCAACATTTTTCCCTTCAAACAAAACGTTGTTAAGCAGACTTAGTCGACAGCCAAAAAGTCCGAATTTTCATGAGTTCACTAGGTCAGAATACCCTTCCTTCGCATGTTGATGCCTACCTCCTGTTAGGAAAGGAGAGGGAGGCGTCGGATGTTCACCTCAGCGTGACAAGCCAGCCTACATGCCGCCGCTACGGGCAGCTGATTCCGATATGGGACGACGCCCCCCAACTCACCGCGGAAGACACAGAGCAACTGATCCGCGGCTTTCTTGACGAACATCAGCTCACTCGACTGTTTGAGCATGGAGATGTCGATTTTGCCTATACCAATGCAAACGGTCGGTATCGAACCAGTGTCGTGCGCCAGCGGCTCGGATACGATCTTGCCTTCCGCATCATCAATAGTTCCTTGCGCACGCTCGATGAACTTGGGATGCCACCGCAGCTCAAGCTGCTCACGCAGTATCACAACGGACTTGTGCTCGTCACAGGTCCGATGGGCAGTGGCAAGACGACCACACTCGCTGCGCTCGTCCAGGAAATCAACCTTCACCGCAGCGATCATATTATCACGCTGGAGGAACCAATCGAATACATCATCCCCTCGGCTGGTTGCCAGGTGACTCAACGCGAAGTCCACACTCACACCAAATCTTTTGCTGCCGCCCTTCGTGGGGCACTCCGAGAAGATCCCGATGTCATCATGGTCGGCGAAATGCGTGATCTCGAAACCATCCAGCTTGCAATCTCAGCTTCTGAAACCGGACACTTGGTTCTCGGCACGCTTCATACAAGCAACGCCCCGAGAACGTTGGATCGCCTTCTGGATGTCTTTCCGACCGATCAGAGGGATCAGATTCGGATCATGGTCAGCGAATCGCTCCGCGGTATCGTCAGTCAGCAACTCATTCCGCGGGCTGACGGAACCGGACGGGTGGTTGCCATGGAAATGCTTACGAATTCACCCGCCGTCGCAAATGTCATCCGGGAATCCAAGACCTTTATGCTTCCGGGAATTATTCAGACCGGTCGCAAGGCGGGAATGATCCTGATGGATGATTCGGTAGCCGATCTCTACCGGGCAGGTATCATCTCGCGGGAAGAAGCAATCTACCGGGCTGAAAACAAAACCGAGATGGAGTTGGTCACAAGACAATAACGCCCTCCCCCCCCTTTTTATACCATGGCCTATATTGATGATTTTTTCAGGGTGCTTGTAGATTACGGTGCCTCAGACCTTCACCTTGCCGAAGGACAACCCCCCAAGATTCGTCGGCATGGCGAGATCGTTCCCATTCGAGATGAAGCCCTCACTCATGAGGAAATGTCCTATATGCTCAGTGAGATCTGCACCCCGCAGAAATGGGAGAAATATGAGGACGCAGGAGATCTCGATTTTGCCTACCAAATGGATGAAGAAAGCAGATTCCGCTGCAACTACCTGAAGCAGGTCTTTGGATATGCCGCCGTCTTCCGTTTGATTCCCACTAAAATCCTGACTTTGGAACAACTCAATGTTCCCCCGGTCATCAAGGAATTCGGTGATATGCGTGGCGGTATCGTGCTGGTCACCGGCCCCACCGGATCAGGCAAGAGCACGACGCTTGCGGCACTCATTGACTATATCAACACCAATTACGGTCGCCATATCGTCACCATTGAGGAACCGATCGAATTTGTGCATCGCAACAAGAAGAGCATCATCACTCAGCGTGAAGTCCCGGAACATGCCACCTCGTTTGCCTCGGGACTCAAGGCGGCCTTGCGGGAGGATGCCGATATCGTACTCGTCGGCGAAATGCGCGATCTTGAAACCATCCAACTTGCACTGACCGCTGCCGAGACCGGGCTTCTTGTCTTTGGCACACTGCACACCAATAATGCGCGCAAGACCGTGGATCGTATGATCGACGCCTTCCCCGCAGAACAACAATCACAGGTGCGCACGATGCTTGCTTCCTCGCTGCGCGGAGTGGTTGCCCAACTCCTCTTCAAAAAAGCCGATGGCAAAGGGCGCGTTGCCATCAACGAAATTCTCAAGGTCAACCCCGCGGTCTCCGCCATCATCCGTGAAGGTGCCACCCAGAAGCTTCAGGATGTCATCGTCGCCGGAAAATCCCAGGGAATGCAGTTTATGGATGACGCCATCTGGGCAAGAATGCTCGACGGAACAATCAGTGCCCATGAAGCCTATATGAAGGCCATTGATAAGAATCGATTTAAAGCGGCCCTTCCACCGGAGGAAGCTGATCTGGCCAATGCCTCGGGAGCTGCCGCTGCCTGATGAATCGTCATTCGCTGAATCGCTCCGCCTCTTCGGTTTCAGAAGAACGCCTGCTCCTCATTGATGTCAGCAATTCTTTCAGCAAAATTGCCATCGTTCAAAACGGAGTCATTGGCAGCATTCAAAAGATTCCTACCCCATTGCTGGCTGAAGGGTTGAAAAGAAAACTCCCCAAAGCTGACCGGGCAGTCATTTCGTCAGTCGTTCCAAAGGCCAATCATTCCCTTGGGAAGCTACTCCCATGCCCCATCCTCTGGGTCGATCACACGACCGCGGGTGTAGCTATCCGGTATCCCAAGCCAGGGACGATCGGAGCGGATCGACTCGCCAATGTCGCCGCCGCAGTCAGCCTCGGAAAATTACCCGCAATCGTTGTGGATTTCGGCACAGCCGTGACTTTCGACATCATTGATCCGAGGGGGTGCTACCTAGGTGGTATCATTGCCCCGGGGTTGGCCACAGCTGCCTCGGCCCTGCATGAAAGAACAGCCCTCCTGCCACTCACCAAGATTCAAGGGATTGAATCCATCGTGGGAAAGAGCACCCGGCAAGGTATCCAAATCGGACTTCTTCTTGGAGCGGTCGGCATCGTCCGGGAAGTGGTGACCAGAATCACACGCGTGACATTTGACGGTAAAAAGCCCTTTGTCTTGACGACTGGAGGTGACGCGGAACTGGTTAACCGATTATCCCGATCCGGGGGTGGTAAAAAAGTCATCGACATCGTCGATCCTCTGCTCACGCTCAAGGGCCTACTTGTGATAGCTGGAAATTTTTAACAGAAAAGCGAGTATTCGAACACTTGCCCCTAGGCTCTCCGAATCGTAGCATTGACCGATGGCCGAGACACCCTTTGTTCACCTGCATGTACACAGCGAGTATTCGCTGCTGGATGGGGCCATTCGGATGAAACATCTGATCAAAAAGGCGGCTTCCCTGAGCATGCCGGCCCTCGCCCTCACCGATCACGGGAATCTCTTTGGAGCGGTCGAGTTTTATCAGGAGGCGGTGAAAGCAAGCGTCAAGCCGATCATGGGCTGCGAGATCTATGTCGCACCCGGTTCCATGCATGAAAAAAAGACGACCAACGGTGGCAGGGACGCAGCATTTCACATGACACTTCTGGCCTCGGATGACGAGGGGTATCGGAATCTCGTTAAACTTTCCACGGCGGCTCATCTTGAGGGATTTTACTACAAACCCCGCGTCGATAAGGATCTGCTCGCCAGTCATAGCAAGGGTCTCATCGCCCTAAGTGGCTGCCTCAAGGGTGAGGTCAATATGGCACTGAGCGAGGGCCAGACCGCCAAAGCTCTCGAATCTGCCGCAGTCTATCGCGATATTTTTGGCAAGGAGAATTTCTTCATTGAGCTTTCCGATCACGGGATCGAGCAGCAGCGGCGTAATCGCTTAGGACTCATCGGAATTGCAAGTGACCTCGGACTCGATCTTGTCGCCACCAACGATGTTCACTTCCTCGAACGCGCCCATCACGAGGCGCACGATGTCATGATCTGCATCGGCACGGGAGCGATGATTCATGATGAGAAGCGGATGCGGTATGTACCCGAACTCTATTTTAAGAGCGGTGAGGAAATGGCATCCCTCTTTGCCGATCACCCGGAAGCCATCAGCAACACGCTTGAAATCGCCGATCGATGCAATGCTAAGCTTGAGTTTGGAAAATCAAAGTATCCCGATTACCTCCCACCCGAAGGGAAAACCCGGGAAGGGTATCTGCTCGAACTGAGTGAAGAAGGGCTTCGTAAGCGGTTTGGCGAGAGGGCATCCAGCGATCCGACGATCCGGGAGCGACTTGATTACGAGCTCTCGGTGCTGTCCAAGCAGGGGTTCACAAGTTACTTTCTCATTGTTTGGGATTTCATCAATTACGCCAAGAGCAGGGGTATCCCTGTCGGCCCGGGACGCGGCTCGGCAGCTGGTTCACTCGTCGCCTATGTCCTCGGCATCACCGATCTCGATCCCCTACGCTACAATCTGCTTTTCGAACGCTTCCTCAATCCCGACCGAATCAGCCCTCCCGACATCGATGTCGATTTCTGCCAAAACCGTCGTGGCGAAGTCATCGACTATGTCCGTGAAAAATATGGCAAGATGGCAGTTTCCCAGATCATCACCTTCGGCACCATGGGTGCCAAGAGCGTGATTCGTGATGTAGGGAGGGTGCTTGGATGGAGCTATGGTGATGCGGACCGCATCGCGAGGATGATTCCCAACGAACTCAATATCACGCTCAATGGCATTGAAAAAAAAGGCGCCCATGAGCCGGGTGCCATCGATAAAAATCCCGAGCTTAAAAAAGCCGTCGAAGAAGAACCCTCCACAGCACAGCTCTGGGGCTATGCCAGCATTCTGGAGGGACTCTCCCGCAACAGCGGTGTGCACGCAGCGGGAGTCGTAATCGCAGATCGTGATCTCTCCGACTACATCCCCCTCGCCCTGGCCAATGACGGCAGCATTGTAAGCCAATACTCGATGGCGCCGCTTACCGATCTTGGATTGCTCAAGATGGATTTCCTGGGGTTGACCACGCTTACTGTGATCGATGACGCCGTGAAGCTCATCCATCGCCATACTCCCGACTTCGATCTCTCCAAGATACCGATGGATGACAAAGCCACTTTTGATCTCCTTAACAGGGGAGAATCAATAGGTGTCTTCCAGCTTGAGTCCGGTGGCATGACGGCTACGGCCAAGCGGTTTCAGATCGAGCATTTCACCGATATCATCGCCCTTATCGCCCTCTATCGCCCAGGGCCGATGCAGTTCATCGACGATTATATCGAGCGCAAACGAGGCATCAAAAAAATCGAATACGCCCATCCTCTGTTGGAAAAAATCTGCTCCGAAACTTACGGCATCATTGTCTATCAGGAGCAGGTGCAGCAGGCGGCAAGTGCCCTTGCAGGTTATACTCTCGGACAGGCCGATCTTCTTCGCCGCGCCATGGGTAAGAAAGATGTGGAGAAGATGGCCAAAGAGCGCGAAGTCTTTGTGGAAGGGTGTGCAAGGGTGAACAATATTCCTGCCAAACAAGCCAATGCGATCTTCGACTTCCTGGAGAAATTCGCCCAATACGGATTCAACAAGAGCCACAGTGCCGCCTATGGTCTGATTTCATATCAGACAGCCTATCTCAAGGCCAAATATCCTGTTGAGTTCATGGCTGGCCTGCTGGGAAACGCCGTTAACAACACGGATAAAATCGCCGCACTGGTCACCGAATGTGCTCGCATGGGAATCACCATTCTCCCTCCTGATATCAATCGAAGCGCGCTGACATTCCTTCCCGAAACCCTTCCCGGAGGGCTTGCAATCCGCTTTGGCCTCGCGGGGATCAAAAATGTCGGTGGAGGTGCCATGGAAGCCGCCATCAAGGATCGGGAAACCAGCGGCTCCTTCAAGTCACTGGAGGATTTCTGCTCCCGTCTCGATTGCAAATCAGTGAACAAAAAGATTTTAGAAAGTCTCGTCAAATGTGGCGCCTTCGACTGGGACGGCCGCCATCGTGCGGTGCTTTTTTCCGCCATCGAGGGTGCCATAGGTGCTGCCGCCTCCGTGCAAAAGGACCGGGCCAGCGGACAGGTCTCCCTCTTCGACGCGATGACGGATCTTCCCCCCTCACGCTCCCCGAAGAAGAGTGGGGAGGAAGCGATCCCCATCGAACGCTGGACGCGTGCCGAACAACTCGCCAACGAGAAAGAACTCCTGGGTTTTTATGTTACGGGGCATCCGCTTGACGACTACCGGGGCAATCTGGAATCGGGAAGCTACGGATCGATTGCCGAAGCCCTGGCCATGAACGAACCGGGAAGCCTCCGACTTGCCGGATTACTCACCACAGTGGAGAAGAAATTCACAAAAAAAGACAACCGTCCCTTTGGGATCATGACACTCGAAGATGACACGGGAAGCTTGGAAATGACCGCCTGGGATGAGTCCTTCAGCAAGAATGAGCTGATCCTCAAACCTGGCACGGTCATCTCCTGTAATGTCCGCATCAGCATCCGGGATGAAGAGATCAAAGCTAATGCGAGCGACTTCAAGGCCCTCACGCCGAAGCCATCCAAGAAACCGCTTCGCCTCCGGATTGACCGCAGCAAATTGAGTCCGGAAAGCCTTTTATCCATCGCTACAGCGATCAAAAAACATCCGGGCAAACGCACCCTTGTTCTTGAGATTGTCACCGACACGGGGGCCGCAATCCCTCTCCAACTTGGAAACGAATACTTGATCGCCAACGAAGAACTTCTGCGAGTCTCCCTCGAATCATGGCTGAAGCAAGGATAGCCAATTAGGGCGATTTACTTAGGAAAACGCTGATTTAATCGCATAGAAACCCTTGCAGGAAGAAGAGGGCCCCGACATTCGGTCAGAAGTCGCATTTTTTAAGAAATTCAGATTTTCACGGAGCCACGCTTGTCTATTATCCATCCCATGACTACTCCTGCGCACAAGATTGTCCTCATTCGTCACGGTGAAAGTACTTGGAATAAAGAAAATCGATTCACCGGATGGACCGATGTCGACTTGAATGACAAGGGGCGCAGTGAAGCCAAGGCGGCCGGTGAGTTGCTGAAGGCGGAGGGGTTCTCCTTTGACCGTGCCTTTGTTTCCGTCCTCAAGCGTGCGCTCTACACTCTCAATGCGATTCTGTCCGAACTGGATGAACTCTGGATTCCAGTTGAGAAGTCATGGCGACTCAATGAGCGGCACTACGGTTCGCTGCAAGGTCTGAACAAAGCGGAGACCGCGACAAAATTCGGTGATGATCAGGTGCTCATCTGGCGTCGGAGCTATGATGTCCCTCCGCCTCCTCTGGAGAAGTCCGATGAGCGCTTCCCCGGCAACGATCCTCGTTACAAAAATGTTCCGACTTCCGAACTGCCCCTCACCGAATGCCTCAAGGATACGGTCGATCGCGTCCTTCCCTACTGGCACAATGAGATTGCTCCAGCTGTAAAGCGCGGGGAAAAGGTGATCGTTGCGGCCCATGGCAACACTCTGCGGGCACTCGTCAAATATTTCGACAACATGACAGAGGAGGAGATTCTTGCGTTGAATATCCCAACCGGGGTCCCGCTCGTCTATGAACTCGACGAGAATCTCAAGCCGATCCGTCATTACTATCTCGGCGATCAGGAGGCGATTGCCGCCTCGATGGCAGCCGTTGCCTCCCAAGGCAAAGCTCAGAAGTAGTCGCTGAAAATTCAGCATCTGATGCATTGTCCTGCGCCTTTGGCCTGCCGTATCGCGGATCTTTCGGGTGAGATCCATTCATCCGGATTAAAAATTCGTAGTGAAGTCCTTCGTGACGACACATGGGATCTCTCCGTTCTCTTTGTCGATGACGCTGCCTGGGAAGAAGAGTTTCATCATCTGGCGACCCGATTCACCGGTATTGAGATGTTCAGGGGAACCCTGTCAAAAAGCGCCGGAGATTTGCTCTCCCTGCTGGAATTTGAGAAATCGATCGATCGTTCCAGCGAAAGACTTGGACAATACGCGGGACTTCGACTTTCCGAAGATAGTTCCGACGCCGCCTCCCTCGACAGAGAGGGAAGACTTCAGTCACTCGGAGCCAGAATTAGTGAAAGTTGCTCGTGGGTTTCACCGGAAATCCAGGCACTCACTCAGGAACAATTCGACACCTACCTGACCGATCCCCTGCTAGTCGAATGGATCATTCCACTGCAACGACTGCGTCGTCTTAAGCCTCATACTCTCAGCAATACGGAGGAGCGTTTGCTTGCCCTATCCCTGCCTGCGATCACAGGACATCATGAGACATTTTCCCAACTGACCAATGTCGATATGTCGTTTGGGTCGATTCGAGATGATCGCGGTCAGGAAATAGAACTGACACAGAGCAGCTTTTCCTCACTGCTCCAGCGACCGGACCGCTCAGTCAGAAAGAATTCCTTTGAAAAGTTCTACACGGAATTTTCGGATCACCGATACACCCTGGCAAGCGCCCTCTCTCATTCGGTCAAAGCTGATGTCTTCCTCGCCAAGGCCAGAAACTACCCCTCTGCACTGGAAGCTTCCCTCTTTGTCGATGATGTCCCAGTTGCCGTGTATGAGAGCCTGATTCAAACAGTCCGTTCACGACTGCCCGTCCTCCATCGCTATTATGCACTGAGGCAGAGGGTCTTTAATCTTCCTGACCTGCATGTCTACGACACCTATGCACCGCTAGTCTCGACAGTTCAAAGCGATGTCGGTTTTGATGATGCGATTGGGATGGTAATACGGGCTTTGGCTCCACTCGGCCCCGAGTACACATCAATGCTATCCAAGGGACTTCGCGAGGATCGCTGGTGTGACCGGTATGAAAACAAGGGTAAGAGAAGCGGCGCTTTTTCTTCCGGCACCTATGAGGGACCTCCCTACATCCTGATGAACTACAAGCCGGATGTATTCTCCGACATTTACACGTTGGCTCATGAAGCAGGACATTCGATGCATACCTGGTATGCGGCTCGGTCACAGAGCTTTCAGACCTATCACTATCCGATTTTCCTTGCAGAAGTGGCCTCGACTTTCAATGAGGTTCTACTCACGGAGCATCTCCTCTCCGAGACAACAGACCGCTCCATGCGTGCCTATCTGCTCAATCGACAGATCGATGACCTACGCGGAACACTCTTCCGTCAAACGATGTTTGCCGAATTTGAAAAAGCAACCCATTCCGCCGAAGAAGCCGGTGAAGCCCTGACACTGCAGAGTTTTCGCAAGCTTTACCGCGCCCTTCTGGACATCTATTTCGGTCCTGGCGTGGTCATTGACGAAGTCTTGGAGCTTGAGTGTCTCCGTATTCCGCATTTCTACAGCGCCTTTTATGTTTATAAATATGCCACCGGCATCTCAGCTGCGATCACACTGGCAAAGGGAGTTCTGGAAACGGGCGATACCGAACGCTATATCAATTTTCTGAAGAGCGGAGGAAGTGATTTTCCCATCGAGACTCTCGCCAAAGCTGGCGTGGAAATGTGTTCCCCGGCTCCGGTGGAAGCGGCCATGGCTCTTTTTGAAAAGCGCGTTACCGAGCTCGAATCCCTTTTGGCCTGATGAATAAGGGGTTCATCGACAAACTTGTCGAGCGGATCCGATTCGTCGAACCGGATGACATTGGGCATTATTTGCAGCTCCTCTCGCGTGAGAAGGGGTTTCTGGAAACAATCTTCAACGCTCTTCTGGAGGGAATCATCGTTACGGATCCTCATGATAGGATCATCTATATGAATCAGGCCGCCTGTTCTTTCTTCGGAATGAATGGCGCTGAAAACATGGGACGCCGACTCGGTGAGGCAATTCCTGGTCTCGATCTTCGCTCGGTGGCGCATTCGGGTGATGTGATGAGCCGCGACTTGGAGATATTCTATCCCCAAAGGAGATTTCTCAATTTCTATGTGGCTCCGCTAATGAGCGATGAGAGGGAGCCTTCCCGCAGAAGCCTTGTGGGACGCGCGATTATCCTGAGAGACATTACCGAGGCGCAACGGGAAAGGGAAGAGACCATCGAGAGCGAACGCTTCTCCGCTGTGACACTTCTGGCAGCGGGTGTGGCACATGAAATCGGCAACCCTCTCAATTCTCTCGACATCCAACTCCAACTTCTGGAGCGCAAGTTGAAACAACCAGGGCTCTCCGATGCAAACAGGGTTGAATTTTCAGAGTCACTGGGAATCGCACGCGGTGAGGTCAGCCGACTTGATCAGATTATCTCGCAATTTTTGAAAGCCGTCAGGCCTGCTCCCCTGGAGTGTCATCCCGGAGATTTCAATGCGTTGATTCTCGAAACCGTCCAGTTTCTACGCAGTGAAATCGAAAATCGAAACATCACCGTTGAGATTGCCCCATCATCAACCCTTCCCCCAGTCTTGCTTGATCGCGATCAAATGCGACAGGCTCTCTATAATATTATCCGCAACAGCTTTCAGGCCATGGGCAGCCAAGGTCTGCTCCGCGTCGTCACGGGCAGTGATGATTCCCATGTCTGGGTGAGCATCGGTGATACGGGTGGTGGCATTCCTCAAGCTTCTATCGACAGGATATTCCAGCCCTACTACACGACAAAAGAATCCGGTAACGGCCTCGGTCTGCATGTCGTGCAGCGCATCATCCGCGCACACGGCGGGGAAATCATTCTGGAAAGCGCGGAAAACAAAGGAGTGGTCTTCACCATCCGCATCCCGCGCATTGATCGGCAGATGCGCTTCCTTCCACCGATAGAAGAATCGGATAAATCCGCCAATAAATAGTCTCCTGCGGGAACTGGAACTCAGGTATTGATCGTGACAAAATTTCTTAAAACCATCTCACATCGAATGAAGCACAATGCACTAACCGGATTGCTGTCATGCCTTTTTATCTGCTGTGCGCTCCCAAAGAGTTGGGCACAGACTCCAAAACCCCAGTGGCAATATGTCATCACCACTCCGGCAACCCCCCAGGGAGTCCCCTCTGCCTTTTGGCAGGAGGTGAACTATACCTCCGATAAAGCCGGTAATGCAGCGATTATCGCGAAGGTCCAGGATGGAAGTTTCAACCCGATAGGAGTTGCAGTGCTCTGGATTTCCTCGTCAGGAAAACTTTTGGCGACGATTAAAACCCCTTCACAACCAACGATTCTGTCCGTTGGTCCCGACACTCTCTACATGACGGATGTCAAGGCGGAGAGCGACCACAACGGCAATCAATACTCCGTCGTGAAATATTCGCTAAACGGCACAAATACCATTCGCACCCCCTTTGGAGTCGATGGAGCCAGCATTTTATCGCTGATACCCGGCGGTGGCCCTCTTTCGATACCTCCAAATCCGATTTATGGTTTGGTCTTACAGAAGACTTCGGGAACAACGAATACCTTTTCCTTCTATCGTTTTTGAAATGATTCAGTGCATCGGTTTCGATGATATACTTGGAGCCAGGAAATCAATGTAAGAAAGGCTTTAGGGAAACACTGATTAAGTAACCTACCCATCCTTCTCCTCAACAACATTCCACGGCCGATTTTCTTTGAAGCGGTCTTTAATAAATCGCAGGATCCATGATCCCGACATACCTCACTTTTCATTTTAGCCCAACCATGTATTCCATCAGATCCCTCCCCCGCCAGACCGTCATCGCATTTATTACCCTGACACTGGCGCTTTCGTTCACACGGCAGGCGGATTCGGCCCAGTTCATTGATCCGGCAAGCTATAATATCACGGCCATTATCCCCGCCCCTCCGCAACCGGGATCGGAGCAATACAAAATGGACACGGGCTATCTCAAGAACGCCCGTTCCACCAGCACTAGGGGTCAGATTGACAGGGCCATGACGGCCTCCCATGACAGCGTCTTTGACTACTCAGACACGCTGGGAAGCTGGTTCAACAGCCGCGACTTGCCAAAAACCACACAACTTTTCGATCAAGTAACTGCTCAGACCAAGGTCGCCATTCAGACTGCAAAACATCACTTTGGCAGGGAACGCCCCATCTACTGGCATCTGACCGGTGACAAGGAAAACAGCAATGGGTACTCTTATCCAAGTGGGCACACCACCCGGGCATTTGTCTGGGCCATCCTGCTCTCAAATGCCTTTCCAGACATGACCAAGGAACTGCATACCGAGGCAAGGCAAAAGGCCTGGTACCGCGTCATTCTGGGCCGTCATTTTCCAGCCGATGTCAGAGCCGGAAAAATCTATGGAAAGTTCCTAGCCGGAGAATTCCTGAAAAACCCCGCCTTTCAGAAGGAGTGGGCAGTTGCCTGCAAAGAAATGCAAGCTGCCCGAAAAAAAGCAACGACTCATTGAACCAACCAGTTTATATCTCTCTCGGATCGACAGAGTGCATCATCATGCGTATCAAGTAACCCCATGAAAACACTGCTTACTTTGGTTGTTGGTGCGGCATTTATCCTGAGTCTCACTGGTTGTGGCATCATCGGTGGAGCGGGTCAGGATATCAGTTCTGCAGGCCATGTGGTGACCAAGAGTGCCAATGCGGTAAAACGAACCATATCTTACTAAGGAACCGCTGATTAAATCCCGTTCCCTGATTCAGACAACGACAATGAGCACAATACCCGGCCCCATTTCCAGCTTTATCGAGCATCACTACCGCCACTTCAATGCTGCTGCGTTGAAGGATGCTGCTCATGCCTACACAGCCCATCTGGAGAAAGGCGGCACGATGTTTATGACCTTGGCTGGAGCGATGAGCACGGCTGAACTGGGACTATCCCTGGCTGAAATGATAAGGCAGGGGAAGGTCAATGCCATCTGCTGCACGGGAGCCAATCTGGAGGAGGATGTCTTCAACCTCGTCGCTCACGATTACTATGAACGGGTGCCCAATTACCGTGATCTGACAAAACAGGACGAGGTGGCGCTGCTGAACCGTCACATGAATCGTGTCACCGATACCTGTATTCCAGAGATGGAGGCGATGCGTCGTATCGAGAATGTCGTCCTGGAAGAATGGATGGCCTGCGATGCGGCTGGCGTGCGACTTTTTCCCCACGAGTTCATGTATCGCATTCTACTTGGTGACAAGTTGGAGTATCAGATTGACCCCAAGAACAGTTGGCTCATGGAAGCTGCCAAGAAAAACTTGCCCATGTTCGTTCCGGGCTGGGAGGATTCCACGCTGGGCAATATGTTCACCGGTCACTGCATCAGCGGTGATGTAAAGAATATCCATACCGTACGCACCGGTATTGAATACATGAAGGAACTCGCGGAATGGTACACAGCGAACTCCAGACAGATCGGTACTACCGGTTCGATCGGATTTTTCCAAATCGGCGGAGGCATTGCCGGCGACTTCCCGATCTGTGTCGTACCGATGCTTCATCAGGATTTGCAACGGCCCGAGATCCCTCTCTGGGGTTACTTCTGCCAGATCAGTGATTCCACCACGAGCTACGGAAGTTATTCGGGTGCGGTTCCCAATGAAAAAATCACCTGGGGCAAGCTTGGTATCGACACGCCGAGTTTCATTGTCGAGTCGGATGCCTCCATCGTGGCACCGCTGATCTTCGCGATGGTGCTGGGCTGGTAATAGCCTCCCACGGACACACTCCTTCCCGGAGGGGAATTCCGGATCAGCTCCGCGTCTTCAATTCCACCACATCATGAGGAGCGGCCTCACGCTGCCCCGCAGGACTGACGCGGATATAGCGTGCCTTTGCTCGGAGCTGTGTCAGATCCGCCGCTCCGAGATAACCCATTCCGCTTTGGATACCACCGATAAGACCGGTCAGCACCTGATCAACTGAACCGCTTGCCTCTTTCAATGCTTCAATTCCCTCAGCTGCAACTTTGCGGGTAGCGTCTCCCTTTTGATGGCCGTAACGGGCTGCACTCCCGGCATTCATAGCTGCCAGACTGCCCATTCCCCGGTATTGCTTGTGGAGTTTTCCTCCGATTTCAACGACCTCACCGGGTGACTCGGTGCAACCTGCCAAAATTCCACCACAGATGACACCCTGCGCGAGAGTCAGCGCCTTGACGATATCTCCCGATTTGGTGATTCCTCCATCGGCAAGAATTGAAACCTTTTTCTTTTCAGCGGCTTTGGAGCAGACATAAAGAGCCGTCATTTGTGGAATCCCCACCCCGGCCACGATTCGAGTCGTGCAGATGGATCCGGGGCCCTGCCCTACTTTGATAATATTGGCACCGCAGTCGGCCAGATAGTCGACCCCTGCGGCACTAGTGACATTGCCGGCGATTATAGGAAGTGCAGGGAAGGCATCCTTCAACACCCTGACCGTGTCTCCAACTCCCTTGCTGTGGCCATGGGCCGTCGATACAGCAACGACATCGACTCCCCGTTCGACCAGAGTCCCAACATGACCGAGTATCCGATCACGATCGAGTTCTCCAAAGGCATTGCGGGTGGCGGAAACTGCGGCGCCGCAAATCAGTCGGAACTGCGAGTCGCGTGCTGGCTTGAATTGAGCCTTGCGTTCCTGAGTGATCTTTTCCACATCGCTCATGGTGATGAGTCCGTGAAGTCGATCTTCGTCATCGACCACCAGCAGTTTGTGAATACCCACATGCTCGGTAAAAAATTTGTCAGCCTGGGCGATCGGGTCTTTGCCCAGTTCCTTGATGGAGATGGTGTGGACTTGCTGACGGTCTGTCAGTGCTTCAGCAACGGTCTTGGCGGCGTAACGGGGTTTCACCACATGCCCCGAAAGCAACCCCATAAGCCTGCCCTGAGCATCAACGACGGGGAAGGTGCTAAATCCGAATTTCTTCTCCTCAATCATTTTGAGAATATCCCCAATCCGTTGGTCGGGCAGTACCTTGATTGGATCCTGGATTAGCCCCTGGACATGATATTTGACCCGGCTGATCTGTTTGAGTTGCTCGCTCTCAGGCATGTTGTAATGGATGATGCCAAGACCTCCATTGAGAGCCATGGCAATCGCCATGCGTGATTCCGTCACCGTATCCATGTCGGAGGAGACGATGGGAATATTGAGTTGAAGACTATCAGCCAGTCGTGAATCAAGCTTGGTCTGGCTCGGAAGGACTTCCGAGTACAGGGTTGCCAAAGTCACATCATCATAAGTCAGTCCGATGGCGGAGTTGGCCGTGAAAAAAGATTCGGCCGAGCGGTAGAATATTTCGTCGCTGTGATCGCTGTTGATTGCTGCCATGTTCAAAAGTGCCTTTCAGGGGGCAGTTTTGGCAAGGATTTTTCCACAAGCGGGTATTGCGTCGAACCCGTTCAAGCGGAGGAGGACGCTCTTTTCAGGCTGATCATGACATAGACCACAATGCCCAGATGAATGGCGATGGCGCTACCCGCTCCCAGAATGTGATAGATCATTGGAACACTTCCCGTGGCGCAGATTTTCCATAGGGCTATTCCACCAACAGGAAAGAAGAGGATCACAGCCGAAATCAGTCCCGGGTTATAGCACCGGAGATGAATCGCCTGGGCAAGATGGACAAAGGCATTGACCAGGCTCAGATAGATACCAATCAGCCCGAATCCTATATCCACCCCGTAAGCCAGCAGGATGGAGAAAAGATTTACCCCCCAGACACCGGGAACATTGATCACAAAGACAGCGTTCTTGGAGAGAATCTCCCGCCCTCCTCCCAGAATCCGATTCACAAAATGACGGAAGCGATCGTCATCATGTTCCTCCATCTGGTGGAGCATGTAGGCGGGCAACTGAAGAAAGACCAGAATCAGAGCAAGATCCCACAAGCGATAAAATGCCGGCGTCAAACCCAACAACAGGAAGGATGCCAGAAATCCGCCATAAACCCAGTTGTTGATAATCCTCTGCAACATCTTACTGCAAAGCTTTAAATCGCCATGACGATCGCATCACCCATCGCAGCGGTGCCGACTTTGGTTGTCCCCTCGGACCAAATGTCACCGGTGCGGAGTCCCGCAGCGATGACCTTGCGAACAGCGGAAGCGATGGCATCGGCAGCAGCGGGTTCACTGAGTGAGTAACGGAGCATCATCCCGGCACTGAGTATCTGGGCGATCGGATTGGCAATCCCCTTTCCTGCTATGTCAGGGGCTGTTCCTCCGCTTGGCTCATACATACCGAAGCGGCGTGACTCGCCCTTGGACTGACCGAGCGATGCACTCGGAAGCATGCCGAGCGATCCGGCAATCATAGCCATCTCATCGCTCAGAATATCGCCGAAGAGATTCTCCGCGAGAACAACATCGAACTGCTTCGGATTCTTGATGAGCTGCATGGCGGCATTATCGACATAAAGATGGGAGA
Organism: uncultured Spartobacteria bacterium; assembly: GCA_903823215.1. GTDB lineage: Bacteria > Verrucomicrobiota > Verrucomicrobiia > Chthoniobacterales > UBA6821 > UBA6821. The sequence continues at coordinate 17,642 of CAIJRY010000044.1, forward strand.
GGGTCACATCCGGATACTCCTTCGCAATCTCATTGACTGTACGGCGCCAGAGAATGCCGTTCTGAAGGACATTCGCCTTGTCGATGGAGGTGAGCTTCTTACCCCGCCCTCGTGATGACTCGAAAGCGACACGAGCGATCCGCTCAATCTCGCTCTTCTTATAGACCATCGTATCGACGGCCACCGGATCGGCTGTCTGCTCGCCATCCTCCTTCAAAAACTTTGGCTCTCCAAAGTAGAGACCACCAGTGAGTTCACGCACACAGAGAACATCAACCCCGCCGGCGACCGATTCGGGGCGGAGCGGGGAGGCATGGGCCAACTCCGGCAAGCAGATGCATGGACGCAGGTTGGCAAAGAGTCCAAAGTGTTTGCGCAGAGGCAAAAGAGCGGCACGCTCGGGCTGCTCGTTGGGGGGAAGGTTTTCCCACTTGGGGCCACCGACGGAGCCGAAAAGAATCGCGTCGCTTTCTTCGCAGACCTTAAGAGTTTCTACAGGAAGGGCCTTACCCGTCTGATCAATCCCCGCACCACCTACAGGCATCGGGGTCTCTTGGATGACAAAACCAAACTTCATTTCCACGGCACGGAGAACCTTGGAGGCCTCGGCCATGACTTCGGGTCCGATGCCGTCTCCGGCCAGCACTGCGATGCAATATATAT
>CAIJRY010000045.1 GCA_903823215.1 uncultured Spartobacteria bacterium
AACATACGGTCACTACATGAAGGCATATCACCCGGATGAGGTTGAATTCATAATGCGCCCGTGGCTCAGAATCCTGGATCAGGGAGGTTCCTCCCTTCCCTCCGAGCGAAGGCTCAAGGAACTCTCCCTCTCCTATGATTTCGTGGCTTTCGAGCGGGCGGGTCCGCTATGGAGGAAGCTTCTGCGGATCATAAGGAATTCGATCAACTCTGCCTTGAACCGTTTTTTCCCGGAAAGGGTTGAATATTTGCCATGAAAATCGGATTAGTAAGTCATTTCAGACCCCACGATCTGGCCGATCTGCTGGACGAGCGTTCGCGCCGTTTGCTCCCCGAGATCAATGGGGTATCCGCCACTCCGGTCACTCCCATGGCCCGCGAATGGCTGCGGACGGGGCATGAGCTTGCCATCTTTGCCCTCGATCCCTCCGTGAGCCTTCCCTACCACCTGAGGGGAGAACATCTTTCCATTCATGTGCTTCCAAAACGCTCGACCCGGGAGTATTTGCCGGATTGTTACCGGGAGGAAAGACGGTTGATCCGCGAAGCGGTTGCCTCCGAATCGCCCGACGTACTGAGTGCGCAATGGAGCTACGATCATGCCTTGGCGGCCTTGGATTGCGGATTGCCGACGGCAGTGACTTGTCACGATGCTCCCTTGCGTTGTGCGTGGATCGCGAAGCACTGGCACATGAACTACCATCTGCTGGTGGCCTGGAGGGTGATCCGCGGAGCCGATCGCCTGATCTGCGTCTCGCCTTACACGGCGGGGCATATCCGCAGGTATTTCAGACCCCGGGCTTCCGTGGAGGTGATTCCCAACGGGCTCCCCGGGGAGATTTTTGAGCGAGGTGCCCGCCGTCTCGAGAGGGACACCCCGCTCCGCCAACCCTATACGGTCTGTAGCGTCGGTGGTTGGGGAACATTGAAGAATGTCACAACCCTGCTACGTGCTTTCAACCGTTTGACCGAGAGAAAGGATGGGGCGCGGCTTGTGCTTTTCGGGCCCGGTTTGGGTGCTGGCGGCGAGGCAGAACAGTGGGCCCGAAGCAGGAATCTGCAGGCGGGTGTAGAGTTTAGTGGGAGCGTTCCCCGGGAGCAGATCCTTGATTTTCTGGAGTCGGAGGCGGATCTGATGGTGCATCCATCGCTCATCGAAGCCCACGGCATGGTGCTGATCGAAGCCATGGCCTGCGGGGTGCCCGTTGTCGGAGGTGGCAGTAGTGGCGCAGTACCCTGGACGCTCGGGGAGGGGTGTGCCGGTTTTCTTTGCGATGTGCGCAAGGTCGACGAATTGGCAGGAGCGATCCTACGAGCTAGGGAACAACCCGAACAGGAGAGGCGGGCGCTGACCTTGAGGGCGTGGCAATTTGCCCACGACAGCTTCCGGATCGAAGACGCCGCCCGAGCTAATGCGGAGGTTTTAAAATGGATGACTACTTCGAAGGATAAAGAGTGAGTGGATCCTTATAACGGAAATCATGAAGGAGTTTTCAAATACAACATTAATCATCTCAGCTACAGGAGAGTTCGAGGAGATGAGATCTTAAAGATAAGGAAGTTGCTAAATAGATGTCTTCAAATAAACCCAAACTTTTAGTCACAGCTTTGTCTGCGACTCCCTTCAGCGGAAGTGAACCGGGAAAGGCCTTCAACTGGACACTTGCCCTGTCAAAATTCTTTGAGGTTCATGTTCTGTTGCTTCCTGACAAGGTCGATGGCTGCCGTGAATCAGGTTTGTGCGGGGAGTGGATATTTCATCCGCTCGATCTGGATGGACCGACCAAGGGAGGGATCCCCTTCTACATATGGTATGCGAAATGGTGCCATGCTGTTATCGCCAAGAGTCAGGAGCTTCTCGCAAAGCAAAGTTATGTGGGACTACATCACCCTGTGCTGGGATCATTTCGGATGTTCCCTCGATACGATTGTCTGGGGATTCGTTATTCGCTCGGCCCGCTCGGGGGAGGGGAAACGACCCCTCAAGGGCTGTTGAAGGATAGCGGGTTTCCTTTGCTTACTCAGGCAATCGAGTTTGCTAGGCCAATGGCTAATAATCTTTCGGTCATGATGCCTGCAGTGAGATCCGTCGTTGGAAAAGCTTCGAAGGTGCTCGTAACGACCAATGAAACGGAGATGGTAATCCAGAGGGCGGGAGCACTCGAGACAGCCATCGTCTTCCCTGATGTTGTGGATGTGTCCGGAAATTCCAGGACGGAGATTATGGCGTCGAGGAGGGCGCAAGCATCAGGACTTGGGAAAAGATTTCGTCTGGTTTTTTCAGGCCGATCTCTCTGGTGGAAGGGAGGTTCCGTGGCCGTTCGGTTTCTCGATCGGTTGATTCGCGCTGATGTGGATGCATCGTTGGAAGTATTTGGAGATGGTCCGGCCTTGGCAAGCTGGCGTGATCTGGCGGGTAAATTGTCTATCCCTACAAACAGGATCAGTTTTCACGGTATGGTGGAAAGGCCTCGCTTGCTGGAGGCATATGCCTCCAGCCATCTATTTGTTTACCCAACGCTTCACGATTCTTCAAGCAGTGCCATTCCAGAGGCCTACAGCACGGCGCTGCCATCGATGACTCTTTTTTGCGGAGGAGCCCGCACGGCTTGTCTTCCAGAAGCGGGACTAAACTTTACTCCTCATTCATGGGAGGAGTTTTTTGAACGAGGTGTGGAAGAAGTCCGCCGATGGATCTACGATCCCGAACTCTGGCTCGAATGTTGCCGCTCCGCGCTAGATCTCTCCAGTAGATTTTGCCTTGAGATGATAGAGCATGCCGTTGAAAAAGAACTTGTGCCGGTTTTTCGCATATAGAGTAACTCCATGCTCATCTCCATTATCACTCCCAGCTATGGTCAACTTGAATGGCTGAAGCTTTGCGTCGCCTCGGTGGCGGATCATGCGGCGACAGGGGAAAAAACTAAAAAGCTGACATTTGGAAAAGCTGACAAAGGGGATTCGGAGGTCATGTTAAAATATACTTGAAAGTATGTGTGCCTCGATTAGATTCGGATTATGCCACAGCTGACCATTTATCTTGATGCAAAGGCGGGTCGCCTTATTGAAAGGGCTGCCAAGCTGGAGGATCTCTCTTTGTCTCGCTGGGCAAGGGAGAAGCTTGTTCTTGCTGCGGGAGCTCCCGACTGGCCGACGGGATATGACTCAGTGCTTGGAAGTATTAGAGACCCATCATTCATGATACCATCTGAAGCCGATCCTTCGGGGGATCAGGAGGCGAACTTTAGCTCATGATTTACTCTCTTGATACAAATATTCTTGTCGCGTTGCTACGCAGTCGTGATGAGATATTGAGCAGAAAATTTCTTTCGAAGAGACCCTGTGACTATTGCGTGTCTGAGATCGTGCGTGCAGAGTTACTCTTTGGTGCGGAAAAGAGTGATCGTCCTGATGAAAATCGCCATGCTGTCGATCAGTTGCTGGCACCCCTGAGACTTATCCCTTTTGAGGGGAATACAGCACTACACTATGCGGAAATCCGGACTCATTTGGAAAATGCTGGTTCCGCCATCGGTTCCAATGATCTTCTCATTGCTGCTACGGCAAGATCGCATGGACACACGCTTGTAACACGAAATACTTCAGAGTTTCTTCGGGTGCCAGCTCTTGCAGTTGAAAAGTGGTAGAATCAAGAATTTTCGTGAGAGGAATTGAGCCGCAGGCCTGGCAGATCAGGCGGCGACAGGGGAAAAAACTGACAAGCTGGCATTTGGAAAAGCTGACAAAGGGGATTCGGAGGTCAGGATAGTCGGAGTTCAGAACACGGCCGTTTTCGTAAAACTTCATTCTACGATGCCAGTTCCTCAAATAATGCTCTGCTCGATAACCTTGGCTGCTACCTTTTCGGTTCTTCGTGGTGAAAAAATTCTGCTTTTGCGTTTTTCCTTAGCTGATGCTATTGACATCATGCAGTAAAGCATCATGATGTTTCAATGAGGACAACATTGACCATTGAAAGTGATGTCGCGGCTAAAGCCAAAGAGGCGATGAGAACGACGGGAATGCCTTTTAAGAGGTTGATCAACGAGGCGTTGCGTGTCGGCCTCGATGTTGTTCTGGCACCTCCGAAAAGCAAGCCATATTCCACGCGGGGACGCCCCATGGGGCTGCGCAGAGGGTTAAGTTATGACAATATTTCCGAGTTGTTGTCTGTTTCAGAGGGAGAGAATCACTTGTGATTTTTCCTGATGCCAATCTTCTCCTGTATGCGGAGGATTCGCTCTCGGTTCATCATGACGGTGCGCGTGTCTGGTGGGATGAAGTCTTGAGTGGCACCGAGCGTGTCTGTCTCTCCTGGGCTGTGATCAATGCCTTTATCCGGATTTCTACAAACCCACGGATTCATGAACAGCCCCTGCTTGTCGAGGAGGCGGTGATGAGGGTAGGTAGCTGGCTGGATCAACCCTGTGTCAAGGTTGTGGGGCCGACAGAGCTTCATTGGGGGATCTTCCAGGTCCAGATTCAAGAGGCCGGGGCAAGCGGCAATCTTATTGCAGATGCTCACTTGGCCTCGCTGGCAATCGAGCACGGATGTACTCTCTATTCTACCGATAAAGATTTTGCCCGATTTCCATCCCTGAGGTGGATCAATCCGATTGGTTGAGAGTGTCTCCGAATATTGAGGAGGTCGGAGGTCGGAGGTCAGAGGTTGAGGGGAAAAAACTAACAAGCTGGCATTTGGAAAAGCTGACAAAGGGAATTCAGAGGGCGGATGTCAGAGGTCGGAGGTCGGGGAATAGATTGCCTCCGCAAATACCAATCGATAATCAACGGCGTCTTGACTCGGGCGATTCGTGATATAATTTTCTATCATGAAACAAGCAAGTGTCGCTGATCTCAGAAACAATTTTCGCAAGGTTGCTGCATGGGTCGAGCATGGAGAAACGGTTCAGATTCTCAAGAGGGGGAGGCCATTTGCCCAATTGGTAGCTACTCCTGCTCAATCAGGAGTCAAGCGGAAGCCCGATATGCTGAAGCAGTTGCGGGAGATCTGGGGGGATCGTTGTTTTTCTGATGAGCAGGTTCAAGAGATGAGGCAAGTCGAACTGGAGGGTGAGGAAGGATGATCGTCTATCCTGACACTTCCTTTCTTTGTGCATTGTATCGGCCTCAGGGTAATTCAGCCCAAGCGGCGGAATACTTTTCCGGGTTGAAAGATCCGTTGCCTGTGAGTTCTCCACTGCTCTTTGAATTTCGTCAGTCGTTGAGGTTGCAGTCCTTTCTGCATGATCGTGATCAGAACAAGGGATTTTCCCTTAAAGAGGCCGGTGCCGTGCTGGCAAAACTGGAAGAAAATCTTAAGGATGGTTTTCTTGAGATAATCCCGGTGGATTGGGCTGATGTGGTTTCGAGAGCGGAGATGCTTTCCGCCCGTCACGCGGCTCGTGATGGAACAAGGGGATTTGACATCATCCATGTTGCAACGGCGCTTCACCTCAAGGCAAAAAACTTTCTTACTTTTGACACTGCTCAGAGAAAGTTGGCTCAGGCAGAGGGATTGAAGACGCCATTCTGAAAAAGACAAATTATCCAAATTCACAGAAACTGACTAACGATGTAACAGTACTTCTCGAACATCCATGACCTTCTCTATCATTACTCCCAGCTACGGTCAGCTTGAATGGCTGAGGCTTTGTGTCGCCTCGGTGGCGGATCAGGTCGAGGGGGAGGTGGAGGATTCAGAAGTCAGGATTCAGAAGTCAGGGGGAGGAATTCAGGTTTCGCACTCCTCCCCGCTTCGCGTGGAGCATATCATTCAGGATGGAGGTACTCAAGGGATCGAGGAGTTTGCGCGCGAGTTGGGTGAGGAACTTAAATCGCAATACGGCGGAGATTTTGTTCAGGAACTTCAAACCTTTGAACTTTTGCACTTTCGTACTGAGTCCGGTTACTCGCTTCGCGTGTTCAAGGAACCGGACTTGGGCATGTATGACGCAATTAACAGGGGTATTGCTCGTAGTAAGGGCGATCTCTGGGCTTGGCTGAACTGTGACGAGCAGTATCTCCCCGGAACACTCGCTTATGTTGCCGAGTGGTTCTCCAGGCATCCGGGGATCGATATTCTATGCGGTGACGCGTTGTTGACCGATGAGAAGGGAAGGGCCATCTCCTACCGTCGGATCGTGGCTCCATCTTGGATTCATACGAGATTGGTTCATCTCTCATCACTGAGTTGCGCATCCTTTTACCGTCGTTCGATCGTGGATCGGTGGGGTGTGTTTGACACGACATGGCGCTCAATCGGTGATGCAGAGTGGATGTCGAGAATGCTGAAGGGAGGGGTCAGGGTGGAGTGCTGCGCACGCTTGCTATCGAGTTTCGCCTTCACCGGTCAGAACACGAGTGAATCCCCTCTTGCGAAGGAGGAGGCCTTGCGGTGGCGTACGGCACAGGATGCTCCACCGAGGTGGCTCTCACAGGCTATCATCTTCCATCACAGGATCAGGAAGTTCCTGGCGGGATCGTATGCATTCCGTTCTGTCAGCTATCGCCTTCACAACCGCACTGCAGAGGGGCGTGTTCTGAGGGAAGCCGACCGTGTGGGATGGGGTTGGCCTTTTGAGAAGCCTCAGGTTGAATTTACTCAACCTGGCGAGGTTTCTATTCTAGGTACCCCTTTGCTCGTATCTGATTACAAGGGATTGGGTTGTCGTGTTCTGGATCCAGTCATCAACAAGGAAGGGGCGTTCGCCGTCGACTTTGCCAATACCCACGTTGTGACGATGCGCCGTCATCATGGCGAATTTGCAAGGATCACTGACGAGATCGACATTACGGTTCCAGACGGTATGCCTCTGGTCTGGGCGATGAACCGACAGGGTGCGAGGTTAAAGGACAGGATTTATGGCCCCACATTCACCAGAAGATTCCTGCACAAGTGTCCCAAGGAGTTCACCCACTATCTGGTCGGTGGATCGGAGGAGTGCGGCAGTCGCTTCCGGGAACGGATGCTGTCACTCAACCCCGGATTGAAATTCGTGGGTGGCTATCATGGGATGTGCTCTGAGGACGGGGTGCTGGAAGATGAGGAGCGGGTGATCGGAGAGATTCAGGAGAAGCGGCCCGATTTCATCTGGGTCGGGCTTGGTACGCCCAAGCAGTATGAATGGATTTTCCGGATCAAGCCGAAGCTAGAGCACGGGGTGTTGCTGGCGGTCGGATTTGCCCTGGATGTCAATGCGGGGATGAAGCCTGATGCTCCTGCATGGATGCAGCGACTCGGACTGACTTGGGTCTACCGGATGGTCAGTGAGCCAAGGAGGTTGGCCGGACGATACCTGAAATGGAACTCGCTTTTCCTATTCTACTACTGGTCCGAAGTCCTGATGATCGAGAGCCACTTCAAGCAGTGGAAGCTTCGGATTCGCAACGCCGCCTTGAGAATCGTCGATCTCTTTGCCTCGGAGATCAGGGATTGTGTCAGCGGAAAAAGTCTCGGCAGGGGTTTGGTGATCGGGTGGCGCGGTGTGCCGATTGTGATTGGTCATCCAGGATTGCCTCCGCTCATTCCCAGATTTCTCCAGCAGAGACGACTAACCTACTGGAAGCAGAGGATCGGTTTCACTACGCATCCCGCGCCCGATTTTCCAAGGATTGATGGAGTTGGCACATCTGCACCAGTGGCGAATCACCCCAGGGTCATGAATCTGATCCTGGCTCACGAGGGAGGGGAGGTGATTGAACGTCTAAGGAAGTGGTGGGGTAGGATATGCCCCGAAGAGAATCTCTGGATTGTATTCGGGGGTACTAGGGAAGTGTTTGATCAGATCGACTATCCCCGCAAGGTGTTCATCGACGATTCGGGACTTCGTAAGAGTGACAATCAACGAGAGAAGCAGTCTTATGCTGGAATATTCCGGGCCATGGCTCCACATGTGAGGGAGGAGAAGCCCGATTACCTTTATCTCTGCGAGTACGATCAGATCCCACTTGTGTCTGATCTCAACCAAAGGCAGGTGGAGGCCATCAGGCAGGAGAATGCCGATGTCATGGGACACTGGCTCTATCGCGTCGATGGCACCGGCCACTACCATGCCCTCTATCACGAAGCCGACGGAAAATTTCTCCCCTTCTGGGAAAAACTTTCACGTCGGGATGATCCTTCGGTGATTCTTTCGATGTTCGGGAGTGGTTCAATGTGGACAAGGGATGCGTTTCTGGGCGTTGCCGACCAAAATAAGAATATCGAGTGTTATTTGGAGCTGTATCTTCCCTCACTCGCCCATCACTTAGGTTATAGGGTGAGGGGATGGAGGGACTGCGATCATCTGATTTCTAATCTGCCCTCGCATGCAATCTCGGTTGAGGAAGCCAAGAAGAAAAATTGCTGGACTGTGCATCCGGTGAAAGAGCTGTAGGGAACAGCAGAGGTCAGAGATCAGAATTCAGCAAGATGGAAGATAAGAGCTTAATAATTGTAGTAAGAACGCGAGACGGAAACGCTGCTGGATTTTGCGCGGGATTGTGGTTATCTGACAACTGATCTTCAGGTCGACCTTGTTGCCCCCAATCGTGAAATACGAAGGATGCTCGGCATCACTAATCCCGCCCCATTTCTTCTGACTCCCTAACCTCTGACCTCCGATCTCTGACTTCTGATTTCTCCAATCTTTTAGCTTTTCAGCGTTTCCTTCTTTTAGCTTCTACTCATCTTCCCAATGCCCCTCTTTCAATCTCCCATCGTGCGTATTGCGCTGGTTTGTCTGCTTGCCATACTGACCGTGTTAGCCTTCAAGATTTCAGGTTCGGTCAGTACTGCCAACGAGAGCGGTGTCATCATGATTCTTCCTGTTCAGGTGGGGGGCTTTATTGGAAAAACCGAGGAGCCTTCCGAAGGGGAAAAACATGTCCTCCCGAGTGACACGGATATCGTCAAAAAGTCGTATCATGATGCAGCGGGGAATCTGATCAGTGCCCAGATCGTGCTGGCCGGAGCCGAGAAGCGAAGCATTCACCGACCGGAGTTGTGCTTGCCCGCACAGGGGTGGTCGATTAACCGACGTCAGAGTCTACCGGTCCAACTCACCGATGGACGGGCGATTTCGGTGATGAATGACTCGATCTCACGATCCATCGAGACCAGCCCAGGTGTGACTCATCCCTTGGAGAGTTTTTATTGCTACTGGTTTGTTGGTAACGGCGTGTCGACCCCTTCACACTTCATGCGCCTCTTTCTCTCAAGCTGGGATCGAGTAGTGCATCGCCGCAATCATCGGTGGGCCTATGTCGTGGTGAGTGCCCCCGTGCTGAAGGGGTTGAAAACCGATGGGAAAAATGCCGATGAGACTCAGCAGATGATTGTTTCCTTTATTTCAGAACTCGCGCCACTTGTGATGAAGGGTGGTGGAGATAAACGCTAAAAAGCTAGAAAGTTAAAATGCTGAAATAAAATTTTCGAGAAGTAGGAAAGTAAGAAAGTGAAGAAGGTGGGAAAGTGATAAAAAAAATCAGAAACAATGAGCTTTGCAGAACGATTTGAGGATCTTGAGATTTGGCAAGAGGCTCGGCGCCTCAACAAACTCGTATATATGGCGCTGGAAAATTGCCGCGATTTCACGTTCAAGGAACAGATGCGAAGAGCGGCGCTATCAGTGATGAACAATATTAGCGAGGGGTTTGAACGCAGAACAGACAAAGACTTTGCCCGCTTCTTGGATCTAGCGAAGGGCTCGGCTGGTGAAGTTAGGAGCATGAGCTATGTAGCTGCGGATCTTGTCATTTTGCAGGAATCCGATACAGAAACTTTGCGTATTGACTACGAAACGCTTTCCAAACGAATCGCCGCTTTCCAAAAACACCTTAGGCGCGTGTAGCGGGGTAGAGTAGTTTTGGTTCTATTTTTTACTTTCAGACCTTCCCACTTTTTACTCCCCGGCCTCTCAATGAACTCCTCCATCTCATCACATCGGACGACGCTGACTGTGTCCGCCATGGCAATCCTCCTTCTCGCAGCTCTGCTGCTTACCCTTCAATATAGCTACGGGGTGGGAACGACCACCTATTCGCTCGCTCGTTATATCTGGATCAACTGGAATGAGAACGAAGACATGGGGCATGGGTTTCTGATCCTACCCGCCGTCTGTTTTCTGATTTATCACGATCGCAAGAGGCTCCTCTCCATGACGCCCCGGTGCGGTTGGGGAGGTTTGCCTCTCCTGATTGCCGGGTTGCTGCTTTTCTGGGCTGGCAATCAGGCCGATGTCACGTTTGCGGGTCTGGTGAGTATCATGATGGTCATTGCGGGTTCGGTGTGGTGGCTGCTTGGATGGGATTTTCTCAAGGCTCTCTCCTTCCCGATAGGTTTTCTGATTTTTGCGATTCCCTTTCCTGGACTTGATATGCTGGTTGCGCTTCCCCTGCGATTTATCATGTCCAAACTGAGCGTGTTGGTGCTCAATCTGCTTGGTATTCCCGTCATTCTGAACGGAACAGGTATTCTCTCGGCTCCTGATGCTACCTTGCATCTGGCTGCGGGCCAGCGCTTCGCCGTCGATGTTGCCAATCCGTGCAGCGGCATCCGATCGCTATTTGCCCTGATGATGGTGGGATCCCTCTTTGCCCATTTTACCCTCAAGGAGGCATGGAAGAAATGGGTGCTGTTCTTATGTGCCCTTCCTCTTGCGGTTCTGGGAAATTTCGTGAGAATCCTGACTCTGACACTCGGCACGGTGGCCTTTGGGAGTGAGTTTGCAATAGGAAAGAATCCGCTTACCGATCCATCATGGTTTCATCTCGGAGCTGGGTATCTGGTGTTCATTGTTGCTCTGATCGGCATGATGGGGATTGCAGCGCTGTTGGAACGCATCCCCTCATCTTCCGGAGGAGCGTTGAAATCCGACCAAACGGAAGCCTCCAAACCAATCTCCCCCGTGGTGGAAAACAAACCCTTGGATCTTTATTAGCTCCCCCAGCAGGATGAATGTCACACTCGCCCCCTCCGGAAGGGTCGGATCCAAAATGAAGATTCTCCAGCTTTTCTCCCGCTACAAGGAGTATGGGGGTGAGGAGGGAAGTGTGTACAGAATCGGGGATGCACTCTCCGCCGAGTTCGATGTTGGGACTTTTCTCGCATCCAGCACTGATTTATTTTCCGGAGGGTTTGTGAAGCAGGGGATAGGCACCCTGAAAGCTTTCTCCAACTGGAGTCTCGTCAGACAGTTGAGAAGGTATCAGAAGCTGGGGCGTTATGATTGTTGGCTGATCCACAATGTTTTCCCCGCAATGTCACCCTCGGTGTATAGCCTAGCCTTCGAGTTAGGCGTGCCAGTGATCCAATATCTCCACAATTATCGGATGGGATGCGTGAATGGATTTTTCATGAATCACGGCGAACCGTGCCAACTGTGCATGCGTGGGAACTTTTTTCCAGCTTTTCGGACGGCCTGCTGGCATGAAAGCCATATTCAAAGTGGCATCATGGGAGCTATCATGATGCGTACGCGGGGGTTGGAGCTATTCGATCGTATCCACCACTGGGTGGCAATCAGCGAGGCCCAAAGGCAGGAACATATCAAGATGGGAATTCCTGAAGAGAAGATCTCCGTCGTCCATCATTTTCTGGAACCGGAGGCGCCACCACCTGCATATCCCGAGGATGGGGATGTTATTTTCGTTGGACGGCTATCCCATGAAAAAGGAGTGCATCAGCTTCTCATGGCCTGGGAGAGAATCCAGAGATGTGGCAGGCAACTCTGGATTGTGGGGGATGGCCCGGAGAGGGGTCGGCTGGAGACAATGGTGCAATCACGCTCTCTCAGAAATGTTAAATTCACAGGCTTTCTGGATCATGCATCAATGGCTGAAATCTGGGGTAGGGCAGCCTGCTCGATCTTACCCTCCATATGGAAAGAATCTTTTGGTATGGTGATTTTGGAGGCGTGGGCCAAGGGGCGACCCGTTGTCGCCAACCGCATAGGAGCCCTTCCTGAGTTGATCGATGAAGGGGTCAACGGCTTGCTGACAGATCCTAGTTCTCCTCAGGCAATGGCGGATGCTATCCTTACAATCCTTCAAAATCCGGGATTGGGAGCCTCTATGGGAAGTCAAGGCCACACGAAACTGGTGAACCAGTTTGACAAGGCAGGGTGGCTCAGCAAGATCTCTGGCTTGTTTCGTAGTCTGGATCTATGTCAATCATGGTGAAAATGTTTTTCAGTAAAAAAAATCTTATCGAGCTGATCTTACCGGCCTCATACCTCGTTGCGGTTCTGTCGGTTGACTATGTAACCAAGATAGGAACAATTTCCCCGTTTTTTCTCGTGGTCGGAATGCTTTTCATGTCTGTCACTCTGCAGACGGGCGTGATGATTTTCTGGGTGGTGATCTATACAGGTGTGGTCTGTGCCATCTTTCTGGATGCGAGGCTGTTCACACTTTTCAGCGGTCATCCATACTATGATCAGTACACGATCCCGGTTCTCAGAGCAGGCACTTACATGGTTGTTGGGTGGATTTTTGTCTATCTCAGCATCGTGTTAAATCGATTGAAACGCAAAGAGGGCGAGCTCAATTCGATCTTGAAGAGTCTCCCCTGGCCGATCATTACATCGGATCATAATGGTAAGATTCTCTACTGGAATGAGTCTGCTCAAGTATTGCTTCCTGAACTCAAACAAGAAAAATTAGTCAGCACTTATTTTGATCTTCTGGCTCCCCCGAATCGCCATGGGTACACGATTGCAAGATATATCAACCGACTTGAACAGAATGAGCATCTGGAACCGCTCCAACTCAATTTGAATGGACGACGGCGCATGGTCGGTCACACGCGAAGCATCCGCTATGGGAATATGGATGTTTTGCTTACCATCCTCGCTGAACCGGACATCCTCCGTGCGTTTCCGCAGTAGATAACATCTGATGTCTAGCCCGATTTCCAAGCGCTTGCTACTTGTCGATGGGCATTACTATCTCTACCGGTCATTTTTTGCGATCCGTGGACTGCAGAATTCACGGGGCCAGCCGACCAATGCCATCTACGGGTTTGTGAAGGCCTTGAGGCGGATGCTTGCCGATCTGAATCCGGACTATGCAGCCGTGATCTGGGATGCCGGGCTGCCTGAGCGCCGCACTCAGCTCCAGCCCGAATACAAGCAGCATCGTGAGGCGATGCCGGATGATCTTGAGGTGCAGCAGGAACCCCTCCAACGAATTGTCCCGCTGCTGGGCGTCGCGAGTCTCTTTCTGGAAAATACCGAGGCGGACGATCTGATTGCGTCGTATGTCATGGAGGCCTGTCGAGGTCGCATCGAGTGTGTGGTGGCGACTAATGACAAGGATATCCTCCAGATGGTGAGGGAGGGTGTCTCTATTTATTCCACAGCCAAGGCGGATCTCGGTGAGGGGAATGGAGGATTCAAGCTCCTGGGAGTTCCAGAGGTTCGTGAGAAGTGGGGTGTCGATCCCGCGCAGATTGCCGATGTTCTTGCGCTTACAGGGGATAGTGCGGATAATATTGCCGGGGTGCCGGGAGTCGGTGGAAAGACTGCAGCCAAATGGATTAGGCAATATGGTTCCCTTCAAAGATTGCTGGAGGGTGACGATCTCGATCCCAAAGTCAGTGAGAAGCTTCTCCCGTCACTCGATCTTGTCCGCGCCAACCGTCAAATGGTGGCACTCGATCTCGATCTTCCACTGCCGCTTTCGATTTTAGAGATGGGGATCAAGCCTGATTATGATGCGCTGATCGCTGCTTTAAGAGATTGCGAGTTTCGCTCGCTAACTGCTGAAGTTGAAAGGGAAAAGGCGCGATTAGTCGAAGGTCGAGAGACGAGGGACGAATTTCAAAGTATTGAATAAGCTGCGGCTATAATGCCTTCGTCTTTCGTCTTTCGTCTTTCGACCTCAGAACAGGGAGAGCTTTTCTGATGCGGAAGTCCCTTCTTTTCGGTGCGGGTCGCGGACCTAGGCTGGCGGTACTCGAACAGGTCAAGAGATCGGGAAGCGGAATGAGTGTTCAAGATCTCTCCTCTCTCCTTGGGATGAGCTATATGGGGGTGAAAGCCCATTGTCTTGCCCTGCTCTCCTCAGGACATCTGACAGGCGGACGAGAACCCTCTTCGCCCGGAAGCAAGGGCCGGCCCCGCCTTCTCTACAAGTTGAGCGATCTCGGTGAAGCTCTTTTTGTCTCCGCGGAAAATCAATTTGCCCTTGCGCTGCTGAAGGAAGCCTCAGGCCTCTACGGTGCCACCGCGCCACAGAAACTCCTGATGATGTATTTCAGGTCAATGAAGTCCCGTTACAGCCTGCATATCAACGCCGAAGCTCCCTCGGAATGGCTGGGAGCGCTGGCAAGGCTCCGTGATGCCGAGGGGAGAATGTCCGTACTGGTCGAAGGTGAAGGGGATCGCTGGGAGATCCGCGAGAGTCATAATCCGCTTGCTCAGATCATGAAGGAGTATCCCGAAGTCTGCGCGATGGAGGAGCATATGATCGGCGAAGTGCTCTGTGTGCCGGTAAAACGCAAGGAGGAAGGGGGTAAGGTGATCTTCCAGTCGGAGAGGAAGTAGAGATCAGAAGCCGGAGAACAGAGGTCAGAAGAGAGGCGGAAGTTAGAAAACATCAGTAAAAATTGGAGGTCACTGGAACACTCATTGTGCTGATCTCTAATAATCCGATTACCGACCTCACTTTCATTCTATCCCTCTATGCGGCACAGTTCCTGCAGAGTCCGTAGAGGATGATCTCGTGGTCGGTGACTTCAAATCCTTCGGGGGCGAGTTTTTTGAGTCCTGCGACACACTCGTGAAGGTCAAAGACGGTCTGGCATTTTTTGCAGTGAAAGTGGTGATGATGGCCTTTGTCCGTCATCTCATAGCGAGGGGACTGTCCGGGGATCTCCACAGA
>CAIJRY010000046.1 GCA_903823215.1 uncultured Spartobacteria bacterium
ATGCGCTTTCGTTTGTGATTCAGTGTCATGATCCCGATGCAATCTGCGGAGAGATTCTTCAGTCAGGTATTTGCAAGGAGGAGGGGGGCGATAGGATCAAGGGGATCGAGTGGATTGAGTCCCCTCTCTCCGATGATGAATATATACGGCTGCTAGCTCAGGCCGATGTCATCCTGATGCCCTACCATCTCGATTGCTATGCCCGCAGGACAAGCGGTATTTTTTGCGAAGCCCGTGTCTTGGGAAAGCCGGTGATAACAACCCGCGGAAGCTGGGCTGGAGATAGGGTGGAGCGCGAAGGTGGGGGGTGGCTGGTGAATGAAAAAGATATTTCATCTCTGGCGCGGACATTGAATGCAGTACCCACTGAATTTGTGGCCAAACGGACCGATGCGCAGAGGCTCGCTGACCAATCAAAAAATGAATTTCATCGCGAGGCCTTCATGCGAAAGCTTTTGGAACTGTTTGCTGGTGTGCCTAATGAAAACATCTAGCCAAAGAATCCGAACTGTTTTGAAGCGGATGATTCGGAGGTGGAAGGCTTCGTCTGAACTGGCTGTGATTTCCGGGAAAATCACGGAGGATGCAGAGCCGATCGTCTTTGCAGTTGTTCGGAATGAAATGCTTCGCCTGCCAGCGTTTTTAAATCATTACCGGAAACTTGGAATTCAGCAGTTTGTGCTTGTGGAAAACAATTCCACTGACGCGACGCGTGAATTCCTCGCCGCACAGTCCGATGTCCTTCTCTACATGACCAGAGCCCATTTCTACCGCAAGGAATCATGGCTTGATTATCTCCTCCACAGGCACGGTGCGGGTCGTTGGTGCATGGTGGTCGATGCTGACGAATTACTTCTCTATCCAGCATCCGGCATCCTTCCTATTCCTGATTTCTGCCGTTATCTGGAGCAGGAGGGGGCCAATGCGCTACATGCGATTCTTTTGGATCTCTATCCCAAAGAGCCAGTGGCTGAAGTCGTTTATGTCTCTGGATCTGATTATTTTCATATGCCGTGGTATTTCGATTCCATGAAGTCCTTAGCTAAGGTACCCCGTGCATTTTATCGTGGTTCCGGTTTGGAGTACCGTTTCGAAGGGGGCGTGCGGAAACGGACTTTTGATGTTTCAGCGTGTTGTTCCAAGTTTCCGTTATTTCGTTTTGTTCCGGGAATGTTCCTTTCGGACGGTCAACATTATATTGAACATGCCCGAATCGCTGAACTCAGAGCGGTTCTTTGCCATTTCAAATATCTTCAGGATTTTGAAGTCCATGTTCGTGAAGAGGTATCCCGCGAACAGCATTGGCAAGGGGGATCGGAATACAAGGCTTATGCCAAAACCGTGTCAAAAACAGAAGGCTCCCTTCAAATTTGGAACGAGGAATCTATTTTGCTACAAGGGGTGGAGCAGCTTGAGCAACTTGGTTTTACAAGCCGTCCTTTTACTTATCAGAGATTTTTACAATCCAAGGAGCATTGATAAGTGATTTTTTGAAAGCGAGTGCGGTCCGTTCAACTCCGCCTCAAGACAAGCCCATGCTGTGCACCGGGCAGGAGTGCATCGTCCGGCACTCTGCGGCGTGAGGTCAGGGTTTTCAGGACTTTGAATCCGGCGGCATGGGCCAGCTCGATTGCTTTGGGAAGAGTCACGATCAGATTGATCTCGTTTACGACGCTGGGTCGTTCCTCATAACCGGATGGCAGGCGTATTCGCTCCAGAAAACGGTCTGCAAGAATACGCCACTTTCCAGGTTTCATATGAGAAAGCCATTGCCAGCGTCCGAAATAGAGGATGGCAGTTCCCCCTGGTTTCAGAACCCGATATGCCTCGCGGATATACGAGTCGAAAATCGCCAGCTTTTCGACATGTTGAAGAACGATAAAGGAATAGATCACATCGATGCTCCCATTATCCACGGGCAGTGATTTTCCATCGCTCCTAAGTAATGTTGCATTAGTAACCCCACGGGAGAAAAGCTCCTTGCTCACCAGATCGTTGTGTTCGTGAATGTCCACCCCGACGGCCTGTCGGAAGTGTCGCGCCGCCGCTGCCAGAATCCTCCCACCCCCCGATCCGATTTCCAGTACAGTGGAATCTTCGGGAGATTTCAGACATCCCATGAGGAAGGGGGCTATGTGGCATGAAAAATCCCAAGAACCGCGCACATAGGCGGCATCGCCATCCTTGGCAGTGTCAAACCAGGTCATAAATCGATCACGAGACTCAAAAGAGGCCGCATCAATTTCCTCCTGAAAACCGGTAATGTGTGATCTCTTCTCGATTTCTTTGCCTGTAGCCATGAGTATTCCTCTTATGTATCCATCTCCTGAAAAGCTGCACAAGCCATAACTTGCTTGGTTTCACTAAGTGTATTCGCCACATCGCCGCTTATTCCTAATCAGAGTTGAAGATCAGCGTTATCATCCCTGCCTACAATGCCGCCAAGTGGCTTCCTTCTGCCGTGGCCAGCATTCGTGCTCAGACGCGTCCTGCAGATGAAATAATCATCGTGGATGACGGCAGTACGGATGTAACTGAGTATCTCTGCCGGAATCTTTCAGATGTGACCTATGTGCATCGTGTGAACGGTGGCCTTGCTGCTGCACGTAATACTGGATTTGCCAGCTCATCTGGCGACTGGCTGCTCTTTCTCGATGCGGATGATGTGCTGCTGCCGGATGCCCTTGCCTCACTTTCCGCCAAGGCAACTGATTCGGATGCAGGTGTCGTCTATGGATTTGTGCTGCAACGCCACGCAGATCCCACGGATGCGAAACTTCATGGTCGCCCCTATGCGGTCGGTAACCCCCCCCTTCCGGCAAAGGCACACTTCTGGTGGACACCTATTCCAACGGCTGGAGCAGCACTGATCAGGAGTTCGGTGAATAAGGAAGTGGGTGGATTTGATGAGAATTTTCGTCAGGTGGAGGATGCCGAATATTGGCTTCGATGCGGTGTTGTGACTTCCTTTGCCCACTGCGACAGCGTGGTATTGGATAAAACCTACACGCCCACTTCGCTCGGTCAGCAAACGGAGGGGAGTATCTGGTATCGTCTTCAGCTCCAGAGAAAATTCCTTCTCTGGTGTGAGAAAAAGGGAATCGAAACCTCCTTTCTTGATGTCACTCCAGGGAAGATGATCGACCATGCGCTCAAACGCATTCATCACGAAAAAGCATGGAGTCTGCTGGAACCAATACTTGATCAAGCGCGTGACATGGGCGTCCATTCCCCGTGGACTTGGCGTTCACAAATTATGGCTCCCCTCCTTAAGGTGTCGGGACTCATGCGGAAATCTAACTCCTATCCGGTTGTCTATTCCAAATGGTCGGATCGTTAATTAAGCTCACATGAAGATACTCCTGATAGGCGGAGCCGGATTCATCGGATCCCACACGGCTCAGAAACTGCTGCTACTGGGGCATTCTCCGGTAATTTTTGATTCTTTCGATCCACAGATTCACGGTAAAGAAGGGTTGCCCCATGTCGCTGAACTTGCGAAGTGCATGCCGGTAATCAAAGGTGATACCCGGGATCGCGATGCTCTGGAGAGGGTGCTTGGAGAGACCGAGGCCATCTATTACTTCCCTGCTTCCACCGGAACTGGTCAGTCGATGTATCGGGTCGGCGAATATTCCGATGTCAATGTGCATGGTGCGGGTATTTTCGGGGATCTACTGCTGAAATATCGTACGCAGATCGCCCGTGTTGTGGTCAGTTCCTCGAGAGCCGTTTATGGAGAAGGGGCGGCGATGTGTACGGAACATGGACGGGTCTTTCCCAAGGGACGGAATAATACCGATATGGAATCAGGCATTTTTGACGCCAGATGCCCCCAATGTGGAAATCAGGTTGAGCCTTTGCCTTCCCTGGAGACAGATTCTGTCGGCCCGGTATCCGTGTATGGCATCACCAAGCTTGCCCAGGAAATGATCGTGGCCAATGTTGCCGAAGCTGCAGGGATTCCATCGGTGGTTTTCCGGTATCAGAATGTTTATGGCCCTGGCCAGTCACTGAAAAATCCTTATACCGGCATCCTCTCGATTTTCACACAACTGCTTCTTGGCAAGAAAGCGATCAATATTTTTGAGGATGGTTTGCCAACAAGGGATTTCGTTTATGTGGGGGATGTGGTCGAATACAATGTGAGGGCATTGACCTGCACGGATTCAAAAAGTGTCGTGTTGAATGTCGGGACGGGGGTCAGAAAGACTGTGGATGATCTGGTGAAGGCGTTGGGAAAGGTTCTCTCCGTGAATCCGGATTCGTTTATCAGCGGTGATTTTCGTCTGGGAGATATCCGACACGCCGTGGCGGATACAACGCAGTTATTCAATAAACTTGGTCCGCTTGAGTTCACTTCGTTGGATGCAGGGGTTGGTGCATTCGCCTCCTGGGTAGTTTCACAGCATCTCTCTTCCGAGGCAAATAGTTCATTTCAACACTCTCTGGATGAAATGAGGAGGGAGGGACTGCTCCGTACAGCCAGTTCCTCATGAAGCATCTCACGCCAATTCGTACGGATTCCCTCTGTGTGCTCATCTCCGTCTATCACCCCTATCGATGGATTGCTCCCCATACATGGAAGATGATCCAAACATTCTGGCCGAATCACCCGCCAGTCTTCTTCTGTGGTCTGACTTCAGAAGAGGCCGGTGAGTTGCCCCATATCCCTGTTCAAGAAGGGCATCTGCCTCGCGTTTGGGCAGACTTTGTCTTTGACGCGGCGGCCAGACTCAGGGCCGACGGTTTCGAGGCTGTCTATTTCTTTTTGGAAGATCACATGCCTCTGGATGTTTGTCATGAGCTTAATCTCAACACCCTTCTTCCGGCACTGTTGAACACACTGCCAGCTTCCTACATTGCTTTGATGGGTTGGGATAACAAGAGATTCGCCACCAGGGCGGGGCCTGTACTCCCGGCAGAACAACACCGTCTTAAACATCTGACTACCGAGAAAGCTCCAAGATTTCATCTTCATCCGTCGCTTTTTCGGATGGATGCGCTGATCGAATGTCTTGAAGCTCTCAAAAAGCACGATAAGCCTAATCCTTGGGGTTTTGAAAAACTTAGTGACAAACTGGATGCACCTATTTCCAAAGATTTCAAAGAGAGTTGTTACCAGATCTGCGGGAGTGAACTGGCTCTCAACAAACCGTGTTCTCAAAAGCTATTCATGGAGACTGCCGGACATTGGTTTTTTCGCCGTGTGATGAGTTTGGTGCCGATGGCTTATCAGTTTGGTTTTGGGAAACAGTTTTTCAAATTCATCGGATTCGACGATTTTTTCTATAACGGTCCCTTCCCGATGTTTTATTCGGGAGTCATGGCAGCCGGGAAAATTAACCCATTTTTCACGAAACACTTGAAGCGACGGAACACGCCGATTTTCGATAACCTTCTCCAAGAGATAAGAGAAAGAGAGGGCCAATGAAACTGATACCCACGGTCCTGCGCGAAAAACTAATTGCTTTTTGCCGTGATGTTTTAGCCCGAAAAGCGGTGAGTCGGCGTCGCATACTCCAACATCATGGATTGCCAGTTTCACTGCACATGGTGCTTTCTCATTCAGGATTGCTGATGGGACAACTCACGCTTCGCAGTCTGGAGTGCCATTCAGGGTTTTCATGGGATCCGGTTGTTCATGATGACGGAACGCTGAGCGATGATGATGTCGAAGAAATCAAAAAGAATTTTCCGGATGCCACAGTCGTCAGAAGGGATGTGGCCGACAAGGCCCTTGAAGAGGCACTCTCCGCGTTTCCTCTTTGCAAGGAGAACCGCAAAAAACATCCGTGGTTTTTGAAGGTTTTTGACACGCGCCATTATGCCCCCCATGACCGATATATTGTGATCGATAGCGATATTGTTTTTTTCAAGAGTCCCGACTTTGTATTGGAATGGATGAGGGAGCGTCCGGAGACTTTTTGGTTCATGGAAGATACCAGGGAAAAATACTCCTCCGACCGTTCCGGAATTGAGTCGGAAATGGGTTTTCCTATCTGGGAGCGGGTAAATAGCGGATTCGATTTGATGGTTCGCCCCGCAGTGGATCTTGCACTCGCGGAGAAATTTCTCAGATGTTGCGTCCCGAAAGCGAAGGAATTTTGTTTCCTCGAACAGACATTTTTTGCCGTCATGGGATCGACCTGGGGAAAGGGAGGCAAGCTGCCTTCGGAATACGAAATCAGTTGGACAAATTTCCGTCGCAAGGAGGCCGTCTGCCGTCACTATGTCGGGCCGTTCAAAAATGATGCACTTTTTGTCGAGGGAGCATCGGTCTTTTGGTGGAGGTCGCTCATGTGGAGAAAGAGCATGGATCAATGAATGAGTCGGTATCAGTGAAGGGGATGGAAAGAGGTTCGGAAGTAGCTCGCATTGTGGGGATTG
>CAIJRY010000047.1 GCA_903823215.1 uncultured Spartobacteria bacterium
CGACCCCGAGGAGTACCCCGTGCTCATCAAGCCGATCCTTCAGGGTAAGGCCGATGTTGTCTTCGGATCCCGTTTCATCGGTGGAGAGGCGCACCGCGTTCTCTATTTCTGGCACTCGGTGGGCAACAGGTTCCTAACACTGCTCTCCAATGTCTTTACAAATTTGAACCTCACCGACATGGAGACCTGCTACAAAGTCTTCCGCCGTGAGGTCATCCAGTCGATTCGCATTGAGGAGAACCGCTTCGGATTTGAACCCGAGATCACGGCCAAGGTCGCCAAAATGGGCATTCGTATTTATGAAGTGGCCATCTCCTATTCAGGAAGAACCTATGCAGAGGGTAAAAAGATAGGCTGGAGGGATGGACTGAGCGCCCTTGCTTGCATCTTGAAATACCACTTTCAGAGCTAGTTATAGGACCCCTGTAATGCAACAATCCTCCCTGGAACCTAATAGTACCGCCACGACGGAAGATTTCGAGTTCTCCGCTCTCGGAGAAGCCCACTACTACCCGCTGGCTATAGTCAGGGAGTTTATGCCGTATCTATCTGGACATGTCATCGAAGTGGGTGCGGGGATCGGCCAGATGTCCAAATTTTTTGTGGAGGCAGTGGGTTCCAATAATTTTACTGCTGTCGAACCTGACACAAAATTTGCCAAACAGTTCCGTGAGGAATGCCCGGAAATCCGCTTGGTTGAGGGAACCGTCTCCAGTTTGCCTGAGGGAACTTCCTGTAACACTATCGTCAGCGTCAATGTGATTGAGCACATTGACGATCATGTCGAGGAATTGACCCGTTACCATGCCTTGCTTTCTCCCCAAAAAGGCAATCTGTGCATTCTTGCTCCAGCACGCCCAGAGATCTACTCCCCTCTGGATAAGGATTTCGGACATTTCAGGAGATACACGAGAAGCACCATGAAGGCAGCCCTAACAGAGGCCGGTTTTGCTCCCAAAAAAATCTTCTACTTCAACTTTCCGGGGTATTTCGCATGGTTGTTAAACTTCAAATTGATGCAAAGCAGGACTTTTAACCCTAAAATGGTTCGATTCTATGACAGGTTTATCTTTAGATATGCCCACTTCTTGGAGAGTGGATGGTGCCGCCCTTGCATCGGTCAGAGCATAGTGGCCATCGCGCAAGTGCGTTGATATTGCAAATATTCTCCTTTTTATCTCACGCCTTTAGGATGTCTCCTTACACACTCTGGATCCTTTTGTCGGCTTGGTTGGTTTGTACGGGATGGATTCTCTCCGTGTGCCATCAACTCAATGGGTCGGGGTATCTGGTCTCGTTGGCTCTATGCACGGGAATCCTACTGCTTTATAAAAACCTGGGGTCTAATCAATTTGCGCATAGGAAATGGTTCTCCGTGCGAGTTTTGTTGCGCCGTTTTCGGAGGCCGCTTCCGTTGGTCTATTGCCTCTGCTTGCTAATTGCTTTTATTGGGGGAGCTTTACACGCTCCCAACAATTACGATGCTCTCTGTTATCGGCTTCCCAGAGTGCTACACTGGTGGAGTGAGAACCAATGGCACTGGATCGGAGGATTTAATGACCGGATGGATTTCAGTGCCTTAGGATTCGAGTGGTTGATGGCCCCCATGCTGATTCTTCTCAAGACGGACAGGCTCCTCTTCCTCATCAATCTGATCTCGTACATGCTTCTGCCTGGACTGATCTATTCCTCTTTCACGGCTCTCGGGGTGTCCCGAAGGGTTGCATGGAACTGGATGTGGATCCTTCCGACGGCCTACTGCTTTGCCCTGCAGGCGGGCAGTATTGGCAATGACAGCTTTGCCGTCGTCTATTTCCTGAGTGCCATCGTCTTTGCAGGATGGGCAAGGGGGAGAAACTCTTTTGGTTATGCAGCTCTGGCCTTGCTTTCCGCCGCCATGCTCACTGGTGCCAAGGCAACCAACTTACCCCTTTTGTTGCCATTGGCGCTGGTCATGGTTCCGTTGTTCGGTCTATTGATCAGACGGCCTATTGCAATAATCCTGGTCTCGTCTATTGCCATCGCAGTTTCTTTTTTGCCAATTGCCGTGCTCTCCTCCATAAATGCCGGAGACTGGGGCGGTGACCCGCTAAACAAACATGGAGTGAAGCTCAAGGATCCAGTTGCGGGAGTGATCGGAAATTCGCTTCAGATTGGCGTTGGTGCCGTTGCCCCGCCCGTTTTCCCTATGGCCAAGGCTTGGAATGCGAAGACATTAAGCTTGATGGAGCAGGAACCCCTCCGATCCATTCGCGACCACTTTCCTCGGCTAGACCTAAATTTAGGTGAACTTCCCATGGAAGAAAGTGCTGGATTGGGACTAGGGATCACGCTCCTGCTACTCCTTTCTTTTGGGGCCATTGTGCTGAGAGGAAACTGGAGGCTGGAGTTGGGGATAGGGTTTCTCTTTGGAATACTCTGCTGGGTTGCCCTAGGAGCCTACATGGCCAAGCTTGGCTCGGAGAGTGCGGCCCGCCTTGTTGCGGCATACTATCCCGGGCTGCTGCTCCCCTTGCTCCTTCTTCAAGGACAGCACCACTTGGTCAGAACAGTCTGGTGGCGTATACTGGCTCTGCTTGCTCAGTTGGCCGTTCTCCCAGCGCTGATCTTGAGTCCAGCTCGCCCCATTCTTTCTGTGGATACACTGGTCCAAATTCCTAAACAGTTACATCTCAATCCCTCTGTCGCTGAGCGGATCCGATCGGTCTATTCCGTCTACGGAAATCGAAATGATTCGTTGGGCGTCGTCCGGGAGCATCTGCCAGCCAGTGTGAGGAGGATCGGGTTTGCTGGAGGTGGCAATGAGTCGGAGTATTCCCTATGGAGACCATTAGGAGAGCGCAAAGTGATCGACCTCAACTCTGTTTCGGACAAAGTCCCCGCGATGATGAGGAGAGTGGATTGTACTGTCGGATCAGACGAGGGGATCAAATGGAGGTACCACACAGATGCGAGGGAACTAGCCCTGTCTATTGGAGGAAAAATTCGATGGGAGGAGAAAGTCGCCATTTTTGCCGGTAAAGATTCTGAAACATGGTATGTGATTGAGCTTCCAGCGGAAAAATAACGAGACTCTCTAGTTCAAGCAATCCATGTCCACATCGCTCAGAAATATCACCAATCAACAGATCATGGAGTTCCTTGTGATCCTCGGTGGCTGTCTCTTTGCTGCGTATGCAGGCAATTATATTGCCGAAGAGAATTATGTCCCCATTGCAGCCGTACTAGGTGGCTTGCTGATTGTGTCCGTTGTGTTTGGACTTGGATCTTCAATCTATGTGTTGATTCCGATCTGCTGGGGACTGACAGGGCAGATCTCTTTGCTGCCACTGCCCTTTGATGTGCGTCAATTGACCGTGATTTTGACAAGCATTGTTTTCATCTCAGGATGGATCTTCAAATCCCATAGAGGTAAAGTAAAAATTGAGGTTATAGACCTTTGGATATGGGTTAATATCACTTATATATTCATTACTTTTTTTAGGAATCCAGTAGGGTTTGCATCGATTGGAGGAGGAGCGAGAGTGGGGGGAAAGCCTTATGTTGATGTCGCACTTGGTCTGATGGCCTATCTGATGCTAAGCAGGTTCAAAATATCGGCAAAGTTTATACACCTACTACCTATAATCGCTCTATGTGTCAGCCTATTCAATTGCATTGCTGGAGCCGTTCAGCTCTTTCTCCCTAATGTCTCATTTGTCCTCGGTAGATTTTACAGCGCCTTTGCCATTTTTGGTGCGTCGGGGGTTGAAAATATCGAAGTAGGTGAAACACGCTTAGAATTTTTGCAGGAGTTCGGAGTAACTCTTATTCTTTATATAGTAAGTCAAATAAGCCCTATAAAGCTAATATCGGCAAATAACATAGGTAAGCTTGTGGCTTACATTAGTGCCTTTTTGATGATTTTTCTAAGTGGGTTTAGAAATGCGATAATTGCATCGATGATAAATTCATTTGTGTCGGTATACACGAGAGAACGATTTTCAGGGCTGCTGAAAATGGGTTTTGTGGCATTTTCAATCACGGTGATGGGTATTCTAATCAGTTACACTCCATTCCAAATCCCACTGACCTTTCAGCGCGCTTTGTGTTTTCTTCCAGGGAATTGGAACGAGGTAGCGGTGACAGATGCCAGAAACAGCACGGAATGGCGTCAGGAAATGTGGCAGATGGCGCTTACCTCCAATAAATACATTAACAGCAAAATTTTCGGTGACGGATTCGGTTTTAGGCGCGAGGACTACGATCGAGCTATCGACATCTCCATGGGAAATTCCTCACTCGGTCCCAACGAGGCTCAGCAGGAGATCTTCCTGCTTGATGGAGATTATCACAGTGGACCAGTTGGAACGATTAGGTTCGTCGGAGTCGTAGGGCTGCTGCTTCTCCTCCCGCTGATGGGCTACATGGCATTCATGGCATGGAGGTTGATAAAAGAAACACTAGGGACCCAATTTGAATTGTGCACGCTTTTCTACTGTATACCTGCTGTCGTTATGCCGTTCTTCTTTTTCGTAATTATTGGCGATTATCGAAGAGATATTGTGGCGATTTTGTTCAATGTTGGCATGATCAAGATGCTCAGAAATTCCATTACATACAATATAGCAAATAATTAAATATAATATATCATATTTGCGATAATTATAAAGTTTCCATGATTAAAAAACACAAAATTGTTATCGAGCCTGGTAGAATTGAATCTAATTATTGGAGGGATCTTTGGAATTACCGTGAACTATTTGCAGTTCTTGCATGGCGCGATATTGCAGTTCGATATAAGCAGACAGTGATCGGAGTATTGTGGGCAATTCTCCGTCCATTCTTAACAATGTTAATACTGACATTTGTCTTCGATAGACTAGCCAAACTTCCTAGTCCTGGTGGAGCGCCCTATCCCCTCATGGTATTTGCTGGTATGCTTCCCTGGACATTTTTTTCGACGGCTCTTTCTGAAGCATCAATGAGCCTTGTTGCGAACTCCAACATGATTAGCAAGGTGTACTTTCCCAGACTGATTGTACCCACTGCAGCTGTAGTAACTTCATTTGTCGATTTCCTGATTAGTTTTATAATTTTAATCGGAATGATGATCTACTATCGCTATGTACCTCATTGGCAAATACTTCTGATTCCATTTTTTATCGTGCTTGCATTTTTGGCAAGTCTGGGGCCCGGTTTATGGATTACAGCTCTGAATGTCAAATATAGGGACTTCCGATACATTATACCTTTCATTGTTCAGTTTGGGCTCTATATTTCACCTGTTGGATTTAGTTCGTCGATTGTTCCCGACAAGTGGCGCCTCCTCTACTCGTTGAATCCGATGACAGGCATTATCGATGGATTCCGATGGTGCATTATTGGGGGTAGTAGCCCGATATATTGGCCGGGGTTTACACTAAGTATGTTTATCATCGTGTTTTTCCTATGGCTGGGTATTATAACCTTCAGGAACACTGAGAAAAGCTTTGCCGATCTCGTTTAAAATATGTCCGAACCAGTAATTAAAGTATCAGGAATTTCAAAAAAATATATCCTTGGTCATCAAGGATCTAAAGAGCGCTACACGGCACTCCGTGATGTCATATCGAGAAGTGTAAAGAACCTTGCCAGAACCACAGGTGATATACTTCGAGGTGAAGCAATTGTTGCGGGTGATGAGATTGAGGATTTTTGGGCATTAAGTGATGTCTCCTTTCAAGTAGAAGAAGGTGATGTCATAGGAATTATAGGAAATAATGGAGCAGGGAAAAGTACCCTCTTAAAAATCTTAAGTCGAATTTCTGAACCTACGAGTGGGCGGGTTGAAATCAGTGGAAGAGTGGCATCGCTACTGGAAGTTGGTACTGGCTTCCATCCAGAACTGACCGGACGAGAAAATATTTTTCTGAACGGCGCAATTCTGGGAATGTCAAGACGCGAGATTCGTCAAAAATATGACGAGATCGTCGCATTCGCTGAGGTGGAAAAGTTCCTTGATACACCAGTAAAAAGGTATTCCAGCGGAATGTATGTAAGGCTCGCTTTTGCAGTTGCAGCACATCTGGAACCCGAGATCCTGATCGTTGACGAAGTTCTTGCAGTCGGTGATGCTCAGTTTCAAAAAAAATGTCTTGGAAAAATGAAGGATGTTGCTAGAGGGGGGCGAACGGTCCTTTTTGTGAGTCATAATATGGCTGCTGTCATGCAATTGACAAAAAATGGAATCGTACTCAACAAGGGACGACTCATTTACAGCGGCTCAGCGACTGAGGCGGTTGAAGTATATATCAATAATCAGTCATTGCATTACGACACGGTTTTCGATGTTGCAAACGCACACAGGAAATATCCAGGTACAGGACAGGCTCGGCTGTTAAAACTCCGGTTCAAACAAAGTAGCCCCATTTTTGATCCTAGTGATAGGTTTGAATTTATCGCAACTGTTCAGGCTAAAGAAAGAATATCCAGGTTACGGTTTAGTATTACAATCTTCAGCAATGATGGGACACCGGTGGGAAGTTGTTTTGGAAATGAAAACATTTCACTCAAGGAAAACTCCACTTCAGAAATAAATGTTTCACTTGATGAC
>CAIJRY010000048.1 GCA_903823215.1 uncultured Spartobacteria bacterium
AAAGCCCCAGATGCCGCCCCACGGGCATCAGAATCTCAGCACGGCGATCAAAAATTCATGCAACGCCTATTTTTTTCAATACGGCAATGCTGCAGGAATCGACCAGATAGACTACATGGGCCATGTTCTTGGGCTCGGGCAGAAGACGGGCCTGCCGCTCAATAACGAAGCCAGGGGTGTACTGCCAGGGCCTGCCTGGCTGGCACAAAATGCACCCCGTGAACGCTGGAGTTCGGGATACACGGCCAATGTCTCCATCGGACAGGGATACGATCTTGCCACGCCGATTCAGATGTCCATCCTTGCATCGACAGTGGCCAACGGAGGCACGATCTTTCAGCCCCGCCTCGTCAAGAAAGTGATCGCGCAGGACGGGACTGCCACCAAGGAAGAGTCGCCCAAGATCCGCGCTGATCTGACCAAGGAAGGGGGGCTGACCCCCGATCAGATCGAAAAGGTGCGCAAGGGAATGTGGATGGTGGTCAACGATGATACGGGGACCGCCCGCAAGGCGCGTGTGAAAAACTATGTGGTGGCGGGCAAGACCGGTACGGCTCAATTCTGGCGGGGGAGGGAAAAGGACAACCATACCTGGTTCCTCTGTTTTGCACCCTACGACAAGCCCCGTTATGTCGTCTGCGTCTTTGTCCAAGGGGCAAAGTCGGGCGGTTCCGTCCCGGCGCCTATTGCCGCCAAGATCCTGGAGCAGATTTTTGCCATGGAGAACGGACAGGAGGTGAAACTCGAGGCCCTCCAACCTGCACCGGGAAGCTTCCAGCAGATTTCCGGAGTCGATTTTACCAAGGAATTTCCTGCCCAATACGGCGCAGATACGGCTCCGGTTCCCGATGCTCCCGAGGAGGAAAATGAGCATCCCTCGCCAGAATCAAAGGGCGGGGCTGCCACAACCAAGCCCGATATCAAGGAGGATGCGGATGCGCATGCCCATAACAAGAGTCGTCCGCAAGGGGGGCTCCAGAAGTTCTTCAACTTTCTTGGGGGAGGCCGTTCCGCCGTCCCCAAGCAATCAAACTGAGGAATCAGAAACCTGAAAACACATTTCCAAATCACACAAAACTTAACCCAATCCCCGAAACCGAAATATAAATGAAATCCTGATTCTTGAGTTCCTGAGAGGTTTTTTTCCGCCCTTCAGGTTTCAAGTCTGATCCCTCTTTCATCATTTACCCCGCCAGTCACCTGTTACCCCAACCCAACACTCAACATGAATATTATCGAAACTGTGAAGCGATTCCTTGGAGTCAAAAAATCCGGCCCACGCATTGAACTTGTCGTCAGCTGCGAGAAGCTGGAAAAACGCGTCGCCGTCCTTGAGGATGGTAAGCTTGAGGAATACTCGATCGAGCGGGATAGCGAACGCAACATCGTTGGCGGTATTTTCAAGGGCAAGGTTCGCAACATCGAGCATGGGCTCAAGGCGATGTTTGTGGATATTGGTTTTGAAAAAAATGCCTTCCTTCATTTCTGGGATGCGATACCGGCGGCACTCGATAGCGGCATCGAAGCCGTGCAGCGTTCCGGCGGAAACGCCCCTTCCAAGAAAAAGATCACGGCCAAGGATATCCCGACCATCTATCCCGTCGGCAGTGAAGTTATGGTGCAGGTCACCAAGGGCCCGATTGGAACCAAGGGGCCCCGTATCACCACCAACATTTCGATGGCGGGTCGTTACATGGTGCTGATGCCCTTCAATGATCAGTGCGGCATTTCACGCAAGATCGAGGATCCCAAGGAGCGCGCCCGCCTTCGCAAGATCCTGACGGAACTGACTCTTCCCGAGGGCATGGGCATTATTATCAGAACTGCTGGCGAGGGTCAGAAGGCTCGTTTCTTCGTCCGCGATCTCGGGTTTTTGCTCGACCAATGGCGTGAAGTCGAAAAAGGAATGGCTGAAAAGCCTGCGGCCAGCACGCTCATTCTGGAACCCGATCTTGTCGAACGCACAGTGCGTGACCTGCTGACCGAGAGTGTCGATGCAGTTCATGTCGATGATCTGAAAGCGAGTGAGCGGATGAAGGAACTCGTGGTACAGATCTCCAAACGCGCGAAGAAATCCATCCACTTTTACAGCGGGCAGAAGCCGATTTTCGACAACTTCGGCGTCCAGACACAGATCGATAACGCCTTCCTGCGCCAGGTATGGCTGCCTTGCGGCGGCTATCTGGTGATCGACGAAACCGAGGCGATGATCGCCGTCGATGTGAACACGGGTCGCAACAAGGGGAGCAAGGACATGGACAAGACCATCTTCCAGACCAACATGGAGGCGGCTGATGAAGTGGCCCGCCAGCTGCGTCTGCGCAACATAGGAGGGCTCATCGTGGTCGATTTCATCGACATGAAGAATCGCAAGGATCAGCAGGCTGTCTATCAGAGGATGCGGGATCGTTTGCGCCGCGACAAAGCTCGCACCCATGTCCTTCCGATCTCTGCGCTCGGACTCATGGAGATGACCCGTCAGCGTGCGCAGGAAAGCCTCTCAAGTTCGCTCTACACCAACTGTTCCTATTGTCACGGAAAGGGTGTTGTGAAGAGCCCAATGACGATGAGCGTGGAATTGCAACGGGCCCTCCACACGCTGATGAAGCGGCATCAGGAAGATGTCCATGAGTTCCGAGTCACTGTCCATCCCGAGCTGCTCAACCGCCTCCGTAGCGAAGATGAGGAACTCCTTATCGACATCGAGCGCAAGTACGCTGCCCGCCTCACCTTCAAGTCCGATCCAGCACTCCATGTAGAGAAGTTCCTGATTGCCAATGCGCAGACCAATGAGGAGCTGACGGTCTAAGCGGCATCTGCCACAAAAGATGAAATTTGAAAGCTAAAACCTAAAGGGGTTGCAAACCATAAACCTCCGCTTGCTTTATCGCGAGCGGAGGTTTTACTTCGCGCTGGTTGCAGAAGGCAGTCCGCCCACCACATCACCCGGCAGGATGCCGTGTCGTGTGAACCACCCCTTCGCCGCTTCGAGGGCATAAAGGATCGCCTGTGAATCGCTGGGGACAGGGGCTTCATCGAACGCTTTCATGTCATGAATTTCTAGAATCCGACCGGATGGGCTGATGTACGCTATGGAAAGGGGTGTCGGGGTGTCTTTCATCCAGAAGGTGACGGGACGAGGCTGTGGAAAGACAAAGACCATCCCCTCGTCGTCGCCAAGATTGGTCCGGCTCATCAGGCCGCGTTCACGGCTTGCATCATCGGCGGCGATTTGCGTGGTAAGGGAGTTGGTGCCGAGCGAGAGAATTGCCCTCGGAAGATCCCGCTGGGGAGTGGGGGAGCGAGAAGGCTCGGCCCTGAGTGTGAACCCTTGGGTGAGAATCAGGAGGACAATGGCAACGAGGTGCATGTTTCTTGGAAAAATACGGCAAGCATTTCCGATTGGCCAGCGTGGAGTGGAAATTGTCGTCGCATGTCTTACGCTGGACAATAGATGAATTAACACTCCTGAATATGAATTGAAAAATAGATGAATTCTGATTCAAAAAATCTTGCGTTCGACGCACAATTTCCTAGCGTTGCCCAGCCCGTTATTCCTCCGGTCGGGCGATTTCTATCACCCGATGTCGAATTTCTTTCCCCGATGGGCCAACTGGTTGCCGCTACAGATTTTAATCTGTGTGCTGGTTGCGGGTGCCCCCGTCACGCTGGGCATCTGGTATTACTTCACGCCGAAATACACGAGAGTCGGCTACCAGCCCATTCAGCCCGTTCCTTTTTCACATGCACTCCATGTGAAGCAACTCGGTATGGATTGCCGATATTGCCATGGTTTTGTCGAAGTGGCATCCCACTCGAATCTTCCCACCACGCAGACCTGTATCAACTGCCATGGTGAGGGGAAGATTCTCTCCAACAGTCCGCGTCTTGCCCCAGTGCGCGAAAGTTGGAAAACGGGTCAGCCAATCCCCTGGGTACAGGTTCACCGCCTGCCAGATTACGCCTACTTCAATCATGCCGTGCATGTGAATCGGGGCGTGAGTTGCTACAGTTGCCACGGTGCGGTCAATGAGATGAGCGTCGTGCATGAGGCCCAGTCGCTGAGTATGAAGTGGTGTCTTGATTGCCATCGCGCCCCCGAAAATTTCCTTCGCCCACCCTCTGAGGTGTTTAACATGAGCTGGCATCCCGTTTCCCTTGCGCGGCAGATGGATATAGGAACGAAGCTCAAGCAAGAATGGAAAGTGAATCCACCTGTCTCCTGCGGAGGATGCCACCGATGAAAAAGATTTTCCAACACCCGCCACGCGATACGAACCCCACCCTCTGGAGAACCCAGGGGGAGAAGGAGCATACTCCTGAATTCGCTGAAGGGCTTGCCCGCGAGTTCACAGCCGAAGCCACTGCACAGGATCAGGAGAGCGGGATGTCCCGTCGAAATTTTGTCCGTCTCATGGGTGCTGCCACGGCCCTGACTGGTCTTGGGCTAACCGGTTGCCGTCGTCCCGAGGCGCACCTCGTTCCTTTTGCCAAGAGTGCCGAATGGACGATTCCCGGCAAGTTCCTCTATTACGCCAGCTCCATGCCGACACCGTTGGGTGCGGTGCCTCTGACCATCACGACTTCCGACGGGCGTCCGACCAAGATCGAGGGGAATCCTCTTCATCCGATTAACGCCGGACTCAGCAACGGCTCCACAGATGTTTTTGCCCAAGCCTCGATTCTCGATCTCTACGATCCCGCCCGCTCGAAGGCGATCTCGTATGATTCGGCGACGGTTGCTCGCGCCGATCTGGATACCTTCCTGGCCAAAGTCCGCGCCACTGCAGCGGGTAATCAGGGCGAGGGTCTGGCAATCATGACGGGCAGCGAGAGTTCACCGACTGTCGATCGGCTGCACTCCGAACTGCTCACGCAGTTTCCAAAGATGCTCTGGGTGGAGGACGAAGCCATTTCTAGCAGTGAGGCAGATGCGGCCTTCGATGCTGTTTTTGGCGCAGGATACCGTCCTTTCCATGACTACGAAAAGGCTGATGTCATCCTTGCTCTGGATAGTGATTTTCTGAATCCCTCGGCTTCGGGGCTGGGTTCTGCAAGGGGTTTTGCAAAGCGGCGTGATCCCAATCAGGCGATGAACCGTCTTTATGTGGTGGAGAATCATTTTTCACTGACAGGCGGGATGGCTGATCATCGTATTCGCGTTCGCGCAAGCGAGATAGGTGAGTTCACGGCGGCACTCGCCAAGGTCATCGCCAAAAAGACGGGTGACAGCGATCTCTCTGCTCTTGTTGCTCCTCTCAGGGGGAACGGAGGGAAGTTCGATCTGGCTTGGATCGCCGGGGTTGCCGAAGACCTCATTGCCGCAAAGGGCAAGGGAATCATCGTTGCCGGAACCCAGCAACCTGTACAGGTTCAGGGGCTGGTTCTTGGGATCAACAAGGCGCTTGATAATCTGGGCTCCACGATTTCCGTGGTGCAGACCCTTGCAAAATCACCTACTGCCAAGGATACATTTCTGACGCTTGCCGAGAAAATCAAGGCCGGCGAGGTCAAGACGCTTCTGATACTTGGCGGCAACCCGATCTATACGGTGCCTGTCCGGTTCAATTTTTCCAATCTCCTTGCGCGTGTTCCTGAAACGCTCCACCTCTCCCTCTTTGCCGATGAGACGAGCAAGGTGACTCATTGGCATGTTCCTGCAGCTCATTATCTGGAGAGCTGGGGGGATGCCCGTTCCGTGGATGGCACCATCTGCTCCGTGCAGCCGATGATCCTTCCTCTATGGAATGGAATTTCCCAGGTGGAAATTCTTGCCGCTCTTGCTGGTGAGAAGGTCGATGGTCCTTCCGCTATACGCACAAGCTTTAACGGTTACTCGAAGGATGGTTCCGATGCCGCATGGCAGGGCTTCCTAAGAAATGGTTTTGCCGATGGGACGGCATGGCCCCTCTCCAAACCTTCATTCAATCAGTCAGCGGCAATTGCCTTGGTGCAGGTTCACTCCCCATCGCCGGGTGATTTCGAGCTGGTTTTTTTGCGCAGTTCCTCGGTCGACGATGGACGCTACGCAGGTAATTCATGGCTTCAGGAGACGCCCGATTTCGTCACCAAGCTGACTTGGGATAATGCAGCCCTCTTTAGCCCATCGGATGCCGCAAAGCTTGGTATCAAGGATGGTGACATGGTGAAACTCTCCTCGGGCAACCGCTCGGTGGAGATAGCCGCACTCGTTGCCCAAGGCCATGCCGACGGATCTATCAGTGCTGCCCTGGGGTATGGCCGTCGCGGCGTCTCGCATGTCATGGAGAATGTCGGTTTCGATGTCTATCCTCTCCGGTACAACGCGTTCTACTGCTTCCACACGGGTGTGAAGGTGGAGAAACTCGCCAAGCCTCCTTATGTCTTTGCGGCTACGCAGGAGCACCAGAACATGGAAGGGCGCAATATCGCCCGCGAGGGAACACTCGATCGGTTCAGGAAGGAACCGGAATTTGCCAGCAGGATGGACGGGGAGAGTCCTCCGCCCGTTTCCATCTATCCGAATCCCCCCCTGACATCCGACCTTCAGTGGGGAATCTCGATGGATCTGAACACCTGCATCGGCTGCAATGCCTGCCTGGTCGCCTGTCAGGCGGAAAATAACATCCCTGTGGTTGGCAAGGATCAAGTCCGTCGCGGTCGTGACATGGCTTGGATCCGCATTGATCGCTGGTTTGCCAGTGCCGATCACAGTCAGGAAAATCTTGCGATGATCCCGATGGCCATCATGTGCCAGCAGTGCGAGAACGCTCCCTGCGAGGCGGTCTGTCCTGCAAACGCCACCGTGCATAGCGAGGACGGGCTGAATCTGATGGCTTACAACCGCTGCATCGGTACCCGCTACTGCGCCAACAACTGTCCCTGGAAGGTGCGCCGATTCAATTATTTCGATTACAACGACCGCCCGCTTGACGAGCTCTATTACGGCCCGCTTGCTCCCAAGGGCATGGCCGACAGCCTCAAGATGGTCAAGAATCCGAATGTCACGGTGCGTATGCGCGGGGTCATGGAGAAATGTACCTTCTGCATCCAGCGTATTGAGGAGGCCAAGATAGCCCGTTCCGTCAAGGCAGGTGCCAGCGATGTCACCAAGACCCCGATGCCTGCCTTTAAGACCGCTTGTCAACAGGCTTGCCCTTCACAATCGATCGTATTCGGCAATATCAATGATCCCGCAAGTGCCGTCTCGAAATTGAAGGCAGATCCCCGTACCTACACCTCGCTTAGCTATCTCAACACGCGTCCCCGTGTCACCTATCTTGCGAGGATCCGCAATCCGAATCCGGCAATGCCCGGAGCCGACATGGTCGGTGCGGCAAACCGTTCTCCAGAGCACGCCTAATTTTCGTCAAGGATGTCCACTCTTACCACCAATGCTGAAGCTGTGACGAATGCACCGGATCTTGAAGTCCTGGCGCGTCCGCCGCAGGTTCTCAACAACCGCAACCCGCATTGGGTGACGGGAGCTGTCTGTTCGATCGTCGAGGGCAGGACACCCCTCTGGTGGTGGATCGGCTTTGCCATCTCTGCAACCTTTGCAGGAATCGGTGGTGCCTGCATCCTCTACATGATCGTCACCGGGGTCGGTGTCTGGGGGTCAAACAGTCCCTGCTTCTGGGCTTGGGACATCACCAATTTTATTTTCTGGGTCAGCATGGCCCATGCGGGATCCATGATTTCGGCGTTGCTCTTCCTGACCCGCCAGAAGTGGAGCATCTCCATTGCCAGAGTCTCGGAGGCGATGACTGTCTTTGCCATCATGTGTGCCGGTGTCTATCCCGCAATCCACATCGGGCGCGTCTGGTTTGTCTGGTTCCTGTTCCCCGTGCCCAACAGCTATGGGATGTGGCCCAATTTTTCGAGTCCTCTCCTTTGGGATGTCTTTGCAGTCACAAGCTACCTTACGGTCTCCTCGCTGTTCTGGTTTGCCGGCATGATACCCGATCTCTCCGTGCTGAGGGATCGCGCCACCACAAAGATTCGTAAATTCTGTTATGGTCTCTTCTCCCTCGGTTGGCTTGGGACGGCAAGGCAATGGCGGCATTATGAGATGATGTATGTGCTGCTGGCTGGAATTACCTCGGTGCTTGTCGTCACGGTGACAACGATCGTTTCCTCAGATTGCGCCACATCCGTGGTGCCCGGTTGGCATGCGACAATTTTTCCATTCTACTTCATGGTCGGTGCTGTGTATAGCGGAAGCGCTGCGATCCTGACGCTGCTGATTCCACTGAGGCTGGCTTACCCCCAACTCAAGGATCTCATCACCCCGTCCCAGCTTGACAAGGTTTGCAAACTGCTTCTGCTGATGGGTTCCTGCGTTGCCTATGTTTATGTGATCGAGATTTTCAATGCATGGTATAGCGGCAATGCGTTCGAGAAGGGGGCTTTCTGGGAGCGCTTTCACGGCATCGCAGCCTGGTATCCGATCACCTGCCTCTCGATTAATCTGATTGTGCCGCAACTCTTCTGGTTCAAGAAGGTGCGTCACTGCCTGCCGCTGGTTTTTGTGCTGGCCATCCTCTGCAATGTCGGCATGTGGTTTGAGCGTTTCATGATCGTGACAACATCGTTGATTCACGATTTCCTTCCTTCCTCGTGGCATGATTTCCATGCTTCCATCGTTGATATTTTGACAGCTACGGGAACAGTCGGCATCTTTTTCACGCTTTTCCTGCTGTTCATCCGCTTTGTACCGGTCATTAACATGAGTGAACTCAAGGCCGTGTTGCCCGGTTCACAGCCCGATCACCCAACCGGAGGGGAGGGACACTAACCATGAGCCATCATCTCCCGATTTTTGAAGGACATCACTTGCCCGTTGCAGGATCCTCGAGTGAACCTCTCTATGCGATCGGTGGGCGTTTTGAATCGCCCGATGCCCTTGTGAACGCAACTCAAGCCTTGAGCAAGGCCGGATTCAGCTGTTACGAAAGCTATACGCCCTATCCGCTGCACGGCCTGCCCCAGGTGATGGGGCTTCCCAAGTCCATTCTCAGTCTTCTTGTGTTTGGCGGCGGTGTTTCAGCCGTCCTCATTGCTCTCTCCATGGAGCTGATTCCCACAGGCATCATTTATCCGCTCATCGTGGATGGCAAGCCGACTGACCTTTCGGCGCTGCCCCAGTTTATCCCCATCGTCGTGGCGCTCACACTCATGATCTCCGCCATCACAGCGGTCGCCGGCATGATCCTGCTGGGAGGAATGCCCAGACTGAACAATCCCATCTTTGCTTGGGATCTCTTCCAGAGTGGTGCTTCGCGCAGCTTTTTCATTGCTGTCGAGTCCCATGATCCGAAATTTACGACTGCCTCTGTGACGGAGCTGCTTCACGATCTGGGGGCAGTGGATGTCACGGCGATTCACCAGGAACCCAAAGACCCGGAATAATCATGGTACGCTATTTCCTACTGCTGCTGATTATACTCTCCGTTTTGGTGATCGGGATGGCGGGATTGCGCGATTATTCCTTTCTGCCTCACAGAACCAGTCGTCCTCCGATCGAAATTTTCCCAGATATGGTTCGGCAGGACAAGGTCAAGGCCCAGGCGCCGAGTTCCTTCTTTGCCGATGGCCGGGGAGCACGCGCACCGATTCCTGGAACAGTTCCAATCGGGTATCACTCTCCCGGGACACCTGACAGCGCAGTGATGGGGGGGACTTATGATGTGGTGCTCTTTTCAGGTAATGCGGATTATGCCAACACAGGAAAGCTGGGTACCAACTGGGGAAATGGACTGCCGTTTGCGGCGACACCTGCCACACTCCAGCGTGGTCAAGAACGGTATCAGATCCAGTGCGCCGTCTGTCACGGAGCCACCGGTGCTGGCAACGGGATCGCCACCAAGTATGGATTGGTCGGAGTCGCCAATCTGAACCAGCAGCGTCTGCGCGACATGAGTGACGGGGAGATTTACAACACCATCGTCAACGGCAAGAACACAATGCTCGGCTATGGGGCCAATATCCAGGCTCCTGATCGCTGGGCCATCGTGGCCTACATCCGGGCACTCCAACGCTCTCAATATGCGACGATTGCTGATGTCCCTGCGGATCAGCGGGCTCTTCTTACGGGAACCAATCCCACTACCTTGATCAAACCATGAGTGCTGAGAAGTCCATACTCCCGGCTCACCATACACGCCCGGTTTCCGGGATGCTCCCGGATCCCGAGACCTTCGACTACAAGCATGTCGGGGGTCGTTTCATGGGGCTTTGTATCGTCTCGTTAGCCTCTCTCATCCTCGCCCTCCTGCTCGGGCTGGGTGATTCGAAACAGTTTGCCTTTTCCTGGTTGTTTGCCGGGTGCTTTTTCTTCACCCTGCTGATCGGTTCCCTCTTCTGGGTTGTTGTGCACCATGCGGTTGATTCCTGCTGGAGCGTCGGCATTCGGAGGCAATTGGAGAATATTTCCTGCCTGCTGCCACTGCTTGCCCTGCTGCTGCTCCCCCTCCTCGTGGTGGCACCCCTACTCTGGACATGGATGAACCCGGCTTTGGCAAATCATGAATTGTCCGAAAAGCTTCCTTATCTCACGGTCAATTTCTTCTGGGTTAGAACCCTTTTATACTTCGTCTTCTTCGGTACGATCGCCCACATGCTGCGTCACAATTCGCTGGCCCAGGATGTGGATGGAGCGGCGATCCATACGATCCGCAACCGCAGGATATCGTTTGTCGCCATTCCCATAGGCGCACTGGCCCTGACATTCTGGGCTTTTGACTGGCCGATGGGCCTGAACTATCACTGGAACTCCACGATATGGGGAATCTATATTTTTGCAGGTTCCGTCATCGGTGCCCTCTCGCTGATCATTTTGCTGGCCAATGCGCTTCGCTCCGCGGGATACCTTGGGCAGGTTCTCACTTCGGAACATAATTATGCCCTCGGCAAATTTCTTCTGGCATTCACCCTCTTCTGGTCATGGATTGCCTTTGTGCAGTATTTGCTCATCTGGTACGCAAACATCCCCGAAGAGGCTGCCTACTACACGCTTCGTACCCAAGGATCGTGGAAAATCCTCGGGATTATTCTGGTGGTCGGGCATTTTCTCGTTCCCTTCCTGCTTCTTCTGCTCCGTGCGCCCAAAGCCAGCGCAGGGTTTCTGGGGCTGGTCGCAGGGTGGGTTTTGGCCATGCATCTGCTCGATGTTTATATCATGATACTTCCCGTGCTGCATCCAGAAGGCTTTCAACCCGCGTTGCTTGACATCGTGGCTGTGATCGCCATCGGCAGCACCCTCGCCGCTGTCTTCCTCAAGAGACTCGGGGATTCGCCGCTCTGGCCCGCCCGAGACCCCCGCTTGGCCGAAGCCGTTAACTATATCGACTGATGAGCCATCACGACTCCATCTCCCAAACACCCAAATCCTCACCGCAGTTCCTCTTTGGTGCCGGGGTGGCTTTCCTCCTGCTGTTGGTGCTTGCTGGTGGCCTGCTGGTGGATCGATCCTCCTCACCGACGGAAACCGAGGATATGGAACGCGCCGAAGTTCGGGCAAAAAATCTGGCCGAACTCAGTTCGGCGGACACAGCCTTGCTGACCGCTTACGGATGGACCGACCAAACCAGAGGGATCGTTCACATTCCCATCACAAACGCCATGCAACTCGTGCTGCCATCCTTGAATGCACGCGCTGCAATTTATAAGCAGCCATGAGTGCAAATCTCTTTCCAGTACATCACAGCGAAGACGCCCAGAAAGTTGAAGGAGGAACGGGGTGTGTTGCCCAGGGGGGCGGTATCGACAGTCTGGAAATCGATGACTCCCTGAGGATTCCAGTGCTTGCCCTCTTCGGCAATGCCGTCCACTGGCTTATTGTGGCTGCATTGATCTCGATGGTGCTTTCGCTCAAACTCGTCATCCCGGACTTTCTGGGTGGGATCGGTTTTCTGAACTATGGCCGCCTTGCTCCGGTTGCCCGTGATCTGTTCCTGTATGGCTGGGCCTCACAGGCAGCCCTTGCGGCCGGCCTCTGGTTGACTTCGCGTCTTTCCGGTCGTCCGATTGGAGGGGTCGTTCACTCCACGCTCCTCATCTGTGCCATTGTGCTCTGGAACCTGGCTGTGCTCCTTGGATCACTGGCAATCCTGGCGGGTTACAGCACTGGAGTGGAGTGGCTGGAATATCCCAACTGGGCTTCCGGTGGCCTCTTTGTTGCCTTCCTCCTCATTGCTCTCCGTTCCCTGTTGCTCTTTGACTGCCGGATCAATGATCGGGCAGAGGTTGCCCAATGGTACTTGGTCGCAGGCTTTTGCTCGTTCCCATGGGTGTATGGCACAGCCAATCTGCTCCTGACTTGGAAACCGGTACAGGCATCGGCCCAAGGGCCTATCCAGGCATGGTTTAGCGGCAGCTTTCTGGCTCTCTGGCTTCTGCCTATCGCTTTGTCAGCACTCTATGCCCTGATCCCACGCTTGCTGGGTGAACACCTCCATAGAAGAAGTCTGGCCCCGTTGGGATTCTGGAGTCTCCAAATGCTCGGTGGATGGAATGGTATTTCGCGGCTTCTCGGCGGTCCGGTGCCCGCTTGGATGGGAGCGGCAGGAGTGGTCTCCAGCGTGCTTTTTCTGATACCGGTGATCATTATTGCCATCAACATCTTCGGCATCCCGCCTTCATCCTCTGATGACGAAGCCTCCATCGGAAAAAGCATCCCGGAACGGTTTCTTTTTCTCGGAGCCTATGCTCTTGTCACGCTGGGAGTGCTGATGGCGATTTGCGGATGGCCCGCAATCGGCGGCGTGCTCGGGTTTACGGGAGTTATGGAGGCCAGAACGCAGCTTTGGTTGCTGGGAGCCGTTTCATTTCCTTTGTTCGGTGTTCTCTACCAGGCCGTGCCAAATTTGCTTGGGCGGGAGTGCTGGAATAAGGCATTTTCAGAGTTTCACTATTGGCTTTCTCTCGTGGGCTTCTGGCTGCTGATCGGAATGTTGCTGCTGGGAGGGCTCTTCACAGGACTGGCTCTGAGCGATCCTACGATCTCATTTCTGAATATCACCTCCTATGACTTCCCATTCCATGTGATGGAATGGGTCGCTCAGCTCATTCTGCTGGCAGCGGCCATGATGCTGGGATTCAATCTGACGCGCGCTCTTGCCGTCGAACAACTCTTCCCGAAACGCTAAGTTTATTATGCACCGGCTTCCGACACTGCTCTGCGGCATCTTTCCTGTCTTTCTGACTTCATGGATCGGAATTGTTGCTTATTCAGCTCTTCAACTTGGTCGTCTTGCGCCTGTTGCCAATGCTGATCTGGGCACGACGCTTCCACCGGTTTATGGAGGTGAGGCCGTGGCCGGAGAGCAGGTCTATGCAAACGAGGGTTGCGTGAGCTGCCACAGTCAGCAGGTGCGCCAGACCAGCGTGACCAGCTCGGATATTGAGCGTGGATGGGGCTTGCGCCCCTCGGTGGCCCGTGATTATCTGCGGGACTCAACGTCCTTCCTCGGTTTCCGA
>CAIJRY010000049.1 GCA_903823215.1 uncultured Spartobacteria bacterium
CCCTTTGCCAACGGGGATGTCCACATGGGAACCGCCTTGAACAAGACACTCAAGGATCTCGTGGTGAAGTCCAAGACGATGGCGGGCTACCAGACTCCGTTCATTCCGGGATGGGACTGTCACGGACTTCCCATCGAATTTCGCGTGGTCAAATCCGCTGCTGGACTCACACCCCTTCAGGTGCGTCAAAAATCCGAGGAATACGCGCGGAAATTCATTGATATCCAGCGAAGCCAGTTCAAACGACTCGGTGTCTTGGGAGATTGGGAGCATCCGTATCTCACGCTCGATCCGAGTTACGAGTCGGCGATTATCCGCTCTTTTGGAAAAATGGTGGAGAAGAGGCTCGTCTATCGCAGCAAGAAACCAGTGCTCTGGAGCACGGGTGCCCAGACGGCACTGGCTGAAGCTGAGGTTGAGTATCAGGATAAAATCTCCCCGGCGATTTTCGTGAAATTTGCCGTTGAGGCGGCAGAGGCTGAACGGTTCGGACTTCCTGTCACTAAACCGCTCAGCGTCGTAATCTGGACAACGACCCCTTGGACGCTCCCTGCCAATCTCGCCATTGCGGTCAATGCCGATCTCGATTATGCGGTTTTGGAAAGTAGCGATGAGTTCTTCATTGTTGCAACTGGTCTGATAGAAAACTTCAAAGCAGCCACATCACTTGAACTCACGCAACGAGGTGATTCTCGAAAAGGAATTTTGCTGGAAGGTCTCAGCGCGCAACATCCGTTCCTCTCCCGCACGGCAAAGATTTATACCGCGGATTTTGTCACACTGGAAACCGGATCAGGACTTGTCCATATTGCTCCCGGTCATGGTGACGATGATTACCAGCTTGGGCGTAGGGTTGGCCTTGATCTCCTCTCGCCTGTTGATGATTACGGAAAATTCACCGAAGAGGCCGGAGTTCCAACGCTGGTGGGGATGAATGTTTTTGCCGGAAACGAAGAGGTCATTCGCATTTTGACTGAAAATGGAGTCTTGCTGGCCCGACAGGATTATCAACACAGTTACCCCCATTGCTGGAGATCGAAGACTCCGATTCTCTTCCGAGCAGTGGAACAGTTTTTTATCAAGATTGATGCCTTGAGGGAGATTGCGCTCAAGGAAATTGATGAGACCAACTGGATTCCCGCCTGGGGTCGCAACCGTATCCGTGGCACGGTCGAATCGCGTCCCGATTGGTGTATCTCCCGTCAACGAAGCTGGGGTGTGCCACTGCCGGTCTTCTACACTCCCGAGGGATCACCGATTCTCGATCCTGCTGTGATCGCCAAGGTTGCTGAGGTCGTGGCTGCCCAAGGATCCAATGCCTGGTTTGCACTCGATGACGCTGAGTGGTGCCGTCTGACCGGAGCTCCCGAGGGATCGACGCGGCGCACTGACACACTCGATGTCTGGATTGACAGTGGCGTGAGTCACGAAGCCGTTCTGCGCGGTCGTTCTGAGCTTCAGTTCCCTGCTGATTTGTATCTAGAGGCAACGGATCAGCATCGCGGTTGGTTCCAGTCTTCTCTCATGACCTCGGTGGCCCTGAATGACAAGGCACCATACAAGACCGTGCTGACTCATGGATTCGTGGTCGATGTCGATACGCGTCAAAAAATCTCCAAATCGAATCAGGGCCAGGGAGGGTATCAGAAACCGACTGAGGCCGATCACTTTATCAAGACCTATGGTGCCGATATCGTGCGCCTTTGGGCAAGCAGTGTGCAGTTTACGGACGATGTTCCTTTCTCGGAGGAAATCTTTGCCCGTTTGACGGATTCCTATCGACGGATTCGCAATACCCTCCGCATCCTGCTCGCGAATATCGCCGACTATGATGCTTCAGTAGCTGTTGCAACTCCGACAGACATTGACCGTTGGATTCTGGCCCGTTTGCAGGAGACGGTGAACACTTGCCGCAAGGCCTACGAGGAACTTGCCTTCCAGAAAGTCTATCAGTCGATCACCCAATTCTGTGCTGTTGAACTCAGCAGTCTCTATGTTGATGTGACAAAGGATCGTCTCTATTGCGATCAGGCGGATTCACCTCGTCGTCGTGCCACACAGGCCGTGATGGGTAAGGTCTTGGAAGATCTGATCCGCTTGCTTGCCCCGATCCTTGCCTTCACGGCTGAGGAAGCCTGGGGGCATTTCCGTCCCGGAACTTCGGTGCATCTCGAACTTTTCCCGGAGGAAAAAGAGGTTAATCAGGAGATCCTTACACGATTTGAGATGCTGCTGACCCTTCGTGGTGAAGTTTCACAGGCTTTAGAACGCGCACAGCGTGACGGCGTGATTGCGAATCCCCTCGAGGCCATTGTCGTCGTGACAACCGATGATCCTATTCTAATTGCAGCAGCCGAGGAGGGGATTACTGAGATTGAAGAACTGTTGATATTAAGCGATCTGACGATCACTCGTGGGCCAAAGAACATTACGGTTTCCAAGACCGAGTCTGCCAAGTGCGAACGCTGCTGGCGTCATCGTGAGGAAGTTGGTTCTCATGCCGAGCATCCAACTCTCTGTGGTCGATGCGTGGAGGCTGTTGATTCATTATCTGTTGCGGAATGAATAGATTGACATCTTGGGGAATCATTCTTCTGCTCGCTCTCCTTGATCAGGCCAGCAAGATGCTTGTTCTCCATACCATCCCCTTTCAGGAATCGATACCGGTGATTCCAGGATTTTTTAATCTCACACATGTCTACAACACCGGGGCGGCCTTTGGGATGCTGCATGATAGCAATCGCTTC
Organism: uncultured Spartobacteria bacterium; assembly: GCA_903823215.1. GTDB lineage: Bacteria > Verrucomicrobiota > Verrucomicrobiia > Chthoniobacterales > UBA6821 > UBA6821. The sequence goes on from CAIJRY010000049.1 coordinate 2,748, forward strand.
TTCATTATTGTGTCTGCCGTTGCCTTCATCGCCCTTGTCTTGATGAAGCGACACTTTGGAGGAGGACTGATGCAATGGGGTTGGATGCTCCTACTCTCCGGGATCCTCGGAAATGTGACGGACCGGATTAAATACGGTCATGTGGTCGATTTCCTCGATTTTCAACTTGGGAGTTATCACTGGCCTTCGTTCAATGTTGCCGACTCCTGTATCTGTATTGCTGCTGGATTGTTTCTCTTGAGTAGTTTTCGGAGTCAGGCTACGACATCACAATGATGAGCACGACCCTCCCTGTCAGTCCCTACGAGACGATCCACGGCCTCGTTTATTTCCCCCGCATGATCGACAAGATCCACTTGCATAGCACAGGCAAGCTTGGGGATGATTATATTCCAAATCTCGGGAAGGGTTTCGATACCCGGTGCTGTTCCCTGCTTGGCATCAATTATGGGGAATTGTCTGCCGCTGTGGGGTCAACTCTTTCCAATGAAGAGGCTTGGAACTGGGCCATGCAGCACGGAGTGGCACCGACTGAAGAGCAAATTGAGGTCTGGAATAGCTTTATGACCAAGCGTGGATGGCGCGATGAAGCCACAGAGACTCTAGTGCGCCGCAAAATCGAAGGTGGCTTTGAGAACCGCGAAGACATTCAGACCATGTTCGATTACATCGATCTGGATGAGGGAAGACCGCTTAGAGCGACACTTGAAAGCTGAAAAGGCGCGTCAGGATCGCGACTTAGTCATTCCAGGCGATAAGCCGAGAAGTCTGAGATCAGTAGATTGAAAATGTCTGATCCGGGCGGATTGACAGACAAACTTGAGACCTGAATAAAGAAAGTCTCGAACAAGAGGGCGTCCCTAAACTTCAAGTGTCAGTTTTCCTACTTTCCCGATCCCTTCACAAAGGCCAGTACCTTGCCCCTGTCTCCCCCTGAGGCCCAGATGGCCCTGAGAAAATCAGCGGGGTGAATATTGTGTTCCTTAAGGAAGCGGCGATCACCCCCACATCCATACATGATCTCATGGCAGAGACCTCCTTTGAGGAAGCAGTTGGCCTTGGCGATGATCCTAGGCAACCAGGGAATACCCTCCAATTCCTCCGTCTTCGGTGGCAATTCAGCAGCCTCCGTCACGCTGTTCGCTGTCACCCCGTGCTGATGATAGAGGAAGTAATCACGGCGTGCGGCGACGATGAGCAGCACCGTATTCCAATCAGGCTCTCCATAACCAACCAGATCCTCTGCATAGTCGTAGAGATTGATCTGATGCAGACCGATGGAGGCAAGAAAGGCCATTTCCTCTTCTGTAAAGTAGGTTTCCAATTCACGATTGCCACCTCGATAGAGTTCAACGGCCTTGTCATAGA
>CAIJRY010000050.1 GCA_903823215.1 uncultured Spartobacteria bacterium
CGAAAGCGCATAATTGTTCCCATCGTCGCCCAGCAGTTTCACTGCCTGACAGACTTCCACAAACCCTTTTTCCCTCCGTGCATTCCCCGGAACAAAAATCACCAGAGGCTGTGAACCCTCGCGCGATACCGGACAGGGAAAATCATAAGAAATGATATGAGGTAGATAATGCACGGACTCGTCTAAAATCGATTCAAAGGCAGGTGCCAGTTTTTCACTATCAGTGACCAGAAACACTCTATCCTGCAGTTTCCGCCCGAGTGAAGCGATGGTCAGGGCTATTTCAGGAGAGGAAAATTTCTCAGGAGAATATCCGAGATGGAGAAAGAGCACCGGAGGAGTACTCTGACGGCGGAACCACTTCAGCCACTCCAGAAAATGACGCGGGGCCAGCATCTGGGCAAATACCGCATCGGAGGAGCGCATGGGAGGCAGGCCTTTCAGATCCCAGGCGAATCGGCAGGCAGACCATGATGCCAACCAAGAAAGCATCCTTTGACTTTGCGAGATCAGCGATGGAGGGGCAAAGCGGTGATCCGTATGAAAAAGGGGAATGACTTCAAATCCTGATGCCAGATCCGAGTCAAACTGGCGATGAGTGACCAACTCAACCGGCACGCCCATCCCACGTGCGGCATCCGCCAGAGCAAGATTGTATCCAAGATGATGACCGACCACATCATTGAGGAGGTGATCGGAAAGATAGAGACGAGAAGGAATCATGAACAGGACACTTACTCCAACGGCAGATCAAGGAAACGGGCCACGGCTGGCCACCGCGCTTCCATGCTATGACTCGTCCTACTGATTTCCAGAGTACGGCGACTCATCTCCTGCCAACGCCCCGGCTCTGAATAAATCCAGAGCAATTCCTTTGCCATTGCATCGGGAGTCAGATCGAGAGCAATCGCACCATTGTAATGCTGTTGGATCAGTTCCCATGGACCGTTGATGTCGAAGCAAACGGGGACCGTGCCGCAGGCCATGGCTTCCTGAGGGGACATCGGCCCCCCTTCGCCCCACAAAGGACTCTTTCCGATGTTAAGTGCCATGAAAATGGCGCACTGCTGCATCTGTGAAATGATCGCCGCTTCGTTCCCCTCGAGTTGCACAAACTCCAGATTCAATCCGGCCTTTTTCGTCTTCTCTTCGATCTCACGGACATAGCGAGCACCATGATCCCCCTCGTCAAAATATCCGATGCGTGTCGCGATCTGACGGAAAGGATCGGGTTGCCAGTGCTGGTCGTCGATCAGTTGTCTCAGCACCACGGCGGGAGTCTCAAAGACACACCTGTGAAAAGCCTGTACCGCCCTGTTGACACCAGCTGTGCGAATGATGCGTTGCCGGGTCATCAATCCCGCCAGATCAGGAAAGTGACTTCTCGAGGAAGCGGAAAGCTCCTGATCCCAAAAATAGAAACGCGGACTTTCGTTAATGAACGGACGGGCCTTCAACCAGGAAGTCACACATCTCACATCCCCGACACCCCTCTTGCGCGCTTTGAACTCATCAAGTGAAAGAAAGGGAGCATGTTCGGCAAGCCATCCTGCATGCCTGCCATCGAGGCTCACCATGAATGCCTCGTATCCTTTCCGGCGCAGCAAGAGCACCAAGTTATTGAGAAGTTTCTCTCCACCGCAATAGAGATGGCTTCCCTTTAGTGAATCATCAGTGGCATAGGAGACATAAATTTCCGGCTTTGGATTCCGGTTGGAAGCTCGCTCAGTAGCAAGAGAAGGTTTGCGTAGAGCCTCTCTTGCCTTCTTCGCGAAAATGCAACGCAGCAGATCATTCACAAAATCCTGCCACAGGCTGAGCGTAAAAATTCGCCACGCCACGCCCAACCGTGCTCGGTCGATGATTGTTTTTTTGAATTTCATGATAATGAGCTGAAAGGTGTTAACACTTACTTGCCAAAGAGTCTCTGTAACAGTCCTGAAGATCGCGCAACAGAGGCACTCCTCTTCAACTCGGCATCGCGATTCATGGAAAATTCAAGGGCCTCTTCTCGTTGAACCTTCTCGAAAACTGGATCGGCAGACTGCTCCAGGATCTCCACGCCCCGCGCACTTTGAAGCTTCTCCCATGCAGCCAACATTGATTCCATTCTGATTCCGGTGATGCAATATGGCTGCTCGTATGGGCAGTAGAAATGACACATGCGGCAGGACATCGACTGCGTCACCGCGAGAGCGGGACCGGACGAAGGAAGAAAGCGCCCCCAGTGCCCGCCTCCGAAGGCAGCCAGTACCGGACGACCTGATGCCGACGCCATGTGCATGACTCCTGAATCCCTCCCGAGATATCCGCAGGAGAGTGCAACGAGCGCGTGGGATACAGGGATCGAGGGGGGGGATGCTGCGAGATTGACGGAATGGATGCCCCCGGCTCGGATCCGTTCGATCGAATCCCACTCCTTTGGGTTGCCAAGAAAGAGTACGGGGAGAACAGCCCCCGGCAGGACAGACTCCAAAAAAATCCTCCAATTCTTCTCCCCCCAGTCCTTCATCTTCAAACCGCTGCGCACTCCCATGCACGCAACCCAGTACTCCCGTTCCTTCAGACCGTGGGATTCAAGAATGTCTCGGGCAGATTCGAGGGAAGATGAACCGGGTGTCAGTTCCGGGGTGGTCTTCGGTAAGTCGATACCCAGGATTTTTGAACCAAGCAGCCTGTTCTTCTCGAGTTCGGGAAGTGAGACCGGCACCTCGACCTTGATTGTGAAGCGCTCGGAGACTTCCCTTGGATCGGCATTTGTCCCTGATGGCCAGAACACATCTGCCGTGGTGAATCCGGCAACAGGAATCTCCGGATTCCCACGCTCCATCCACACCTCATCGAAAAAACTCAGACTAAAGAGACACACTACATAAAGATCGGGCTGGAAGCTCCGAATCAACGCATGCTCCGTGATGAAGGGATTCCTCTTTTTCCTAACTGAATCATCGTATGGATCGGCAGCGATCACATGCCTTTCACATTCTGGAAAAACCTCCGCTGCCAAGCTGGCGGCAGGTTCGCGCAAGAAGAGTTGTAATTCATGCCCCTGATCGCAAAATGCACGGAGCATCGGGATACGGAGGATAAAATCCCCTAATCCGTCAGGACTGCTGATGGTAATTTTCATTTGGAATAATTCGCTTTTTAAGTCGCAGTTGCTTCATATTCATACTGGGTTTTATCCATCATGGATGCCACGTTTCTGATGAAATTTCCCGCCTGATGACACCCCTTAAGGATCGCATGAGCACGGTTCGCAATGTTTAGGCGCTCTTCCTCATGCTGCAGATAATAGTTAATCTTCTCCTCCAAATCGGAGTAGTCCCATGCAACCGGCACATAAGTTTCATAAGGTCGGAAAATGTCTGGATACACCTCTGCGTGGCTCATAACCGGCTTGATCAGCAGGCATCCGAAGATCACGGCCTCGTAGTCCCGATAGCACACCTCCCCGTAGCCCAGTGGACTGACGCAAATCTTACTTCCGAGCATCTCCCTGTAGTACTGCTCCTGCGTCACGCGTTTCTCAGGGGTGATCACGCTTAGCCCGCTGCTTTCAAGTTGATCGAGCACCTTCATCACGGGCCTCCTCAGATAACCCATCCAGTTGTCCGGCACATTGGCCCGGCAGATGACATCGATCTCACGTCGAACGTCCAGGCTGACATCCTGGAAACGCTCCATCAATGAAATCATGACATCATCCATGCCGAAGCTCATGCCGCAATGGATTCTAGGGAGATCCTCCACTCCAATCGGCTCCGACATCCCCTCATCACCATTCAATGCAAAAGAACCATGTTGACGGTACACATAATCGGTCAGGTTAATTGATCCGACATAGCGCTTCAGATACATGGATCGATCCCGAAAGACATGTCGTTTCACATAAAGATCCGAATTAACGAGCAGTTCAGGAAACTGGATGCAAAGATCATCCCGACCATCGAAATAGATGATTCTCGATCTTGGGGATGCTGCTTTCCTGATTCCGATGGCAATGCGGGAGACATCTTCAGGCGGCATCTTGTAGTGCAACTTCGGCACGATGATATCAAATCCCCTGAGATCGCGCTGGCTTGGTAGCGAAGTGGGATTCAGGATCACGTGATGAAAAACAACCCCCAACTCACGCCGTAAAGCCTCACGAAAGCAATAAAAGGGGGAGATCTGCCGCTCGTTAAGATAAGAGACACCATCACTGAGGAAAAGCAGGCGTAGCGTCGGGACTCGTTCATGCTCGGAGAGATGAATTCCGCCTTTGGCCTTCAATAGCTCTATCTGATACCCTAGGTAACGCATCAGGGTATGCAGACAAGATTCCCCGAGGGCGGGCATTTTTCTATCTATGCTACCGAATGTCTTCATTGCAATTCAGAGCTATTCACAAAACTTACTTGAGCAAGTTTGCACAGGTTCTATTTCGGTCATTCTGATTGTTTGTCAGGAAGAAACCTTTGTGAATAACCCATTAGGGAAACGCTGATTTAATCGCATTGGGAATCTTCGCAACCCCATGGGCTATGAGTATTTGACCGTTTTCCTGCGTTGCTTACTTGGGCAGGATCATAAGGGTATTAATTCGCTCGCTCCCGCTTGGCTCACCCTGACAGGTTTACCTATCGGCAAATCTAACCAGACCGTTCCCACGGCTCGTGTTGCTGCTGCGCTTCTCGCCTCAGAAATCACCCAAATTCTCTTCACCGAATATCATGGGATTTAATAAGCAGTCCCCTAGAATAGTTTTACCACAAGGGTGGAGGGGAATTTTTTAATCCTAAGCCGATAGGAATTTCCAAGTGCTTCCAATCGACAGAATGAATCTTTTATCCCCTGCCATCCCCCATCAATCACGACTAATGGATTTAATACCTGATAGTTTACGACTATAACACTATATGCATCGGCAAGCTCTTTTAATGCACTGGCACTGAATACATTCGCTGCAGCTCTATGCGAGGCCAGACGGGCTTTCTTGATGAGTTTGATTCGATCGGAAAACTCATCCTGTGCGATTGAAGTATCATGCAGAGAGCGAATCTGTTTCTCCATAGCATCTCCGATCTGTTGTAATAGAAAATCAATCTCTAGTGACGCCGTAGCAATCCGATGTCTCAGCATCACCAGCGCATTGTATTGACCAATCAGGAAAAGAAATATTCCCACACAAATCAGCACTGCTGGAATCATCATGAAAAACCAATAACTCATTTTGCTGGAACCAGCATGCGTATCAGATCTGAAATTGGAGAAAGGGATTCTCCAACAAGCGGAAGCCTGATTTTTTCCTCAAACAACCCCGCTCCACTACTACGTGCCCATCGGTTGTATGCTATGATATTATGACGGTAGAGGTCATTTCCTCCCTTGGAAGCTTGTGATTCTGGATGTGTGAGATGATCGATATATCCGAAGTGAGACCGATAGCAGCCTCGCAACGCGGGTGCGCGTGTCAGCCACCAATCAATATGGGTGGCGCCGCACCAGAGATCGGGAGGATCCACCCCAAGGAAGTCATCCCACGCCTTGCAGGGAATCAGATACATGTCCACACCACCGCAGATTGCTCCCGAAGGGAGCTCCATCCGGTGGAAGCCATGCACAGATGATCCGTCCTCCACCTCGTAGGGATTACGAGACAAGGTCACATCAGAGTTGCACCAGACAAAGCTCCCGCCCTTCGCCTGCTCCCTAGCGAAGCGCAGGATGTCAGTGAATTTAACCATCTTCGGTCCCGCAGGATAAAGCAGGGGTTCCAGCCCTTGCGCGACCACACTCTCACGCAGTTTTTCTTGGGCAATCCGCAGTCGCTCATTTGGACAGGGGTCAATCCATTGAAAACAGACAGGGCGATTCATCTTGTTGAAGTTAAATTCGGGATTCTTGATGTTGGTAGGGGAACTTTCCAAAGGCACTTTTACCCCATATTTTGCAACACGAATCAGAGGTTTGCGTTACCAAAACGAGCTTCAAGCCGCTAAAACAATCCGAGTCACTGACTTATTTCCCACATTTTTTTAATACCGTCAGGAAGCGGGATTTTAGGTACCCATCCGCACCTATTCCTCAATTTTGAACTATCGAGAATATTGGCTTCCACATCAAAACGGCGCTCGGGAAGAATCTTTGTCTGGACAGGCATGTTACTCATCTCTGCATGACCCTCCAGCATTCTGACAATATCGAGATTTGAAGATCCGATCCCCGTTCCCAAGTTGTAAATTTCACCATCCTCTCCGTGGTCGAGAACGGAAATGATTCCTGTAGCCACATCGATCACATGGATATAATCTCGGATGGTTCCCTCTTTTCCATAGATTTCAATCTCCCGCCCAGCACGCACTGCATCGATTGCCGCAGCGATGAACCCCTGCCCGGTTCCTCTTCTTTGCTCTTCACCATACGCATTTGCAGGACGAGCGACCACAACAGGCAGACCGACATTTCGATGAAACATCAGGGCATAACGATCCGTCGTAAGTTTGGTGATTCCATAAGGACTCACGGGGCTCGTGGGATGAGTTTCACGAATCGGCAACTCCTCGGGTGGGCCATAAACCGTCCCTCCAGATGAAACGATCACCACGCGGCGAACACCGGCTTCGAGTGCCTCCTGGAAGAGACCCACGCTCGCTGGAAGATTGGAGAGAAGATCAAAAACTGGGTCGTCGTAGCTCGTCTTGGGTACTGTGGAATAGGCGAGATCGATCACCTCGCATCCCTTTTTTAAAATCGAACGCAAGAGGGGGCGGTCACTATAATCGCCGCTGATAAAGCGGATCTTGGTAGTCAGAAAAAGATCATTATTCGGCCTCCTTCCAAGAACCGTCACATCTCGTCCAGATTCATAAAGCAGACGGGTGACATGTCGTCCGATGAACCCCAAACCACCAATAACAACGCATGCTTTCATAAATTAAAAAGACCTATTGCTTTGCTTAAGGCAAGGCTGATTTCGTCAATATTGATTCCCATAA
>CAIJRY010000051.1 GCA_903823215.1 uncultured Spartobacteria bacterium
AGGGATGCATGCCCTGTTCCATTTGGAAACTCCCTCCGTGACGGTTGTAGTGCGGACGCACTCCGATCCGGGGACGGGGCCCCAGTTTACCTACCTGCCACCCCATCTGGCGGTCGATCCTGTGCAGAGCGATGCCCTGACTCTCCGCAGGAAGCAGTTACTTGATATACTGGAGCAAACAGGGGATCCTGACTATGCGGCGCTCGTTTTGGAAATGATCACGACCCTCGATTTTGAGCGCGGATTTTTCATCCTTCAGAACTGTATAGGGCCTCTTCGCTCACTCGGAAGATGGGAGGACATCTGGAAGGTCTTTGAGCGGAAGCATGGCAAGTTGGCTGCTCCAGTACTGCCAACCTTGGAAGAGATCATCCGCCGGGATGGGCTCGTGGCCTTGAGAAGTTCGATCGAGGAGACGGAGCACCGCTTCTTTCTGGCTCTGATTCTGAATCTGGAGAACCGCGCCGATCTTCTTAAGATGGTGGGGAAGAGATTTTCCGGCGATCCGGTGGATACTGTTCTGCGCTGGGCAGGGGAGTTGATCCAGTTCGCCGAATCAGGAATCTGGATCTTGGATGCCCGGTTTCCGGAAGAGATCGAGATAAATGAGGAGGACAAACCGCTACTCTATCTCACGGCGCTAGCTCACTTCCTGACTGGCGGAACCGTGCCCAAGGAACTCAAACTGCTCGGTAAGAAAAAGTTAGAACTGCTTCGTCAGAGTTTTCAGAAGTCGAGTTGGCGTGTACTGCTGGCCGGTTAGGGTAGGAATTTGCCCAACAAGGGGCACAAAAAGTCACAAAGGGCAAATGGATGGGAAGGCAGCTCCCTATGGACTCTGTGGAAATCCTCCGCGATTCCTCCAGCTCATTGCGTGGTAGGAACGCTGTCATTGACAGGAGTTCCACTGTATTGCAGTATTGCTGCATGACAGCAGTAGCCGTTTCCAAGCGGGGCACCATCACCCTTCCTCCCGAGATCCGGAGGCAACTCGGTCTGGAATCAACCGATCACCCCATGATGCTTGTTGAGCTTCGGGACGGTGGAGTTTTCCTCCATCCTGCCTCGGCGGTTCCCGTCAGGGATATTCCCCTCAATCAAATGCTTCAGTGGATTGCGGAGGATGAGGCTGATGCCGGAGAGTTCTGGAAAAAGGCTGCTGCAAAGACCACGGCAAAGCGTCGCACTCCCGGGACTCGGAGTAAGTCTCAGTGAGGCTCTTTCTCGATAGCAGTGTTCTGCTTTCTGCCGCAGGATCGGAGCGATCCCTTTCCCGACTTATTCTGACATTTGCCGGGGACTGGGATTGGGAATTGGTCACGGCTTTCTATTGCCGCGATGAGACAAACCGAAATGTGGTCAAATTCGGCCTCGAGGCTGAAACACATTGGAAGTCCATGCAGTCAGAACTTTTATTGTTTCCGAATGCACTCACCAGCAAGAGGCCCCTTCTGCTTGCCGCCTCAAAGGACAAACCGGTTCTTATCTCCGCGCTGGCAGCCAAGAGTGATGTCCTCCTGACTCTCGATCAAAAAGACTTCGGGATTCTTCTTGATACGGAGGTTTATGGAATGCTTGTCACCACCCCGCGTGGGTTTCTGATGATGCAGGGCTTAGGATAAAGGGGCAAATTTGGCCACGGCGCTCAACAGCTTTATCCCTGCAACAAGTGGCGATCAACTCGTCGTCTCCACAGCCTTGGACAGCCTCACTGTGGGCCAATACAACCAAGCCTTCAACGCCATCATGCCAAGCTTCTACCAAAGTATGAGCGTGATCGCCTTCAACCTGGCAAATGCCCAGTACAGCGAACTCGTCCAGAGACTCTGGGGACTGCGCGTAGCGCAAGGAGGGGGATTTAGCATGAGTTCATGCAGAACCCCTACGCCATCAGCGGCACTCTGGGAGGCAGCTCACCGAACTTCTCCAACTGGAGCAGTGCACCGATCAGGGATACCCTCTACACGGGAGTCGGCTTTACGGTAGAGTTCGCCAAGAAATGGAACACGGCCTTCTTCTACAATGCCCCCGCTGGTAGCGCCAACCTCGTCAGCCAGAATATCTTCTGGTCAGCAGGACTGAAGTTCTAGGGAATGACGTGACCTCACACCTTGGCCAGCTATTTGTGACAATATTAAAGTGGAGAAATGGAGAGGGGTTAGGGATTAAAATTTTATTGTCCAACCGTAACTTTGCTTTGTGACCATGAGCTAGTCATGATGCTGACTGTCATGAAGGTCGGACTAGACACAAAATCGAGATGAAGAGACTGGATGTTCTGTTGACACCCACCGAGTTCGAGAAGCTCAAGGGATGCGATCTGATCGGAAAGGTCTGTGTGGTCTTTGATGTTCTTCGCGCGACGAGTAGCCTGATCACAGGGCTGGGAAGCGGTATTCGGGAATTTCTACCGGCTCGGACGATCAGGGAGGCGTTGGATCTGCACGCCGCACATCCCGGTTCACTGCTTGCAGGTGAGAGGGGTGGTCTCCGTATCGATTCAGAACTTACGGGTGGCCCCCGTTTCGATCTTGGCAATTCACCCGCTGAGTTTTTATCCGGGGATCTGCAGGGCAAGTCTGTCGTGATCACCACCACCAATGGCACCCGTGCTCTCCGTGCCTGTATTGGGGCAAAGGAAATCCTGATAGCCTCTTTTCTGAATCTATCCGCGACTTCGCAATACCTCATCATAACGCATCCTGAAGAGATTCTTTTGGTGTGCAGCGGTACGGACGAACAGACGGCTTATGAGGATGTACTTGGTGCTGGAGCTCTGGTGAATCAGCTCTGCAAACAATGGGATTTTGAAATACTCTCCGATGCCGCATTGATGGCGCAACGCCTTTTCCTGCATGAGGAGATGGATCTTGTGGCAGCCTTTTCCAAGTCCAGTAATGGGAAAAGATTGTCAGCGCATCCGCAGCTTCAGGATGACATCGCCTTCTGCGCCCAGCAGGATCGTTTTCCCCTAGTCGCCCGAATGGGGGAGGAGGAAGTCATCAGGGTTGTCAGTTAGGGAAGTATTAAAAAAACATCCCTCTAATAGAAGATTTTTCGGGTCAAAACGGTATAACTACGCTACAGGTAGTGGTCATGTCAGACTTTCACAACAATGGCGATGAGCTTCTGGATCTCGATCAGAATCCATCCGCCGAAGAACTTCAAAATCAGGTAAAACGCGCTCAATCCGAGCTCATGCAGCTTCGCGAGAGGCAGAATCAAATTGAGAAGGAAAAAGTGCGACTCGAAGAGTTGACGCGCAGGCAGGAAGAACTCGAGCACGGACGCAATGAAATGGCCGATAAGCTTGCGCGGGCCATTATCCTCGTTCAGCGGGAGACCGAGGAGGCACAGCGCCGTCTCGAACAGCTGAATACGATACAGGATTCCTTTGCGGAACATCTTCGCAATCTTGAGGAGATCGATCCCAAATCATGGCACGGACGCGATCTGCCCAAGGAACTTACCCGCGCGCTCGGCACTGTTGATGAAGCGCGTTCGGCCTATGCTCGATCCCATGCAAAAATTGCTCCAGCCGCCGATATTGAATCAGGTTTTTCAGGTGATGAGGGAACCCTGTTTTCCGATTCGGGAGATCAGGGTTTTGTCTATTGGCTTCGCAACGGTCTCGCCTTTACACTGCCGCTCCTGAGTCTTGGAACAATCTCACTGTTTGTCTGGATCTGGCATCTTCTCACTGCTGCTCCACGGTAAGATCCCACATCATCTCACCCCTTCATGGCATCCTCATCTTTCTCCGGTCGTCGAGGCCCCCGTCCTGCGAGAAAATCTCCGACCCCTCTGCCTCTGGATCTCGATCACACTAGGCTGAGTCGTGAGCTCGAGGAGATTCGCCAGCGGGAATTGGAGATCAGGAAGGAGCAGGAGGAGATGCAGAGAAAGGTGGCTGATCTTCCTAGACAGATCGAGGAGAGGGAACGCAAGCAGAAGGAGTTGATGCGGATGAGAGCGGTGATGACTGCCACCCAGGATGATGTCTTCAGCCAGCCTCGTGACAAACGGTATGCATCCGGCAGAAAGTCTATTTCGCATCGGCGTATGACCCGTCCCGAGGAACGCTCCGCCAAATTGCAGTTTCTTCTGCTCTGTGTGATCCTCGCCGTATTCCTCTTTTTTCTTTGCAAATCCCTGCCGCATTAGAGTCAGGTGCATTCTGCCCATGCGACAACACTACTGAGTTGTCACTTTATCTCCTTCCCCCCTATATTCTCCTGCAATGACCAAGGGTGCCAGTCCTGAACAAAGTATGACCTACGATCGAAGCGGGACGGGACGTGGAACCAGAGAGATCGCCAGGCGCGCCTTTCGCACGATGCTTGAGGCGAGAATCCTGGAGGAGAAACTCGCTGCTCTCTATCGCTCAGGAAAGATCGTCGGAGGTGTTTTTCTGGGACGAGGTCAGGAGGCTCTCAGCGTTGCCCTTGGAGTGCATTTGCGCCGTGGTGATATCTATGCCCCGCTGATTCGTGATCAGGCGGGAAGGCTCGCCTTTGGGGATACTATTCTGGACACTTTACGCACTTATTTAGGATCGTCTCTAGGCCCAATGAGAGGAAGGGACGGCAACATCCACAGGGGTCGCCCCTCGGAAGGATACCACGCCATGATCAGTCATTTGGGAGCCATGGTATCGACCGTGTGCGGAAGTCTGATCGCCAAGCGATTTCGCGGGGAGACAGGTATCGTGGGAGCTACTTGTATCGGCGAGGGAGGGACATCCACAGGAAGCTTCCACGAAGGGATGAATATGGCGGCTGTGGAAAAACTTCCGATTGTTGTCGTGGTGGCCAACAATCAGTTCTCCTACTCCACTCCCAATGATCGCCAGTTTGCATGTTCCGACATGCTCATCCGGGCCCAAGGGTATGGCATTACCGGTCGAAGGGCCATCGGTAACGATCTGATCGATTGTCTTGAAGTGATCGGTGCAGCCGTTGCTGCTGCGCGTTCCGGCGGGGGACCGCAACTTGTCGTTGCCGACCTTCTTCGCCTGGTGGGGCACGGAGAGCATGATGATGCCTCCTACATACCGGCTTCCATGAAGGAATCACCCCTCGGCCGCGATTGCCTTACTCTTGCCAAGGAGGCACTTTTGAAAAGGGAATGGATTTCTGATGCCGAAATTTCCGAATGGCAGGCCACGGTCGAGAAAGAGGTTGAGGAGACCGCCACCAAAGTGCTCAGGGAACCGGCTCCCGATCCTGCGGAGGAGGAGTGGACCGCATTTTCAGTCGTCGGAAAAAATCTTTCCGGGGAGGATGAGCAATGAGCATCACCTATCTGGAGGCCATCCGACTGGCCCAGCAACGCGCCCTTGCCGAGGATCCTCGGGTCTTTATCTACGGACAGGATGTCGGGGCATTTGGTGGAGCATTCAAGGCGACCAAGAATCTTGCCGCGGAATTCCCAGGGCGTGTTCTCGATTCCCCCATCAGTGAGGATGCCATGGTGGGACTGGCCATCGGTGCCGCGATTGAGGGGATGCGCCCGATCGTGGAAATGCAGTTCGCCGATTTCTCGACCTGTGGCTTCAACCAGATCGTGAATCAGGCAGCAACACTTCACTATCGCACGGGAATCAGCTGTCCGATCGTGGTGCGTCTGCCAAGTGGCGGCACGCCCGGTGGCGGCCCTTTTCACAGCCAGAGCATGGAGGCTCTTTATGCGCACTATCCCGGCATTGTGGTCATGACTCCCGCTACCGTGGAGGATGCCTACACGATGCTTCTGGAGGCCATCGCGCTGGATGATCCCGTTGTTTTCTGCGAACACAAATTTCTCTATTACCATCTCAAGGCCGATAAACTCCCCGAGGAGGCGCTCCCGTTTGGCAAGGCACGAATCACTCGGCCCGGGAGGGATGCAACGGTCGTCGCGTATAGCGCGATGCTTCATGAAGCTCTTGCCGCCGCTGAAGAGCTATCCGGTGACGGATACGATATTGAGGTTGTGGATCTTCGCACGGTGAAGCCGATCGACACGGATACTATCCTGGCTTCTGTCGCCCGTACCGGACGCCTGCTGGTTGTCAGTGAGGCGTGGCCATGGGGAGGAGTGGCCGCCGAGGTCATCGCCCGTGTGGCGGCGGAAGGATTCGGACTCCTCGACGCCCCTCCTCAGCGGCTTAATGCAAGGGAGACCCCAGTGCCTTATCATCCGGCTCTCTGGGGAACTCACCGTCCAACCGCCTCGTCCGTTGTTAATTCCCTCCGGCAACTGTTGGAGCTATAACCATGTTCCCTTCACCCACATCCTCAAGCGCCATGCCTTTACTGCCCATCATCATGCCTCAGCTCGGAGAATCAATTGCCGAGGCCACGATCGTGAGTGCTGCCTATTCCGTGGGAGACCGCGTTGAGGCTGATGCGGATCTTCTGGAGGTTGAAACCAACAAGGCGGTGATGGGGGTCACCGCTCCCTGCGGGGGAGTATTGAAAGAGCTGACCGCCACCATCGGCGAGAGCTATGCGGTGGGTGCCACTCTTGGTTATCTGGAAATCAGTGAAGAGGATGCCGATCGTCTCGGACTCAATGATCTCCCTCAGCCGCCGGTTGAAAAACCCAAGAAGAAACAGTCCTCGGGAAGCGAGGTCTCCACCTCCGGAAAAAAACTTGTCAAACCCACAGTTAGCGGACTTCCCGTTCCTGCCCATGCAGGTGGTGCCAGCTTCCTCTCACCGCGAATGAAGGCCCGGATGGCGGAGCTTGGACTTCATGCAGCCGATCTGGCCGGCGTGGCCGGCAGTGGTGCCGGAGGGCGTGTCACGATCGACGATCTGGAAAGATTTTTACAGGATCTGGAGCGCAATACTATTTCCCCAGCCTCGTCCATGCGCGTGGCCGTGGCCGATGCAATGCGCCGAAGCTGGACGCGGCCTCTTGCCACCGTGGTACTGCCGGTGCAACTCGATACCCTTCTGGCGCACAGAAAAAAGCAGACAGTCAAGGCGGGACCTGCCCTCTATGCCCTGAGAGCCCTCTCGATCGCACTCTCCGAAATGCCTGCCACGGCAGGCCGGTTGATTGGAGACAGGGTGATTCACCCACGCTCCGTGGATATCGGATTCGCTGTGGAGGCGGAGGATGGAGTGCTCGTGCCGGTCATTCGTCATGCGGATCAATTCCCCTTGGTTGATCTCGTGGAGAGATATAACCGTCTGGTGGAATTGGCTCGCGCGCGTCGTCTTCCAGGATCCGATACCGGAGGATCCATTGCCACGATTACAAATTACGGGGTTTTCGGGCTGACAATGGCAACACCGATCCCTCTGCCTGAGCAAACCCTGCTGCTCGGCATGGGAGCGGGGAAAATCACGCCGTTCTGGGATGTCTCAAAGAAGGAATTTGTCCCGGTAACAGAAGCCCAGTTCACACTCAGCTTTGATCATAGGGTATTGGACGGGGGAGCTGCCGGACGCCTTCTGCAAAGAGTCTCCCAATTGCTCAATACCCCGGAAGAGCTTTAGAGTAAGGATTCCAGCGCCCGAGAGGAGTCTGATCACTTTTCAACCGGTGATTTCATCGTGAGTTCGACGATGGTGTCGACCTGGTTGACGGTCGACTTGGGATCGAGAGTCAGGTCAATACCGTCACCCGTTGGGGTGACTTTGACCAGAGCGGATTCATCAGTGACAACGCGGCTTGCAGTTACCTTTCCTTTGAGGTCATGGAGATGTAGTATGCCGCTGGGTGGCCAACCAAGCGCATGAACGAAGATCTTGTTACCTTTATGGGTCGTGCCACCCCAACTTGCATCACATTTGACAGGACCGCCCCGGGTTCCGTAGATCGTGACGCCGTATTTTTTCAACCACTCGCCGATTTGCAGGAAGCGTTCTGCCTGATTAGTGGGAATTTCTCCCAGTTCATTGGGACCCACATCAAGCAGGAGATTTCCGTCACCAGTTGCCGTAAGGACGAGTGTGCGCAGACATTCCTTAAGGGAAAGGACCGGCTCGTTCCGATGATAGGACCAGCCGTTCTTTTGAAGGGTGATGCACGATTCCCATGCGGTGTTGGTATCAAACCCCCCGATCTTTCCCTCGGGAGTCCCGAAATCACCCCGATAGGTGAGAGGTTGCTGGTTGTAATCAGCCAGGTTGCAGAGTCTATTGTTTATCACAATGTTGGGGGCAAGGGACTTGATAAGGTTCCAAGTCTCGTCCAAATGTCTGAAACAGGATCTGGATGAAGCTGGCAATCAGGCGCAACTCGGTATTGAAGCGCCGCTCAAGATACTCGAAGGTGGAAGTGATCTCCAGGCGGCGAAGAATGGGATAGGTGATCCTGGTATTGAAAAAATAGACAGGGACGAAGACAACAAGAGGGAAAAGCCAGACAAGATTGGAGGCGAAGGCCAGGGCAGGAACCGCCATGAAGCTGATAGCACTGGCAGCTGTGGCAAACATACTGATACCAGCCGCCCACCAGACTGTTTCGCGGTTACCAAGGGAAAATTCTTCCGCCGACTTCTGCTTGCGGAAATAATAGCCGATGTAACCGATGAATGAAAAGTAGATCACGATCATCAGATAATCGACCCAATTGAGATTGCGTGCTGTGCGTGGGATCGATACTTGCAACGGGTCGTGAAGACCCTGACCACCGAAGATAATAAGATTCCCCGCAGTATCGCGTCCATAGGCTGAACCGTGAAGAGAGAGAGGTTGGCCCGCCGGAATCCATGCGTCGGTCACGATGTGAAAGAGCAGGGTGGGGGAATTCGGAGCTTCTGAGAAAGCAAACGGAGTGCCTTTGACGGGAAAGCTGTCACCTCCGACAACGAGGATATGAGCCTGTCCCGAGGGAATTGCGGTTGCACCGGCAAGTGCGGTGGGCAGATCGGCACTCCGCGACCATCCCGTGCTGGTGGTTCCCTCCGAGGGTTTGTAGCGGTAGATCCAGACCTCCTTGGAGGGAATGAAGTTCGTTCCATTGGTGGTTTCACGCCCACCGATCACCTCGATCATGTCATACTGACCGGTAACCATCGGAAGCACTTTCCCGCCTGCGGGCAGGGGAGCCAGTTGCTTCCATCCCTGATCGGGATGAGCGAGATCAAGGGAGAGCATTTCACTGGAGGCTTGCTGGTCGTTGGCGGAAGTGATGCCGCCGACCACATAGAGTTTCTCTCCGGCGATGGCTGCTCCTGCACCTGCAAGAGGCTTGGGAAGTGGAGGAAGCTCGGTGAATACGAGCTTTTGACCATCCAGAGAGACCCGTGTCACTTTGGATGTCGGTCCATTGGCAAGCAGACCTCCTGCAAGGATGAGGGTATTCTGATGAACGGCCGATGCGGCCCAAGCCCGCCCTTCCTGAAGTGGGAGATGTTTCCACTCCGTGCCATTTGGAGGAAGAATCAGGGACTCGTTGATGATGACGCCTCCGTCATGACTTCCTCCGAGTAAAAGCAAATGGTCGCTGAGCATCCCCCCTGAACTCCCCATGCGATCTGCAGATGGGGGCGATGGAATATTCGTGGACTTGATGATCGATACCTGTGCGGGCTGACTCGTAGAATCGGCTAAGGCGACGGCAGGAAGAAAAAGTGCTATGATCAGCGGGAGAGTTAAGGAAAGCCGGTTTGAAGAGGAGAAAAACATTGATTAGGAATGGGAGGGTAATAAACGAAAGTACTATCTCTAGTTAAGCGAAGGGGAATGGTCAACACTCCCTCTTTGAGCAACGGCAGTTCGCTCCATCTTCCCTTCCTGTATTGCTCGAAAAATGATTATGAGAAAAAACTATTGACTTGGTAGAAATGATTTATATGATCGATGTCGTTCATAAAAATATGGAACTCTCCCCCAGCCGTTCGGTAGTCGAATCCCTTGTTCGTGATGCCCTGCTAAGTCGGATAGGTAGCAGCCAGTCAACCTCGCATGCTCCGACTTTGGAGGTTAACAGCTCCGCCCGGCACATGCATATCTCCCCGGAGAATCTGGAGACCCTTTTTGGCAAGGGAGCTGAATTGACCGTCCACAAGTGGCTTTATCAGGAAGGGCAGTTTGCCTCACAACAGACCGTCACGCTCGTTGGTCCCCGCAAGCGGATCATTCCGAATCTTCGCATTCTCGGCCCGTGTCGCAACCTCACACAAATCGAACTCTCGATCACCGACGCGATTCAGCTCGGAATCGATATTCCAGTCAGAATGTCCGGCGATATCGAGGGCACGCCCGGCGGCTATGTGATGGGTCCTAAAGGAATGCTTGAAATGAAGAACGGCATCATTCGTGCCGCGCGACATGTTCACATGTCCCCTTCGGATGCGGATTTTTACAAGGTGAAGCATCTCGACAAGATCACGCTGAAGGTAACATCTTCCGGTTGCACCACCCGTTTTGATGATCTTCTGGTTCGTGTTGACCCCAGTTTCAAGCTGGAAGTTCACATGGATACGGATGAAGCAAACGCCTGCGATCTTGAAAGGGCAACCAAGGTCGAGCTTTTTAAGGAAAACGTCGGATAGAATGCCGTCTTGGTTAACATGAATCGTCACTTTTCAACCAAATCAACCCAACCCCAAATAAAAACACAATGAGCGAAGCAATCGGACTAATCGAAACTCGCGGCTATGTCGGCCTGGTGGAAGCCAGTGATGCCATGGTCAAGGCTGCGAATGTCAAACTTATCAAATCCATCCCTATCGGAGGAGCATTGATCACAACCATTGTTCAGGGGGATGTGGGCAGCATCAAGGCCGCTGTCGAAGCCGGTCGCGAAGCCGCCTCCAGGGTAGGTAATCTTGTTGCCTCCCATGTCATTGCCCGTCCGGCCGCGGAACTGGTCAAATTTTTTACAGCTTAACCATCAACCAAGGAAATTAATAATATGGCTGGACAAGCACTCGGAATGATTGAGACCAAAGGTCTCACCGCGCAGTTTGAAGCAACTGACGCAATGTTAAAGGCTGCCAATGTGGAATTGATCGGATGGGAAAAGGTAGGCTCCGGAAATGTGGCGGTTTTTGTCCGTGGAGAAGTTGCCGCGGTCAAGGCTGCCGTCGAGGCTGCAGCGACTGCTGCAAGTTCGATCGGCGAGGTCGTCGCCGTCCATGTGATTCCTCGTCCCCATGATGATCTGGTTGGTCTTGGCAAATTCCTCACTGGGAAGACTGTCGTGCCAGCAAAGTAATCTATTGCCAGCTGAAACCAGCCCCCGACATCAACTGCTCTCAGCCGATGAACTGTTCCGGTCCATTTGGCGTTGATTCAGATTGTGAATGTCGGGGGAGGTTTTGAGCCGATCATGAAACCCAGCCAAATTCTCGTTGCCAATATCGGCAGCACCTCGTTCAAGTTTCGCTTGATCGAGATGCCCTCCGAACGCCAACTCGCCAGCGGCGGGATTGAGCGGATCGGTAGCAACGAGGCCCCGTTTGAACTGAGGATCGGCGACGAACCTAAACAGAAGGGAACCGGTTCATTTCCCGACTATGCCACGGCGATATCCTTTGTGGAAAAATCCCTTGGCGGATTCGACAATCTTGCAGCAGTAGGGTTCAAGCCGGTCGGTGCCCGTAATGTCAGCGGTACACAGTTCATGGACGAGAGCGTGCTCAAGGCCATGGAAGCGTTCAATACCCTTCTGCCCGCCCACAATCCGCCGTACATCGCCGGCGTTCGTCTTTTCAACAAACTCTATCCCGACATCCCGTGTATCGGTACTTTTGAGACCGCGTTTTACGACGATGTGCCGATGGAGAACCGTCGTTACCCCATCCCGTTGGAATGGGAGTCCAAATATGGGATCCGTCGTTACGGATTTCATGGAGCCAGTCATCGTTTTGTGACCCAGCGCTGTGCGGAACTCATGGGGAGAAAGGATCTCCGAATCATTTCCTGTCACCTTGGCGGAAGTTCTTCGATAGCAGCCGTTGTCAACAGCAAGGCGATCAACTCCAGCTGGGGTATGACTCCGCAGAGCGGTCTACCTCAGAATAACCGTGTCGGGGATTTTGATTGCTTCGCCCTGATCTATCTGGCGAGGGATCTCGGACTCGGCCTTGATGTCGTGGAGAAGGCACTCTGCTCCCAATCTGGATTGAAGGGAATGTCAGGACTGCCGACGGGAGACATACGGGACATCGTCGCCGCAGCAGGATCGGGGAATGAGGATGCCCGCATCGCCTTGAATGTCTTTACCGGTTCAGTGCGCAAATTCATCGGACAGTTCCTTGTGGAGATGAACGGCGCAGATGCCGTGGTCTTTACCGCGGGAATCGCCGAGAACAGTCCGGAACTCCGCGCAAGAATTTGCGACAATCTCGGTTTCTGCGGATTGGAACTCGATCAGGAACTCAATGCAGGCACCCGTGCCAGTGAGACCATTATCTCGACCTCCTCCTCGAAGATCGCAGTCTGGGTGATCCCCACGAATGAGGAACTCATCATCGCCCGCAACGCCTGGGCAAAAATTTCCGAAGGTAAATAAACACAACTCACAAACAATCAACCTCAACCCACCAACACACATGTCACAACAAGCACTAGGAATGATCGAAACACGCGGACTGATCGCTCTCGTCGAGGCGACCGACGCGATGCTCAAATCTGCCAATGTCACACTCGTCGGCCCCATGACCCAGGTCG
This sequence comes from uncultured Spartobacteria bacterium, assembly GCA_903823215.1. Taxonomy (GTDB): domain Bacteria; phylum Verrucomicrobiota; class Verrucomicrobiia; order Chthoniobacterales; family UBA6821; genus UBA6821. The sequence goes on from CAIJRY010000051.1 coordinate 12,618, forward strand.
GTAACGCCATGGTCACGGTCTGCGTCACCGGCGATGTAGCCTCCGTCAAGGCAGCCACGGAAGCCGGCAAAGTCGCCGCCCAGAGTCTTGGCGAAGTCATCAGCACGAGCATCATTGCCCGTCCGCACGGTGATCTCGGCGTGGTTCTTCCAAAATCAAAATAAGACCCTTTCCCGATTCGGATGATCTTGGATCGGGAGAGTGTCTGATCACTCCCCTTCCATTGTCTCCGACTTCCAGAAGGCAACCCCTCCATCCATGATCCTCGCACGAGTAGAAGGCAACATCGTAGCCACCAAAAAGAACAGCAAGATGACCGGCACCAAATTTTTGGTTGTCCGTCCCCTGCTGATCGACTCAGCGAAGGCCACCGAATTAAAACCGGGTACCACCACCCTGGTCGCGGTGGATTCCCTCGGGGCTGGGGAGGGTGAAATTGTTCTTGTCGTGCAGGGAAGTTCCGCCCGGCTCGCAGCCGAGGACAAGAATTCCCCCGTGGATGCCGTCGTTATTGGCATCGTGGATCAGGTTGAAGTAGCTAAATCAAGCGTCTACCGGGCTAAGTGACCCAAACAATGACGATTTTCCCTCAGTAAACTATGGCAACTATCGACGAAAAAATAATTGGGCAGGTGGTGAGTGAAGTGCTCAACCGTCTTCAGAACCATCAATCCGCACTGCCAAAACAAAGCGGAACCTCTTTCGGTGTGTATGAAAAGATGGAGGATGCCATCGAGGCAGCAGACCGCTCCTATCAGAAACTCCGTACCCTGGGTGTTTCCGCTCGCAAACAGGCGATCGCCGTAATTCGCAAAATGTGTGTGGCCAATGCCGAGGAGTGGGGCACCATTGAATTCAAAGAGACAAAAATTGGCCGACTGGATCACAAAATTGAAAAACTCAAGATCTGCGGTGATTTGGTTCCCGGAGTGGAAATGCTCGAGCGCATGGCGTTCAGCGGGGACTTTGGCCTGACAATCATCGATTTTGCCCCATGGGGTGTCATAGGAGCCATCACTCCTTCGACCCACAGCGTGCCGACACTTACAGGCAATGCGATCAACATGATCGCAGCTGGAAATTCGGTCGTCTTTAACGCGCATCCTGGAGCTGCCCAGTGCGCTGCCATGGCTGTGAAGGCCTACAATCAGGCGATCTTCAAGGAGATAGGTATTCCCGATTTGCTTGCCTGTGTCGTCAAGCCGACCCTCGAGACAATCGATGTCATGTTCAAACACCCAAAGGTGAGACTGCTCTGCATCACCGGTGGACCCGCGATCGTAAACATCGCGATGAAAACCGGTAAGCGTGCCGTCTGCGCGGGTCCTGGAAATCCACCGGTCGTAGTGGATGAAACTGCCGATCTCAAGCGGGCAGCGGCTTCCATCATTCAGGGTGCGAGCTATGATAATAATCTTCTCTGTATCGGGGAGAAGGAGGTTTTTGTTGTCGAGTCCGTGGCTGACAAGCTCATCTCGGAGTTGAAAAAGGCCGGGGCAGTCCAACTTGATGCCTCGCAAATCGAGGCACTTGCCGCCAAGGCGTTTGTTTTTCCAAAAGGAGAAGGAGCTGGATGCCCTCATCCCGTTGTCAACCGCGATCTTGTCGGCCGCGATGCTTCCGTTCTGGCTAAGACCATCGGTCTTGAAATTCCTGCCTCGACCCAGCTCCTCTTCGGAGAGACCAAAGCGGATCATATCTTTGTGGATGAGGAGCAGATGATGCCCTTCATTCCGGTTGTGCGCGTTCCTGATGTCGATACCGCCATTACAGAGGCGATCAAGGCAGAGCACGGATACAGACACACTGGGATCATGCACAGCCAGAACATCAGCAACCTCACCAAAATGGCCAAGGAGATCGACACGACGCTCTTCATCAAGAACGGCCCCTGCATGACAGGCCTCGGTCTGGGTGGCGAGGGCTTCCTAAGCTTCAGTATTGCCACGCCGACAGGCGAAGGTGTCACCACGCCGATGACATTCACCCG
>CAIJRY010000052.1 GCA_903823215.1 uncultured Spartobacteria bacterium
CAAAATACGCATCATTAAGGCTCCCGAAAGAGGACTGAGCATTCCATGAGGAACTTTCATTGATAACCGTTTCAAACGATAGCTGATCCGTCGCGCTATACCCTGGCAGAGACGAATCTCCCTGGCCCAAATAATTTATGGCGAATCCAAACCACTGGGTATAGAGAGACCCATAAGTCAGTGGGGGACTACCAATCTGAATCGTGGAGTTTATGGAATCATAGCTGAAATCAATGCTCTGTCCTGTCGTGTTAGTTGTCAGATAAATAATCGAAGCCTGCGAGCTGGCAACAAACAAACCCGTAGCAGCCAGGATAATCAACGCCTTCCATGAGCTTGTTTTAGAAGAAGATGTCGGGCTAAAAGATTCCATTCTTTATTCAAAGAATACCCTTTCTTCCAATTTCACAAGCGTCCTATTCATTTTTTAACTGCTCTGTGATCCATGATGGATCACAGAGCAGATCCAGAACGCGCCAGTGAAGTGCCCCCGTTTTTCGTACCATGTGCTATGAGAGACTTGGTTGTATTGTTGGGGTTTGAACGCTGTCTTGCGTAGCTGAGGCCGAAGCGCAGCAAGGCAGCGTGCGCCGAACTCCGCCGGGCTGAGTATACCCAGTGAGGAGTGCGGTCTTAGATGGTTGTATTTTTCCTGGTGCTCCCTGCCAAGGACTTTTGCCTCCAGAAGACTGGAAAAAAGTTCCACATTGAGGAACTCGTCCCGGAAGCGTGCGTTGAAGCTTTCGCTATAGGGGTTCTGCCATGGAGCACCCGGTTCGATGTAGAGCGTCTTCATACCATTTGCTGCGATCCACTCTTTCACTGCATCGGCGATGAACTCGGGGCCGTTGTCACTACGGATGAACTCCGGTACCCCTCGCTCCTCCACCAGCTTCTCCAATGTTTCCAAGACATCCCTTGCCGTGATCGAGCGATCCACCTCCAAGGAGAGGCACTCGCGGGTGTATTCATCCAGAACGGGGAGCCACTTGAGGCGACTCCCTCTCTCGGTCTGATCGAAGACGAAGTCGTAGCTCCAGACATGATTGATCCTCTCGGCTCTCTTCCTCTGCGCCCCATTGGCACTCTCCCCAAGCCTTCTGCGCTTGCGGGTGCGTGGAGGCACCTTCAGCCCTTCCTTCTTCCAGAGCCTATGAACACGCTTCTCGTTCACGATCCATCCCTCTCTCCGCAGATAGCGGAAGACACTCCGGTATCCCGCACGGGTTTCCCGTGTGGCAATCCGATGCATCGAGCTCACCAAGGAGGCATCCCGTTCCATCCGTCGCGCCTGGTAGCGTTGGCTGCTCCGTGGTTGTCCAAGGCTTTTGCAGGCCCGGCGCTCGCTGAAGGATAGGCGCCTGCACACATGGGCAACCGCCTCCTTCTTGCGGCCCGGGCCTACCATTTTCCCTCGGCCACCTCCTTCAAGATGATCTTGTCGATGGTCAACTCGGCCACTATCCGCTTGAGCCGACCATTCTCCTTTTCCAGCTCCTTGAGCCTCTTGAGGGCATCGGTCTTCATCCCCCCGTATTCGCTCTTCCATCTCTGGTAGGTCGCCAGGCTGATCGATTGGCCTCGGACTGCTTCCTCGACCCTTTTGCCTGCCGCAAGCTCTTCGCCGATGGCACGCAGCTTCTTGATGATTTCTTCTCCGCTATGTCTCTTTCGTTTCATATGAGGTTAACGGCGTCTCCGCGCCGTAAACTCTCATAACTCCTGGATCAACTTTCGGGGAGCACTCCAGAGGGGGTCCTTGATTTTTTGATTTCTCAAGATGAGCAACTTGAGATTCAAAACAGATGTGACTCATTTGAATTTGGAGCGATACTTCTTGTGCATAATCGGACACGGACCTCGATACAATAAATTTTTCTGAAGTTCGTGATAACTCTTTATTTTTCAGAAACATGTTAGAGCGTTTTAAGTAATAGTGTGGCCATCGATTTGCGAGCGCCATGTGGTTGGATGGCAAGGAGCAAGTGAAGCGGCTGTAGTCAATGCGCTACAGCCCGAGCGATGCGACACTGCCAAACGGCACTATGCCGCTGGAGTGCTCCCCGAAAGTTGATCCAGGAGTTATGAGAGTTTACGGCGCGGAGATGCCGTTAACCTCATATGAAACGAAAGAGACATAGCGGAGAAGAAATCATCAAGAAGCTGCGTGCCATCGGCGAAGAGCTTGCGGCA
>CAIJRY010000053.1 GCA_903823215.1 uncultured Spartobacteria bacterium
AATCAGCCATTCTTCAATTTGGCTTGGGTTCTTTAGCTCTCGGAGAGGCATACAGTCAACATAAAGTATTCACCATGGAACCTGAAGCGGATTCTACAGCCGACAAATCGCATGATTTGGAAATCCTCAACTCTTATTCCCAATCCACCAGGCTTTCCAAGTTGCAGGTGCCCATTTTGAGGGAAGGAAGATTAAGGCGGTCAGGGCAATGATCCAGCTCAGTGTACCGAGGGCAAGGCACACGGCATACCAAGGGGGAGCTTTGAACTGAAAGACCACCTCATGGGAACCGGGAGGCACATAGGTCGAGAGAAGTGCCGCCTCTGCACGATGCACCTCGGCAGGCTGGCCATCGATGGAGACCGTCCAGTCCGGATGATAGGCCTCTGAAACAATCAGCCATCCCGAAGCCGTGGGAGGAAGCTGATAGCTCATCCGCTGGTAATCATCCATGCGGGTGCCTACAAGCGGAACCCGGGCTAGCGGTTGGCCCATTTTCCCCTGATAACTCTGGAGCAACTCGATTTGGTTAGCCCCCTTTGCCATCCCTGCAAATCCGGGTATCGCAGAATTTACCGCTGCCTGCTCCACCGTCACGATATTCTGAGGGAGGAGTTGAAGGGCTGCTGGTGCCATCGCGTAACTCTCTGGAGGAAGTGCCACAAAATCATGCGCGAGGAAAGCCGGATAGAGCGCATTCCGGTTTTCCAGTACGGCGAAGTATTTATTCTCAAAGGCCACAGGATAGATCGATCGGAAAAAATCCTGCATCTGCTTGGGTGAAAAAGGATCTGTCTTATCGAGCAAAATGTAAGCCACTCCGGCGAGATCCAGATATGTCCTCAGACTCTCTCCGCTGGCATTGCCTGCCGCCTCCAAATGACGCACCCACTTGAGTTGGAAGTGTCGATGCAGCGACTCAGAGTCGATGGCCCTCCCGGCTTTCATAGGAAGAGTGAGATAAAAATAACGGCCACTCAAGGGATGAACACGGCCCGGGATCGGGGCTGTTTTTAGAAATGCCGCAGCCTGATCATATTCCGTGAAGAGCTGTCGATCCATGCCCCGAGTCCAATAGGCAGAATGAATCGGGTAGAGTTCGATCAGCATCAGCACTCCTGCAATGATAGCAAGTGGCTTACGCCAGCCGTCATGAATGACCTCGGTAAAGAGCATCCAGAAGGCGATGCCAACGGCCGGAGCCAGACAGCAGAAACCTCCCACGCTCCAGTAGGACTCTGGAGCCCGGACATCGTTGAAGAGTGGGAGTAACTCGGCAAGTCTAAAGATAGGTAGGGCGAGTACCAGAAGAGTGATAAAGGCAGATGCAATGAGCCTCTTCTCGAACAACTGAGAAACCGTCTGATAAATCAGCCAGCCCATCCAGATCAGTGAAAGCCAGAGGATCGGAATCGAAGTGTCAGGCAGGCCCTGCGCGCTCTTCAGCACATGAAGATGACCAAGAAGAATACCATCCGGCCCCGAGGCAAACCAGATGGAGACCAGCCAGCAGGCCGTCAGGATCAGGAACCAGCGCCCTAGTTGTGAGGCACGCCAGTCCTTCAATGACGGCAAGCCCAGAGCCAGAGAGAGACCGGCAAGTGGAATCAGCCCGATCTGGAACATCTGGGCATCACCCATCAGTTCGGGACTGCCGCGTGTCAGGAATCCCCAGAGATCGATCCAGAGCAGAGGTGTCTTGAATGCGTAGTGATGCTTCCAGCCATCAACCGGATCGAAGAGAAAGCCGGCAGCCATTCCAAACTCTCGATATCCCGGTAACAGAATCAAAACTGCGGTTAATCCAGCCACCAGAATACTCAACCCATACCCAATTAAAGCATGTCTGATCCGCAAGGGATTCTGTCGTAGCACCTCCAGCGTCCAGAGTAGGAGCAACGGAGACATTATGATGGCTATCTTTGTATAACTAAGCGCAAGGGCAGCAGCTGAAAGACCAAGACCCACGATTTCCTTTGGCGATCCCTCCTCCGTCACTGCAATGATGCCTCGGAAGATCAATGGGGCAAAAACAAAGCAGAGCCCAACACCCAGATGTTCGTAGATTCCGAGCCTCACATTAATCATGGGCAAAACGACATAGAAAAGAGCCCCTAATGAAGCAATTCCCCCCCCTGCTTTGAGCTTACCAAGCAGGAGATACATCGCCCATGCACTCGCCACAATGAAGCCGATAGCCACAAGCTTCATAGCAACAAGCCCGCCAAATATTGGGGCGAATAGAATTGTCGAAAAATTTAAAAAAATAAATCCAAGTCCTGCCACCTGAAGCGTCATCAGGCTGTGACCGAGCATAAAGTTAGGTGACCATCCCCCTATGGAAGCATGGAGAATATCCCAGATCTTTCCGGTATCACCAAAGGCCTCCTCACGAGAGGGTGCCTGCATTAACCACCCGACCGTGATGATAACAAGAAATATCAATCCCACCCACAGAGGCCAACTGATCTTTGATTGAGAATATTCGTGGTTTTGTTTGCCTAGAGACATTAGTTTATTAACCAGATTATTAATATAATTCCATCAATAAATACAAACTAATATTTATTGAATCCTGACTTCATCACATTGACGATAAATCGCGTGTCTTAATTAAGACGTCCATCAGTGACATTTTTTAAAATTGTCAACCTGTCCTCGTCGATATTATCAGGCAATGTTTCCATTGCTTGGCATGTGGCGCACGCACTATTCTCAAACCGCCTGCCTTCCAAATGCATTTTTACAAATTCATACCTTTCAGGACTATTCCATATTTCTGAAACCGTTTGCTTCGTAATATCTCCAATGACAGTTTTATGTTCCCAGTCATCATTACAGACGGAAACAGTGCCATTATAATTAAAAGCTAAAGTATACATCGGTAATGGACATACCAACTTCCATTGCAATGGAGTTCCATCTAAGGAATTATCAGTTCCAAGCCTAAAGTCCCTCTCATTCGATGAGAAAGTCCAATTATGCAACCCTTCGATCGTAATGTAGTCGCTTACAGCTTCAAAGTCGGCAAAGAATTTGACCCTCTCGTCTTCGGTTAATAGCGTATCGGCTATTGATATGAATATTTTCACTTCTCCTCTTTTAGAGTAGAGATCTTGGAGGTTAACTAGGAACTTTTGGTAGTCTACCTTTACTCCGGCAACTTTCACATATCCATCAGGAGACAATTGTTTGACAGATATTCCAATCATGTCCAGACCGGAGTCCACTAACTGAGTATTGATATCAGGAGTCAATCTGATACCATTTGTCTTGGTCCATATTCGGTCTGCAATGTCAGCATTCTTTAGGTACTTGACCATGTCAATGAAGTGTGGATTTAGCAGCGGTTCACCATCCTTATAGATATTAAACTGTTTGATTTTATTTTTAAAATCCTTACATCCATCAACGATTTTTTTGAATACTTCTAAATTCATTATCCCTGAGGGACGTTTTTTTGCCAATTCAGGGATTCCTGTTGGACAGAATGTACACTTTAAATTACACAAGCCAGACGGATCGATAAAAATAGTCCACGGCTGTTGCAACGGCAAGACATCTACCAGGTTTGCCCTGTCTTTCCCCCTTAATTCTTTGCTTTCTATTTTCATCTTGCAAGCCAGCCTCCATCAACCATTAAAGTTTGTCCAGTAATATATTTTGCCCCATCAGAGCATAGAAATAATAGCGCACCAACAACATCTTCTGGCTCACCTAACCTTTGAATTGGTATCCGCCCTGTGACTTCCTTTGATCTCTCCGGACTACTGTGCAAGTGGCTAACCATTTCGGTATTGATAATGCCGGGAGCTATACAATTGACAGTAATGCCCTCTTTAGCCCATTCGTTTGAAAGGCATTTTGTCATCCCTACCAATGCATGCTTTACACTAACATATCCAATGATATTTCTAGCACCTTGAAATGATACAATAGAAGCCATGTTAACTATCCTGCCATAGCCTTGCTTTTTCATGTACGGGTAAACCTGTTGGGACAAGTCCAAAGGGGTCGTAAGCATTAGTTCAATATCATTATTCCAAGTTTCTAGAGGATAAGTTGCTGCTTCATGGTGATGTTGGAATCCAGCATTGTTTACCAATACATCTATACCGCCATGCTTTTCTATAATTTTGCCAATAAGATTGATACGGCATGTAGGGTTTCCAAGATCACATGCTATGTAATCGCAATCTAAATCATTTGAATCGCTACTTTTAGCCAATACGACGACAGTGCGTCCTTCTTTTATGAAGGCCTCTGCAAAGG
>CAIJRY010000054.1 GCA_903823215.1 uncultured Spartobacteria bacterium
AAAACATAAACCTCTGCTGGAGGCCATCTTACACTGGAAAATCCCAACTTCGCCGAAGTTCAGATCCCAATCTCTTTTCAACCCTCCCTTGTGCCCTTCTTAACCCCTTTCTCTTACCTCAACTTCGGAGTTCGGGTTAAATCGCATTGAGGCCGTTGCGGTAAGAATGGGCCGCAGGCAAGGCGGCTTCGCGCGCGTATCCCCAAAGCGGGCTGTAAGCGCGAAGCCAACACAGCCTCCGGCCTGTTATCACTGCAACCCCTTGGGGCTGTGAGTATTTGTCCGTTTTCCGGCGTTGCTCGCTGGGGCAAGACCGCAGGGGTATTGCCACTGCACTTCGCGCCTAGGAAAACATCCAAATACTCTTCAGCGGCCATCATGGGATTTAAACAGCGGTTCCTTAGGGCAGATTGAGCCTTCTTGAAAGAGTTGATTCAACGGGCTGTCGCCCACGCCATCATACGCTGGGCATCATCAAAAATATAACGGGCATGGCTTCCAAGCTGAACGAGGATGAAATCGTGCCCCCCCTGGCTGTAACTGCTGATGAGACACTTCCCGGCGGCCTCGGTGTAGCCGGTTTTCATCCCGTTAAAGAACGGGGAACGGAGGAGGAGCTTGTTGGTTGGCTCCAGAAAGCAGAGACGGCCGTTGGCATAGCGGAAGCAGTAGGTGCGCATGGCCATCGCATCCCGGAGATCCGAATTGCGGTAGGCGCGAAAGGCGATCCTCGCCATATCCCGGGCGGTGGAGTGTTGGGCCGCCGGAAGTCCATGCGGATTCACGAAGTGAGAATTGATGGCACCGCAGCGGGTTGCAATCCCGTTCATCTCGTCGGCAAAGGCACTGAAATTGCCGGAATGGGCATGAGCCAGAGCCGAGGCGCAATCATTGGCGCTATGCACAAGCATCGCCCGAAGAAGCTGCCGCCGAGGGTAGACATCCCCCGCGCGGAGGCCGATTTTTGTCGGTTCAACGGAGGTGTCCTCCTTGGAGATCCGCACAGGGGCTTCCAGAGGATCCTGTTCCGCCACGACAAGGCCGGTGACAAGCTTTTGAGTGCTGGCCACCTGGCGCGGCTCGTCGGCATTCTTCTCATAGAGAGTCTGTCCCGTGCGGGCATCGATCAGAATGGCAGAGACAGCTTTGATAAGCGGTGCGCCTGCGGGCCAGAGAGAGGAGGGGGCGTGGGGAGCAACGACCACGCTGCCGGAGGAGGCTGTGGCGGGCATGGGTTGATCGACGGCACAGCCTGTGATAAGAAGCAGAAGGGCGCAGGAAGCAATGAATGTAAATTTTGGCATCCTTGTTCCGTAGCGGCTCGAGCAAAAGGGATCAACAAGGATCAACAAAAGAAAGCTTCCTTCTTGACCTTCAGGCCTGTCTGTAACGAACTCATCGACGGTGATTGATGTTACTCCAGAGAGCATTCCGCTTTCCCGATTTCAGAAGTTGACGGTGGCTCTCATCCTGCTCGTTGTGGCGGGTGGATTGATCACCCTTTCTTTTAGCGCTGATGACTGGGTGCAACGGCAGGTGTTCGCCGCCAATCAGGGACACTGGAGTCATGATCCCATTGCTGCTACATTCAGTAAATATGGCGACTGGCCAGAGCTGATGGTAGTGGGAGTCTTGGGTGTATTTCTGGCCCGTCGCCTGCGGAATGTCCGCTGGCAGAGCATCCTTCTCATGGCGATGATCGCCTCCACGCTTGCCGGGATGACGGTGAATGCTTCCAGACTGACCACGGGAAGAACCCGTCCCCGAGCCGCCGTCGAACAGGGCTGGTATGGGCCGCACCATGACGGGAAATGGCTGATCGGCCAGGCCGACTTCAATAGCTTTCCCTCCGGGCATACGGCGACTGCGGTTGGTTTTGCAGGAGTGATTCTCTTTGCCGCACCGGCCTGGGGAATCCCCGCGATGATTCTCGCTCTTGCCGTGGCACTCTCACGAATTCTGCTGGGGGCGCATCACCCCTCGGATGTCGTGGCGGCAGCCGTGCTTGCTGTGGCGATTGCGTGGTGGGTCGTTCAGTTTTTTGAAGAAAAAAGTGCACTCTCACAGATTCTGCAAAGGGAAGACCTTAGACATTGGATCAATACTTGGCGTCTGCTGTTCCGATCCTACAAGAATGAGTGGCTCCATCAGGAAGGAGTGAGGATCATCATCTACGACGATTTGCATCCGTATTTCTCCAATTGGTTGATCGCCATGGGGCCAAACGCCCCGGTATGGCGATTCATCAGGAAGGTTGAAAATGTCGTCTTGGTGGACTCACTCAAGGATCCACGCGTCCGTAGAAGAGTCAACCACAGGGTCAAGGCCGTCTTGATCCCGATGAGGGAGAAGCAAATCGCAGACATACCGCATGGGTGGTTGGCTCTGGTTCCACCCATGCACTCTTTGGAGGTTTTGGCATGCAAGGCTACTTTTGGCCTCTATCTGCAGGAGCATGGATTGGAACGCTTCTATCCCAAAATTTACCCCGATCCGGAAACAGCAGAGTATCCCTGCGTCCTGAAGCGGACGAATCTCTACGGAAGCAGTGGAGTTGAGATCATCCCTTCACGGGATGTGCTCGAATCCAAACTCCAAGATGCCTATTGGCGCGACGCCCCTTATCTGATTCAAGCCTATGTGCCCGGACTCTACGAACACACCGCCTATCTCGTTTGCGTGGGAGGAAGGATCAAGTGGCACCGAACTTATGTCCACCTACGGGAGGCGGAAGGGATAAGGGTCGGACTGAGTCGTGGCGACGCACGGATCGTTTCTTCATGGTCACACTTGGCCCAGTTCGAAGAGATCCTGACCCCGCTGGATTTTTCAGGCCCCTGTAATATCGATTACAAAATCCAACCTGACGGCACGATGATTGTTTTGGAAATCAACCCCAGGCTGGGGGGAGGGATCATGGCGCCGGAAAATGTAGCCGACCTTACCGATGCCCTTGAATGCATCATCGATCATGCGATCCTTAGAAAAGAAGCCCGAAGCGATCTGATGAATGCTCAGCCATCATAGCTCACCAGCGAGTTGACGGTTGCGGGAGCCAACGCGGCGCGGCCTTGGAGAAATTCCAGCTCGATGACAACAAGAACCTGGAGTACATGAGCTCCAAGTTGTTCGAGAAGGTGGAGCGCAGCGGCAGCTGTCCCGCCCGTGGCGAGCAGATCATCGACCACGATCACCGATTCGCCCCGGTGGATGCTGTCACTGTGGATTTCAAATTCCGCCGAGCCGTATTCCAGATCGTAGGAATGGGAGATTGTCGCCGAGGGAAGTTTCCCCTTTTTCCTGACAGGAACAAATCCCACGCCGAGTTTGTAGGCAAGCGCGGCTCCAAAGATAAAACCGCGTGCATCAAGGCCGATGATCTTCGAGGGAGTTGCGCCCTCACATTTTTCTGCCAGTAGATCAATCGTGGCACTAAAGAGCACGGCGTCTTCCAGGAGAGGTGAGATGTCACGGAAAAGTATGCCTGGCTTTGGGAAATCGGGTATCGAGCGGATGGCCTTTTTGAGATCAGTAACGGTTTTTGACATGGTATGGGGTTAATCGCCAAAGCTGATGCCGACGGCTCTCGCTGTCCCGACAAGCTGACAATCGGGCGCAACGCGTTTCAGACGGTGGATGGCTTCGGCGATGGGGACCTCCATCACATCCTGATTCTGATAGCTTACCATCGTCCCGAATTTTTCCTCCGTGGCCAACTGTACGGCCTTTACCCCGAAGCGGATTCCAAGGATGCGATCCAGAGAGGTGGGATCACCACCCCGTTGAAGATGGCCCAGAACACAGGTTCGCGTCTCCTTGCCAGTCCGGTGTTCCACCTCATGAGCAATCATCTCACCCACACCGCCGAGTCGCCATTCACCACTGGCGGATTGCTTGCGAAACTGCTGCCCATGCTGGGTGCGCGCCCCCTCGGCGACGACAAGCAAAGTGCTCTTGAATCCCTCGGCATCACGGCGTTGCACCTCTTCAGCCACCTTCTCGAGCGAGAAGGGAATTTCTGGAATAAGGATGATATCGGCGGCCCCGGCGATCCCCCCCCAGAGGGCGATCCATCCGGCGTGCCGTCCCATGACCTGCACCACGAGGAGTCGCTTGTGACTTGCCGCAGTCGTGTGAAGCCGATCCAGCGCGTCGGTGACGCAGGCGACCGCGGAGTCGAAACCAAAGGTCATGGCCGTTGCCTCTAGGTCGTTGTCAATAGTTTTGGGAACCCCGATCATAGGGAACCCGGCTCGGTAAAGCTGTAGGGAGGTACTCATCGAACCATCCCCGCCGATTGCGATAATAGCAGAGAGATCAAGATCGCGGCAGGTCTTGGAAGCTCTGGCTATGACCTCGTCAGGGATCACCATCCGGTCGCCCCCCGCTGCCTTTGAAGTGAAGTGTCCCTTGTTGGTCGTGCCGAGGATCGTCCCCCCGGTCTGCATGATCCCGGCGGTATTCTCACGCGTGAGGGGTATGACATCCCCTCCGTCCGGAAGCATACCCTCAAAACCGTCGCGAAATCCGAGTACCTCCCAGCCCTGTTCTTCGGCGGAGCAGAAGATCCCGCGCAGCACGGCATTCAGTCCGGGACAGTCGCCCCCGCTGGTCAGAACGCCTATGCGTTTTCTGGACATGCGAAATTAAAGTGAGTTGGAGGATTTTGCCGAGCGTCCTTTGGAGGCCCAGTCATTGTAAAGTGCCCATCCACGCTGGACGAGTTGGAGCCCTTCCTGTTCGCGATTCGTACCGCCCAGAAGCACGACGATGATACGGCGGGGGGTTGTGTAAACTGTGTCGCCCTGACGGACCACCTCAGGCTTATGACTCGAACTCAGAATGATACAATCTCCGGCACGCGAGGTGCGTCCGGTTTTGACCCCGTCGATGTTTTCCGTTCCAAGCAGGGGGTTTGTGTTGTGAAGGAGTACCCCCAGATTCGAAGCCCCACGTTGCACATGGATCTCCCGTTCCGACTGCGCGACATAGAAGGCAAGGCCCGGCTTGGAATAGGCGTATCGGGTCAGTCGCGCGAGATCGGCCGCCGAGGAATAGGGCTCGGTCTTATCAGTGACATCGAGTCCATGAGGATTCAGGAAAAGGGTGTGGCGCATTCCGAGTTGACGGGCGAGAGCATTCATGTTGGCCACCGCGTTGCCGACGGAATCGAGACCGGTGGCATTGGGCAGAGCTTTGCCAAGATGATCCGCAAGCGTGTAGGCGGCCACATTATCGGAGGCGAGCAGGCAGGCATAGAGCAGATCACGGAGTGTGAGGACATCCCCGGACTGGAGTCCGAGAGGATTGATGCCGCCGGTGGTGGAAATGGCCGACTCCGGGACAGTCGCGGTCTCCTCAAGATTGCTGCCCTTGAGTTCCGCCCAATCGAGCGTGACCATGGCGAGGGCCAACTTGGTAAGGCTGGCAATCGGGAGTTTGTCATTGGCATGGACACCCTCCAGAATCCGACCCGTCTGATTATCAACAATGATCGTGCTTGCGGCATAAAGCCGATTTCCTCCTGAACACAGAAGGAGCAGAACGAACACGATGCGGGCAATGGACTGGGTGAGGCTGTTCATAGGTAAATTGCTTGATTAAACCATTTGGCGATAAGGCTCACGGGCTAAATTTGCAATCCGTAACTGCTAGGAGGCGTGCATTAGCGAGTCCATGAAGTACACTTTCTAGTTGCGTTTATCATCGTGGTGGGTGAAAGAGAGAGCACTATGAAAACCCTCCGTGCATCCCTCCTTCTTCTGGTGGCCTTTACCCTTACGCTTCTTCCTGCTTTGGCCAATGGATGGGGAGACAATTACAAGGATGCCCTTGCTACAGCGGCCAAGGAAAATAAAAAGGTTCTCCTCGATTTTACCGGCAGCGATTGGTGTGGATGGTGTATCCGGCTGAAAAAAGAGACCTTTGACCAACCGCAGTTCAAGGAGTTTGCCGATAAGAATCTGATTCTTGTGGAAGTTGACTTTCCACAGGGGAAATCACTCGCTCCAGAAGTGAAGAAACAAAATGACTCTCTTCAGGAGAAATACCACATTGAGGGATTCCCCACACTTGTTCTGCTCGATCCTCAAGGAAAGATCATCAAGCAGAACAGCGGATACCTTCCAGGAGGGCCAAAAGGGTTTATCGACTGGGTCAGCACCGCAAAGTAGCGGCAAGAGAAGAGGTCAGACATCGAAGGTCAGAAGTCTGAGTTCATGCCAGCTTGATTAAAAAGTTTCTGGCTGATCTCTGATTTCCGACCTCTGATAGCAACGCCGAAGGCGTTGCCCTAGATCTTCCTCAGTTGGATAGAGTCGAATTTTTCGTCCCCCTCGATGATGTCGCTCATGACAATAAGCTGATCCCCCTGCTTCAGGAGACCTCGGGAAAGAAGAAGTTCCTCCGCTTTCTTGACCGATTCATCCGGAGTGTTGCCAAAGGGCATGACCAGGGGAAGCACTCCCCAGTTGAGAACAAGGTGGCGGGCTACGGTCTCTGAAGGAGTGATGGCGTAAATCGGGGCGTGTTCCGGACGGGTATGACTTGTGTAGTCGGCCATGAATCCCTGACGGGTGAGTACGGCCAAATGCGCGTGGGAAAAGGAGTTTGCAAGGATGACTCCGGAGCGGGCGGTTTTTTGCCGTGGGTTGAGCAATGATGTCTGCTCGGCAAAGTGGGCGCTGCCGCTGCGCTCGATCCGGCGGGCAATCCGGTCAAGAACCTTAACACACTCCACGGGATATTTGCCAACGGTGGTCTCGCCGCTCAGCATGATGGCGTCGGCCTGTTCAAAGACAGCGTTGGCGACATCGGTCACCTCCGCGCGGGTGGGAACCGGATTCTCGATCATCGACTCGAGCATGTGCGTGGCCACAATCACCTGTTTGCCGATCTGTAGGGCTGTCTTGAGGATGCGGCGTTGGATGATGGGCAGTTCTTCCATTGGGCACTCGATCCCGAGATCGCCGCGCGCGATCATGACGGCATCGGTCTCTTTGATGATCTCGGCAATAAGTTTTACTGCGCTCTGATCCTCAATCTTTGCAATGACGCGGGCTGTGCTTCCAAGTTCGGCAAGCACCCGGCGCAACTCAACGATGTCGGAAGGTTCGCGACAGAAACTCAGGGCAACAAAATCAACGCCAACTTCAGTGCCGACAGCGATATCAGCCAGATCCTTTTCCGTGAGAGGAGGCAGATTGACCTTCACTCCGGGGAGATTGATGTGGCGGCGCGATCCAAGGGGGCCGGGTGTCAGTACTTCACAGCGGATGCGGTTGTTGATTTTTGAGAGTACTTTCAGATGAATGACGCCGTTATCGACCAGCACGGTGTCTCCTTCGGAGATATCATCGATGAGACCGTCGTAGTTCACATTGACGGAATAGAGTTCCTCACTACGGGCACCCCGCACGGTGAATTCCATGATGTCCCCGACCTTGAGATCGAGTTTGGTGCCAAGGTCTCCGGTTCGCACGGCGGGGCCCTGAGTATCCAGAAGAATGCCAACTTGCGAGTCGAGTTCTGCAGCAATGCTGCGAATCCGAGGGACGATCATGCGTACCCAGCTGTGTGCGGCGTGGCTCATGTTCAGCCGGAAGACATTCGTCCCTGCGAGAATCATCTCGCGAAGTCTCTCGGGGGTTTCACTGGCGGGACCCAGGGTGGCGATGATTTTTGTTTTACGCAGTGTTGTTGTCATGAAAGTAAAGAAAGTCGGTATGTTGTGAAGCACACGAAGCGCCAGATCCAAGCAGAGAGGCGTCGTGTTGAAAAGAACAGGGTTTTTCTGATCAGTGAGAATTATCGGGGATGATGAAATCTGGTCGCTGAAGTGATGGAAGCTGACCCAGTTTCTTGGGATGACGCGCCAGGCGTTCGGGGATGAGGTGGTGCTGGAAGCTGTACTCGGAGAGAGTAGCCGTGATTTCCCGAGCTGTGCGTTTCCGATCGATGGAGAGGCCGCCCAGAGCACCACCTCCGGCATTGGCGATGGCTCCCGGCCAGTAGAATGCACCCGCCGGTGTGATTGCAGCCCAGGCTCCCGGTGACAGCCCGGAACCGCCAGTGGTTAAAAGGGAAAGGAAAAATCGAGGTTTTCCATTCTCTAGCACGGCAACCTGAGTGCGAGTTTCCATCTTGGTTCCCCCTGCTCCAAAGCCGATGCCCGCGCGCAACAGGCGACTGCCTTGATTCACACGGGCATAGGTTCCGGTGACCAGCCAGAAGTTGCCCCGTGGGAGCTGCGATCCCTCCGGGAGGATCTTGGCCGGGGCGAGATACTTGGAAAGCTGCTGCACAAGTTCGCTCGCAAGCTCGCGCCGTTGATCTTTGATGAATGAGGTAAGCTCCCGATTGCTGCGATCGACTCTGAAGCTGTCAGTAGGAGCCGTGAACTCCTGAACAAAAATCTTGGTAGGGAGCTGCCGGGGAGGAGTGCTCTTGGAATTGATATTGCTGACGCTGACCGAAGCACAGCCCGTGAGAAGAGGAAGCAGTGTCGAGAAAATGATGAAACAGGGACGCAGGGAAATCATCGGCAAAGGTTTTACATTCAGAGCCTGTTGAATTTGCTCGCCCATTTCGCAATGTCCATGAAAAACAACAGGTTCATGATACTCGCGGCTTCAACTGCTGAACACATCCTGCCGGCATGGTGGATGCTGTTCCCGTTTTTTTTACAGTTGTTGGCGATCGCAATCATGCCATTTTTGGCATTGCATTGGTGGGAACGGCATTATCCCAAAGTGGCCATCCTGCTGGGAGGGCTCACCGTGCTCTATTATCTCTTTATTCTTGGGGATCGTGTACACCCACTGGCCGCTCTCCATGAATATGTAAGCTTCATTGTCCTGATGGGCTCACTATTTATCGTAGCTAGCGGGATTCATATCAGCGTGAGGGAAGGGGCCACTCCGTTCGTTAATACCGGCTTCCTTGTGCTTGGTGCGCTTCTGGCCAATCTCATCGGCACGACGGGAGCTTCGATGCTGCTCATTCGTCCATGGATTAGAATGAATAAATGGCGGATTGGAGGATTTCATACCGTCTTCTTTATTTTCCTGATTTCCAATGTCGGCGGCTGCCTCACCCCAATCGGTGATCCTCCTCTCTTCCTCGGTTTCTTGAAGGGAGTTCCTTTCTTCTGGACGCTGGTGCATCTTTGGCAACCGTGGCTGGTTCTAGTGGTGCTATTGGCTACCATCTTCTATGCGCTAGACCTGCGCGATTACAGCAAGGCTAAAGACATTTCTCCGAGATTGGCAAATGAAGCGGGAGCATGGAGTGTCGAGGGGGTGGGTAATATCCTTCCACTAATGGCCATCCTGGGGGCGATTTTCATCCCCACCCCATGGAGGGAACTCGTGATGTGCACCGTGGCCATCATCTCCTGGAAATTCACACCCAAACTGATCCACGAGAAGAATGAATTCAGTGCGGCTCCACTCAAGGAGGTCGCGTGGCTCTTTATCGGCATCTTCGCAACAATGATGCCTGCCCTGGACTATCTCCAACATCATGCTGCGGCGCTTGCCGAATCATGCGGCATGGGCTCGCACCATTTCTATTATTTTACGGGTGTGCTTTCCTCCTTGCTCGACAATGCTCCGACCTACCTCTCCTTTCTCTCTCTGGAAATGGGATTGCGCGGTGGGTCTGTTGATTATCCTCATGATGTCCTTCAGGTGGCATCCAGTACTCCTGAGCATTTGATTGCGATTTCCCTGGGGGCCGTCTTTTTCGGAGCAATGACCTACATTGGCAATGGCCCCAATTTCATGGTCAAAAGTGTCGTTGCTTCATCCGGAATCACGACTCCCAGCTTCTTTGGCTATCTGCTGCGCTACTCCCTGCCGATGCTTCTTCCTCTTCTCGTGCTGGTAGGTTGGTTATTTCTGCGATAGCGCGAATTTCCCT
>CAIJRY010000055.1 GCA_903823215.1 uncultured Spartobacteria bacterium
AACTTGGCGAATGCCAAAAAGTGGGCGAAATGTTGTCTGCATCGTTTTGTGCGGAAGTTGAGGTTGTCTTTGGTGTTGCAACCCCTTTCAACCAAACCTCTTCCCGCAAAACGATGCTTTTTTAACTTCGGAGTTCGGGTTTAATCAGCGTTTCCCTAAGGGACCCGCAAACTTCACAATCCTCGTGACCAGTCTGCCCTCTCCCGCATAAACTGCCGCTTCGATGTCTGCCAAAAAAATCACCTTCTCGCCTTCAGCCAAATCTGGAAAAGCGTCACGCAAGATACTGCGGATCGGCTCGGTGTCGTTGGGAGGGGATGAGCCTCTCTTTATCCTGGGCCCGTGCGTGATCGAGGGAGAAAAACCCCTTCTTCGTGCAGCGCGCACGATCAAAATGATCTGTGAGGATCTTGGCGCGCAATTTATCTTCAAGGCCTCCTACGACAAGGCAAACCGGACATCGGGTTCCTCCTACCGCGGCGTGGGCATTCTTGACGGCTGCAGGATGCTGGCCGAGGCCGGAGCCTCCATCGGGGTTCCGGTGACCACCGATATCCATTCTCCCGAAGAGGCGGAAATAGCCGCAGAATTCATCGATCTGCTCCAGATCCCGGCTTTTCTCTGCCGCCAGACCGACCTGATTGAAGCCGCCGCCAAGGCAGCGGTCTCTGCCGGTCGATCCGTGAATGTAAAAAAAGGCCAGTTCCTCGCCCCATGGGATCTCGCACCGATAGCGGATAAGCTCCGAAGCGCAGGTTGCTCCAGTTTTTGCTTCACCGAAAGGGGCACCACCTTCGGTTACAATAATCTCGTGGCCGATATGCGATCCCTTTACTGGATCAGGGAACAGGGATTTCCCGCCATCTTTGATGCTACCCACTCGGTGCAGCGCCCTGGCGGCGGAGGGGGACACACCACGGGCGACGGTCATCTGGCTCCTGTGCTGGCCAGAGCCGCCATGGCTGCGGGAGTTGATGGCATTTTTCTCGAGACCCATGAGAATCCCTCCAAAGCCTCCTCGGACGGCCCCAATCAGATTCCCCATAAAAACCTCCCGGCACTTCTTCATTCACTCCTCTCGATTCACGGTGCGATTTCCTGATCACAACATTCTCTCCGGACGGTTCTGTCTCCCCGCCATCTTCGCAATGGCAGGAATGGCACTTGCTGCACCCAATCCGAAACCGACGAATGAGCCGCCACCGGCACCCACCAACAGTCAGAAGATCGATCTTCCCGTACCGGTCGGCGAACCTGTCAAGGGCATCAAAATTCCCCAGTATGATGATTCGGGAAGGATGACCATGTGCCTCATTGCGGAAACAGCCCAGAAGTTGAACGAAAATCAGGTGGAACTAGGTAAGCTTAAGATTCAGTTCAATGAAAAGGAAGAGAAGGAAATCACGGTGGAGATACCCCACAGCATGCTCAATCTGGAGTCAAAGATCCTGACCGCCGACTCTGAAACCACAATCCGGAGGGAGGATTTTGAAATCGTGGGTGAGAGCGCAGTATTTGACACTTTGGCCAGACAGGGCAGATTTAAAGGCCATGTCCGAGCTTCATTCCGCAATATAACACGGCCACCCATGCCATGAAGCCAAGTCCACTCCTTCCTCTATACCGTTTCCTGCCATGCTTGGCACTGTTCCTGATGATCGTGCGAATCTCAGCCCAGGGTTTCGGTCCGGTAGCGGATCCTGGTGCGGCGGGGGGATTTGCCCCCAGCCCCTTCGCCGGCCCAAGCACGGAGGATCGCCCCAAGAATGCCCGGACAATCATTGAAAGTGACGACGGGGCCACTTTTGAAAATGCCAGCAACACCGCCGAGTTTGCCGGTCATGTGATCGTGCATGATCCTCAGTTCGACCTGAGCTGCGACAAACTTCATGTGGTGCTTGCATCCGATCGCAAGGGCCTCTCCAAAGTGATTGCCACCGGCGCTGTCACCATCACCCAAGAAAAGAAAAACGACCGGGGTGACATTGTGAAGTCGGTTGGTAAATGCGGCAAGGCCACCTACGATGCGGTCACAGGAGATGTCACCATGGAGGATTGGCCCCAGATCCAGCAGGGGATTAACAATCAGGTGGCCATCCAGCAATCGACCGTCATGATTCTCAATGCCAAAGGACGCTCCCGCACCATCGGCCCAAGTCGCACGATGATCGTTGATCAGGGCACCAATGCAGTGACCCCCTGAACTCTTACCAGACCCTTTTTCCATGATCTCCGAACCACCAATCCAGCGATCAGCCGATTCGATACCTGAAGATTCCGAAGTGATTCTTAAAACGGAAAAGCTGGTTAAAATCTATAACGGACGCTCCGTGGTCAACGGTGTCGATATTCATGTGAGGAAGGGTGAGATCGTGGGACTGCTCGGTCCCAACGGTGCGGGCAAAACAACCACCTTCTACATGGTTGTCGGCTTGGTCAGGCCGGATGGGGGTCGCACCTTTTTTCACGGCAAGGATGTCACCAGTCTACCGATGTACAAACGGGCACGACTCGGCATGGGCTATCTCCCACAGGAAGAATCGATCTTCCGCAAGATGACCGTGAAGCAGAATATCATGGCCATTCTGGAAACCACCTCTCTCAACAAAGCCCAGCGCAAGGATCGCTGCGAGGAGTTGCTGGAGCGTTTTGGCATCGCCCATCTCTCCAACAATGAGGCACTGACCCTCTCGGGTGGAGAAAAACGCCGCCTTACCATTGCCCGCTCCCTCGTCACCAACCCGAAGCTTTTGATGCTTGATGAGCCGTTCAGCGGAGTGGATCCGATTGCTGTCTATGATGTGCAGCAGATCGTCTCCGATCTGCGCGATTCGGGTCTTGCCATCATCATCACCGATCACAATGTCCGTGAGACTCTCGCCATCACCGATCGCGCCTATCTGATCTTTGAAGGACGCGTCGAAAGCCAGGGAGACAAAGACTTTCTGCTGCATGATCCGATCAGCCGCAAACTCTATCTTGGCGAATCTTTCGCCATGTAGTTCAGGAGTACCCATGCCTGGTTCCATCTCTTCAATCACTCCCAAAGGAGGTCCTCTCACGGTTGGTAAATTCTTTGCCGACCACGGTTCCGGACTTGGCATGGAACTCATGGGGGATGCCTCAGGCATGGAACGCCCGATTCCCGAGCCCACGATCAACCGTCCCGGACTGGCTCTGGCCGGATTCTTCCGCTATTTCGCCTCCAAGCGCGTTCAGGTGGCCGGCCATGCAGAACTCAGCTACCTCCGCAGTCTCTCGATCGAGGAGCGCTCGGCAAGACTGAGAGCCCTCTTCAAACAGCGCATACCGTGTCTCGTCGTGGCGAGAAATCTGACGCTTCCGTCAGGGCTGATTGAGCTTGCATCCGAAGCGCGGATTCCCGTCTTCAAGACCCCGCTGATCACGATGAAGTTCATCAACTCTGCCACCATCGCCATGGAGGACGAGTTCGCCCCTGTTGCCTCAGAACATGGCAGCATGGTTGACATCATGGGTGTCGGCGTCCTGATCCGGGGCAAGAGCGGCATCGGCAAAAGCGAGTGCGTTCTCGGCCTGATCGAGAGGGGTTACAGTCTGGTCAGTGATGACATCACCCGTTTTAGAAATCTTGAAGGGCGTGACCTCATAGGCAATAGCAAGGAACTCACACGGTTTCACATGGAAGTGCGTGGCATCGGCATCATCAATGTCGCTGCCGTGTTTGGCGCAGGCTCCGTGCGGCCCGAGAAGCACCTCGACCTTGTCGTCACACTAAAGGACTGGCAGGAAGTTACGGATATTGATAGGATCGGACTCGACCGCGAATCCTATGAAATCCTCGGCATTGCGATTCCTCATGTGACCATACCGGTCAGGACTGGACGCGACCTCGCCCGGCTTGTAGAAGTTGCTGCACTCGACCAGAAACTCAAAGCCATGGGCCATGACACGGCCCAGGAATTCAATGAGCGCCTCTTGCGGGCAATGAACCCCTCCCCGGACAGAAAAAATTCATGACCACTCAAAGCCAACAACCCTCGACTTCCAAGGATCTCACGATCGAGAACCGCAACGGTCTCCATGCACGACCCGCTGCACTCTTCGTGAAGACATCCAGTCGTTTTCACTCTGAAGTCTGGGTGGAAAAGGATGGGGAAAAAGTCAATGGAAAGAGCATCATGGGACTCATGATGCTGGCGGCCGGGAAGGGTTCTGTGCTGAGAGTCACGGCCGAAGGAGAAGATGCCGCATTGGTCATGAAGGAGTTGGAGCATTTGATTTCCACCCGTTTCGGCGAAGAATAAATCTGGTTTATTGATTCTTGGCTAATAGCTGCGTTGGACTGTGCTTACCGTAGTAGAACTACGGCTGCCGCTTGCCCGCCTTGCTCTCCATCCAAAATCACCAAACCCTAGTGCATGAAGAAATCGCTAGTGATTCGCCGATATTGAGAAGAGGCTTTCATTAATGAAGCGAATATCCTGCATCCTGTTGATTTGCGTTTTTTTTGGGATGGCCACGTCACGCGCAGACATCACTTATTCCCCGATAGCTGACACAAGCATTATTGTGACGGGCATTCGCTCCGACAGCACAAACTCCGATTCAGTAGTGATCTCCGCCAGCAAAACGACCACTGGAACCGATACCGTCGCAGCGCTCTATGATGGCTCGTTATCAGGCGTCGCCTCCGCCTCCTCTTCAAGCTGGTACTCTCTGAACCCGATATTTTCGGGACAGAGCGTGACTTCCTCCACCTTCTACGGCCCCAATACTTCCGTGTACGATCCTTCCCTCGGTGTCGGAAATATCCGCGCCGTCGGCAGCTATAAATACTCAAATAGCCCCTCCGGCTCAAACACCGATCACGGAATGATGTATGTGGGTGCGGTCACTGGCGGGGGAACATGGTCTCAAATTGATGCCACCACCCTTGTCACAAACGGGACGCTTATCAACACGATAGCCCATAGTACTATGGGCAATCTTGTTGTCGGAAACTACGATACGAGCCTAGCAGCTGGCCACGCATTTATTTACAACACTGTTAACCAGACTTGGCTTAATCTTAATCCCGCAAACTCGGTAAGTGTCACAGCCTATGGAATCTGGCAGAATGGGGGAAGCACCAGCACCAGCTACACGATAGCCGGAGGGTTTAGTGATCTGAATTCTGGGGGAATTGATGAGGGCTACCTCGTGACTTATGACTCCACTTCCAATTCCTTCTCTCACTTCAAGACATACAACTTCAATAATCAGCCGATCACCTCACTGGTTTCCCATTTCGACGGAATTACAGCAACAGCCGATGGATTCAATCTGACCGGGGATTATCTTGCATCCGGGACCAATGGAGCATTTTTTGCATCAGTCAGCGTGCTGGGAGATGGTACATACAGTGATGCTTCATGGACCGACATCAGTTATCCAAATGCTAGCCTCACGAGCGGAAACACCGTCGTCAGCAATAGTGTACTAGGCATCTTTGTGAATGGTGGAACGCAGAGCTATATTGCTACCGTGCCAGAACCCAAGCCGAAAGGACTCGTCCTTTTCGCCCTTTGTATTCTGATAGGCATTCACAGCATTCGTAGAATGGCGAAAAAATCCAACTAAAGTTCGATCCCTTCGCGTCATCATCCCTCTTTCCTTTTTAACCAGCTGGTTTTAGATTCCTTCCCCTGTGAGCTACCGCGTCTTTGCCCGTAAATACCGACCGCAGCGTTTTGAAGAAGTTGTCGGGCAGGAACACATTACCCGCACCCTTCAAAATGCGATCAAGGGGAGCCGACTTGCCCAAGCCTATCTTTTTGTCGGACCCCGTGGTGTGGGCAAGACTTCCACAGCGCGGATTCTGGCCAAGGCTCTGAACTGTCAGAAGGGACCGACGGATAATCCCTGCGGGGTTTGTGATGCCTGTCTTGAGATCGCCGAGGGCCGC
Organism: uncultured Spartobacteria bacterium; assembly: GCA_903823215.1. Classification (GTDB taxonomy): domain Bacteria; phylum Verrucomicrobiota; class Verrucomicrobiia; order Chthoniobacterales; family UBA6821; genus UBA6821. The sequence continues at coordinate 5,927 of CAIJRY010000055.1, forward strand.
AGCCTGGATGTGATGGAGATCGACGGGGCCAGCAACAACAGCGTGGAGAGCATCCGTACTCTGCGCGAGAATGCCGCCTACGCTCCAGCCCGCGGCCCTTACAAGGTCTATCTGATCGATGAGGTGCACATGCTGACCACGGCGGCCTTCAATGCCCTGCTGAAGACCCTTGAAGAACCACCGGAACATGTGAAGTTTCTCTTCGCCACCACAGAGGCCCAGAAGGTTCCCGCGACAATCCTCAGCCGCTGTCAGCGGTTTGATCTCCGCAGACTGACACCGGAACTGATCGCCGGACATCTGCTCTACATTGCGAAGAGCGAAGAGATCGCGCTTGATCCTGCCGCCGCCGATGCCATCGCGAGAGGTGCCGATGGCGCACTGCGCGATGCGGAATCGATGCTCGATCAGGTCGTTGCTTTCTGCGGCACGACAATCACGGCAGCCGATGTGCATCAGGTTTTTGGGTTTACCCCCCGTGAGAGCCTTCTTCAGCTCAGTCATGCCCTCCTGAACCGCGATACCCACTCGGCTCTCTCCCTGGTGAAGAGCCAGAGTGAAGCGGGCAAGGATCTTTCACGACTCCTTGCCGATCTGGTCGGCCTGCTTCGCGACATCCTGATCTCCAAGGTTCACCCTCCCGAAACGGCGACTCCCGAGTCCGAACTCGGCAAGGTCATCGCCCAAGAAAAGCTTCTTCTTCTCCTTGATCACTTTGGCGAAGCCGAGGGCCGTCTCCGCTGGACGAGTGATAAAAAACTCCAGCTTGATGTCGCCCTGATCAAGGCCGTCCATCTGTTGGAGGAAGTGAGCCTGAGCGATCTCCTCGACATCCTCACGGATCTTCATGGAGGAGGGTCTTTGCCGGTTCCTGCTCCCCGACTAACAGTACCGCTCACAACTCCGACTCCGCAGGCTACCCCCTCCATCCCCATGCCCGTCGTCGCTCCGACGGCAACCACTCCGTTGATCCCACCGGCAATCGAGACGCCAGTTCCCGCTGTCACTCCTTCAACTCCGAGCCAACAACTCCCAACCTCCATCTCCGAGTCAGATCCGTGGCATCACATCGCCATGGAACTCGCAAGCGACTCACCGCTGAAGTTCGGATGGATCGAGGACAGCAATTTTGTGGAGCGCGAGGGAGATACGATCGTTGTGGAATTCCCTCCCTCCCTAGAGTCCAAGACCCAGACACTCTTCTGGCCGCAAGCGGTAAAAAAAATCGAGGAGCTGCTTTCTGCCAGCCTCGGAGCCGTCATCACCCTGGAAAGCCGCTTCAGTGGAATCGAGCCTCCCGCACCACCCGAACCTGCACCTCTTCCCGCGGCTCCTGCCGCATCAAAACCTCTTAGCAAACCCAGCAACTCTGAAGCGAAAACATCCGAACCGACACTCCCCGCGATCAGCCCCGAGGAGCTTGCGGCCTTTAAGAACGATCCTCTGATCAAACAAGCTCTGGAGATTTTTCAAGCTGAGATTCTAATTTCACCACAAACCACATAACAAACGATGAATATTGCCAAGATGATGAGCGCCGCCGCCAACGCGCAGAAAAAAATGGCCCAGATCCAGGAAGACCTAGCCCAGCGCGAAGTGGAGGCATCCTCGGGTGGAGGAAAAGTCACGGTGAAGGTCACGGGAGCCGGAGATATCCTCTCCATCAAGATCTCACCCGAGGTCGTCAGTGCCGATGATGTCGAACTGCTGGAGGATCTTGTGCTCAGCGCCGTGCGTCAGGCGACGGGCGATGCCAAGAAGCTTGCATCCGATGAAATGGGCAAACTCACTGCGGGGTTGGGAATTCCAGGATTGCCGTTCTGAGCATTCAAATGGAGATCAGGAACTCAGAAACAAACGAGAAGCAACTCTCTCTCATCACTTCCCTTCATGAGTTCATGAGTTCCATATTCATTGATTGTCCCTTACTTCAATAATCCCATGTCCCATCTCACCCTCTTTTCTCCCATCACGCTCGGCCCGATGGCCCTGCCAAACCGGATCTTCATGGCCCCTCTCACTCGATGCCGTGCGGGCGAGGGGAATGTCCCCAATGAGCTGAATGCCGAGTACTACGCGCAACGCGCTTCGGCGGGTCTGATCATCTCCGAAGCAACCGCTGTCACGCCGCGAGGCTATGGCTATCCCAACACCCCCGGCATTCACACGGCTTCACAGGTTGAGGGATGGAGGAAGGTCACCGAAGCCGTCCATGCCAAAGGAGGCCATATCTATCTGCAACTCTGGAATGTCGGTCGTATCTCCCACACGGTTTTTCAGCCCAACGGAGAACTTCCGATTGCCCCATCATCCATTCAGCCGAAGGGCAAGATCTTCACCGGCACAGGCATGGAGGAATATCCCACGCCCCGGGCATTGGAGACCGTGGAGATGCCCGGAATCATTGCCGAATACATCCATGGAGCAATCCTTGCCAAGGAGGCAGGGTTTGACGGCGTGGAGATTCACAATGCCAACGGCTATCTGCTGGATCAGTTCCTGCGTGATGGCACCAATCACCGTACCGATCTCTACGGCGGCTCTGTGCAGAACCGCGCCCGTCTCACCATCGAAGTCACAGAGGCTGTCGTGGGAGTCTGGGGTGCAGACCGTGTGGGCATTCGCTTCTCGCCTAGTGGTGTCTTCAACGACATGCACGACAGCAATCCTTTGGAGACTTTCGGCTATGTGCTCGGAGAGCTCAATCGCTTCGGGCTTGCGTATGCCCATATCACCCAGGTGACGGCACAGGACATTGCCCATGGCGCAACGGGAGGCGTCGGCCCCAAGGAACTTCGCCCCACATGGAAGGGCAAGATCGTCTCCGCAGGGGGATTCACACTGGAATCGGGCAATGCGGCCCTTACAGAAGGATGGGCAGACGCGATCGCCTTCGGCGTGCCTTTCCTCAGCAACCCCGATCTCCCGGAACGCTTTAGCAGAAATGCCGAACTCAACAAGCCCGACGAAGCAACCTTCTACGCACCCGGCCCTGAGGGCTACACCGACTATCCGTTCTTAGGATGATTCTTTCTCCTTGTTAGAGACTCTCAAAATTCCTGAGAGAAGAAGCCAAGAGGGAATCACGAGGGAGAGGATGTCGATGAGTGTGCGGAGGATTTCACCGCGCACCAGTTCTCCGCTTACTCCCCCGCCGAGGGAGACAGGATGCCATGCAAGGAGATTGGATATGCTGAATCCAATAATGACAGCACCTAAGGCAATTCTGGTTTCCAGCGTGAAGGAGATGCTTCTGTGAAGCAGGATGATTGCAATGACCAGCAAGATGAAGGCAGCTGATGAGGAAAAGGGTGCGACCAGCGCGACCAGTAGCAAGAGAAGGCCGTATCGGGCCACCATCCACCCTTTCCCCACGAAAGTTCCATCCGTCAACCCAAAGCAGAACAGAATCACCGGCACACCGACTGACCAGGCAATGATGCGGTCTTGGTCCGCGATCAGATGGCCACTGACGGCGTAGCTGGTTCCGGCAAGCTCAAAGGCTTCTTTCCAAGATTGCCAGACTCCCGCCTCAAAAAAGGCCGCACCGCCGAGTGCAACAGCCGCCAGAAAGAGAGGAAAACGAAAGGAGGCGGAGACGCTCGAGGCACTGAGCACCAACAGCAGCGCCGTCATTGACATCAGGACGACCGCAAGGCGCAGCACGATTTCCACTGCGGAGTATTCGCCTATTGAGATGGTCAGGAGGGATTCGATCATGCTTTTTACATTTCGACAGGATCACCGAACTCGATTTGCAGATTGCGGGCGAGCCTTATCAGCTCTGGCGCGGGATGCTTTTTCCTCCCGATCACCTGTTCCAGATCAATGAGCGTGGTCTTTCCCTTGGCCAGAGCAGTCATACAGCCAGTCTCCTGCTGGAGGAGTCCGGTCACGGCCAATTCTCCGAATCGGGCACCTAGCATCCGGTCAAAATGCGTCGGAATACCGCCGCGCTGGACATGGCCAAGCACTGTTTTTCTGATCTCCTGGTCAAACTCCCCCGCCTGCTCCTCTTTCATCCTCGCAATGAAAGTATCGGCATCACACACACCCTCGGCCAGAACGATGATGGAGTTGTCTCTTGTTTTCTGAAAACGCTCCCCCAGAAGTCCTATGATGCGTTTCATATTGTAGAAATACTCGGGGATCACCGCAATCTCGGCGCCACAACTTATGGCGGTGGTCAGGGCGAGATAGCCGGAGTTGCGCCCCATGACCTCGATCAGGAAACAGCGCCGATGGGATCGGGCCGTGTCCCGGATACGGTCGAGCATTTCCATAATGGTATTGGCAGCGGTATCGACACCGATGGCCATGTCCGTTCCCGCCATGTCATTATCAATGCTCGCTGGAATACCGACTACTGGAATTCCGCGCCGGGAAAGCTCCAAAGCCCCGGTCAGGGAACCATCGCCACCTATCACCACAAGACCCTGAATACCATGCTGTTGAATCATTTTTTTAGCCTCATCGATTCCTTCCGGTTGATAAAATCGCTTGCAGCGACTTGATTGTAGAATGGTTCCTCCCCGGTCGATCATCCCCGGCGGGAGAGGGATGCCCATCTCGTCGATGGTGCCATCAAAGATGCCATCATACCCGTTGCTGATACCCAAGACCCTGCATCCCTGCTGATGGGCCGTTCTCACAACGGCCCTGATTGCCGGATTCATGCCGGGGGCGTCTCCCCCGGAAGTCAAAACGCCGATAGTTTTCATATTTTTATAGGTCGCTGGGGGGAGCAACAGAGTCATTCCTAGCAGGCCGAAAAAAAAATCACAGGAGAGAGATTATTTTTGAACAAAGATCTCCGTCAGCAGTCTGAGCTTATAGGTTTATGTTGGGAGCGGGCCACCTCGTACTGGTTATGGTTTTCCGGTGCGATCAAGGTGGCCCGCTTTTTTTTAGCTTTCTAGTGAAGCACTGATTTAATCAGTGCTTCACTAAAGTGACTCTTGCTTCGGACGGAATGCTCGGGTAGCTCCTTACCTGCGGAAACGCTAAAGATTCAACAACCCGCCCTGATGCCTGAAACGATTCTACTGATAGAAGACGAGGAGGATGTCGCTGATCTTATCCGATACCATCTCAAAAAATCGAAGTTCCGCGTTCTGTACGCCTCCGACGGAGCCATGGGTGTCCAGACAGCCATAGAGGAGCGCCCTGATGCCGTGGTGCTGGATATCATGATGCCACGCTTGAACGGGTTCGAAGTTGCCAGGAAACTCAAGGCGGATCCCCGCACCGAACCGATTCCAATCCTGTTTCTCAGTGCCAAGGGGGAAGCCGAAAATCGGATCAAGGGACTGGAGATCGGGGCGGATGATTATCTCACCAAGCCGTTCAGCCCGAGAGAACTGGTTTTGCGCATCCAGTCACTGCTCAGGCGAATCAGGACCTCCCTGGCTCCCGAGACTCTCTCCTCCGGCCCGATCCTGCTGGAGAGGGCAACAATGAAGGTCACGATCAACGGGGAGCGGCTAGATCTGACCTCCACGGAGTTCAAGCTGCTCTCGCTGCTTGTCACCAGTGATGGCACAAGCCAATCAAGAGAGCATCTCTTGCAGGAAGTCTGGGGCTATAACAGTTCGGTCGATACCCGCACTGTGGACACTCATGTCAGGCGACTCCGTGAAAAACTGGGTATCCATGCCGAGATGCTCCAGACAGTCAGGGGAGAGGGATATCGGTTATGTCCGATCACCCCGCCAAACTGATGGATGGGTCCGGGTGGGTTCTGATTTTTTCGCTTCTCTTTCTGGGAGGAGTTGCCTGCTGGCGGATTCTCTCCCCCGCCCGTGAGTTGATGGCCGTGATGGAACGCATCACCTCGGGGGATTACCGCCCGGTGATGCTGGGCAAGGTTCCTTTCTTCCTAAGAAAAACAGCGGTCAATCTACGGTTGCTGGCGGAATTACTTGCCAGACAACGCTCACTGCTTGCGGAGGAAGAGTTCAGCCTTGCGATGATTTTGGAACGCATGACGGAGGGGGTTGTGATTATTGGTCCCGATTTGAGAATCCGTCTGATGAATGAAGCGGCCTCAGCCATGTTCAACCTGCGAGGCAGGAGAACCGGACTGCTTCTCCAGGAGGTTTTTTTGAGCCATGAGTTGCAGGGCGTTGCCCAGTACGCAGCCACTACTGGTGAGGTGCAGAGGGGAGAATTCACCGCCAACATACCGGGGCGTCGGGAACGCTGCCACATGATCGTGACGGCGGCCCCCCTCAAGGGGCAGGAAGGTAATAGCCCGGCTGGATTTCTTCTCGTCTTGCACGACATCACGCGCATCAGGGAACTGGAATCTGTGCGACGGGAATTTGTAGCCAATGTCTCGCATGAATTCCGCACGCCCCTTTCGATTATCAACGGTTATTTGGAAACCCTGGAAGATGGGAAGATCAGTAAGGAAATGCTGCGTAAATCCATTACCGTCATGCGCCGTCATGCGGACAGACTGAACCATCTCATTGAGGATCTGCTCATCATCAGCCGGATGGAGGAAAAAGGGGTGCGGCTTGAGTCACTTCCGGTCGATTTGGGGCCGATTTTGAAAAATGTCGCGGATCAGATGGAACACGAGGTCAAGGAGAGGGGTGCGACTTTACAGTTAAAGATCCCAAATCCGTTGCCTCTTGTCGAAGTCGATGCCTACAGCATCGAACAGGCCTTTTCAAATCTGCTCGCCAACGCCCTGCGCCATGGATGCACCGATCATGGTGAGATCGAGGTTTCGGCTGAAATCCGGGGTTTGGAACTCATGATCCTCTTTCGCGACAATGGCCCAGGAATCCCTTTTATTGATCAGGAGCACATTTTTGAGCGATTCTACAGGGTGGGTGGGGACAGGGCACGCCACACGGGAGGCACCGGACTTGGTCTCTCCATTGTAAAAAATGTCATCCAGGCTCATGGAGGCCGCATTGCCCTGGAAAGCAAACCTGGAGCTGGAGCGACCTTCACGATTTTTTTGCCGGTGGCGATTCAGCAGACCGTGTAGCTCGCATCGGCAATCGTGAAGCACTCAGAAAACTCGCTGCCTCTGCTCCTGCGTTGACAAAGTGCGGATCCGCGCCGAAGGTTCGAATGCTCTCACTGCCAAGCTTCCTGCAACGCCCTGGGTTGATCACTCTTGACCAGTACCTCCTTCATTCATCCGACTGCCTTGGTCAGTCCCGATGCCATCCTTGGTAGTCATGTCCAAATAGGTCCCTATGCCATTGTGGATGAGGGTGTTGTCATCGGTAATGAATGCATCATCCAAGCGCATGCCATCCTTACGAATCGGGTGACATTTGGAGATAGAAATCTGATCGGTTATGGGGCCGTGATTGGCTCGGAACCGCAGGATTTTGCCCACGGCAGTGCGATTTCAAGCGAAGTCGTCGTCGGTGATGACAATATCATCCGCGAATATGTCACCATTCACCGGGGAACAGCGGAAGGATCGGCCACCCGCGTCGGAAATGGCAATATGCTCATGGCCGGCGTTCATCTGGGGCATAACAGCAGCGTGGGCAACCGCACGGTGATTGCCAACAACTGCCTGCTGGCGGGTTATGTCGATGTTGGTGATGATGTTGTGCTGGGTGGAGGCTCTGTCTTTCACCAGTTTCTTCGGATTGGTGAGATGTGTATGATTCGGGGTGGGACGGCCTGGAGCAAAGACATCCCCCCCTTCACCGTCGGCCTGATCATCAATGTGGTCGTCGGCATCAACGCTGTGGGGATGCGTCGCAAGGGTATGGGAAGTGTGGAGCGCACGGATGTGAAGCGCGCCTACAATCTGCTCTATCGCAGCGGACTCAATGTGGAACAGGCTCTGGAACAGGGCAAATCCATGCAATGGTCCCCGGCGGCGACGAAATTCATGCACTTTGTCAGTCATCGCACCAAGCGGGGCCTGTGCAGTGCTCGTGGGAAAGGGACCAAACCCTCTGATCAAATAGAAGAAGATTAATCGGCTGTCACTAGAGCGGTTTAAATAATAGTGTGGCCATCAACTTGCGAGCATCATGGGGTCAGTTGGCAAGGAGTAAGCGATGAGGCTGTAGTCCTGCCCTATAGCCCGAGCGATGCGACACCGCCAAATGCCCTATGCCGCCGCAAGGAACGGCTATAACATTACTTAAACTGCTCTAGCTTCCCTTCCGGGAATTCCATCAGATGGGAGGCAATCAGATCGTCAAGTTGCATGAGTGATGACACTAGGGAAAGATGGCTCCTCAAAGGTCGGGCCCCCGGCATACCGCGCGTATAGGCCATCAGGCGGGATCTCATGCCTTGCATGGCAATGAGCTCATCACTTCGCCCCGTAATTTCCTCAACGCAATGACGGCGCACAAGCCCCCATCTCTCCTTGAGACTTGGAGGCGTAAAGGCTTCCCCCGCCAAAGCGGCTTTGATCTCGGAAAAGATCCATGGATTCGTCATGGCTGCGCGTCCGATCATCAGGCCCTGAACTCCGCTTTGTCGCCGCAGCAAAGCTGTTGCCCCATCACCAATATCCCCATTTCCAATGACGGGAATCGAGACCGACGAGGCCACAGCCGCAATCACATCCCAATCGGCGCATCCCGAGTAACCCTGCGCCCGTGTGCGCCCGTGCACCGCCAGGCGACGAATCCCCGCAGCTTCCAGAATGCGCGCGGTTTCCGTGGCATTGATGGAACGCTCATCCCATCCTGTACGGATCTTTGCCGTCACCGGGATGGGGTCACAGGCTTTGACAACAGCAATAGCAACACGCTCCAGTTGAGGACAGTCGCGCAGGAGCGAGGAGCCTCCGTGCCGGCAGACGACCTTGTTTACAGGACATCCAAAATTGATATCAATAAAATCGGGCCTTACCCAGTCGATCACCTGTTTGGCCGCTTCAGCAAGTCTGCCGGGATCACCGCCGAAGAGTTGCACCCCCATCGGCCGCTCTCCGGGTGTGAATTCGACATAGCTCCGCGTGCGGGCGTTCCTGTGCATGATACCGTCCGCTGAGACAAATTCCGTCGTGAGAATGTCAGCTCCTTTTTCCCGGCAGATTCTGCGGAAAATCGAATTCGTCACCCCTGCCATCGGGGCAAGGAAGAGTCCCTCCTTCATGGTACTCATCAAGCCTACCGAACCTCTGTCCGAACTTCGACGGATTCAGTTTCTGCGGCAACTGGGGCGGAGAGCCCCGAAAGGAGTGCGGAAACTTCTTCCTGAACACCCATCAGGTCGGTCAGCGAGAGTCCTGGATCGGTAATGATAAATGTCTCCCCGGTCGTCGCATGTTCGTAGAGAAGAGTTCCCTGCTCTGGAGATTTTTGCGGACGCAGGATACGCTTACGCTCCAGCATGACAGCCAGCAGATAGCGGGTATTACAATGGGCTGGATCCCGGCTTTCCATCAGTTGCCTGAGCATTCCCTCGGCATCATCGCGGCGCAGCGGTTCCGGTGCCGGTGGAACGGGCGGTTCAAATTTAGATCTCCAATAGGAAAATATCGGCTCTGCGGAGAGATCGGCAGCACGCGCATTCCAGCCCTCTTCACTCAGATCGATCCGACGAAACCCCTCCCCATCATGAAAAAGGGCCGTGTAAAAAACCTCTCCCGCCACGAAAGGTCTTCCCGTTGCGTGACACACTTCCGATCGGGATTTGATATTCCACTCCTGCTGCATCGGGTGATTCTAGCTTCGTATCAAAGACCGGGCAATCGCAACTTGGGAAACTCTCGTCCCGTGGCCCTCACCCAAAAGAGATAAAGTCCGATGGCCAGAAAAATCAGGGTCGGCCCCCATGCCGCCACCCAGGCAGGAATTCTATCCCCTTTTCCGAGTGCAAGAAAGAGACTGCTTACAAAAAGGAGTACCGCGAAGAGTCCGATGGCCGTACCGACCCCCCCCATTATTCCCCGTCGTCCGATTACGACTCCCATTGGTCCGGCAATAAAAATCACGACCAGACAGACCCAGGGAAGTGCCAGACGATAATACCAGTGCGTCAAAAATGGCGCGAGGCGGGATTCGGGAAATTCCGCGTTGAATCGGAGATAATCACTCAGATCGGGGAGGCTCAGAAATTCAGAATTCATCGTGGAACTGGTGATTTTCCAGGGAGTCTCATTCCACCCTTTGATTTCAATCTCAGGCTGTGATTCGGAGGAGATCAGGTTACCCGATTCGTCCACCGTGATATGGCGGGCCTGTTTCAAAATCCAGAGTCCCTTTTGCGGCACAAATTCCGCACGGAGTGCATACCAGATATCAGTGACAATGCCCGATTCGTTCTGCTGGATAATTTCTACACGATAGGAATTAGTGGCCTTCGCGTCCACCCAGGAGAGGAACCAAAGACGACGATCCTCTCGATTGCGAAAGAGATGATTCTTGATCCCCCTGTCGCTTTTGTGACCGGATTTGATCTCATCTTTAAGATCATCACGCACCGCCCCTGCCTGCGGAGCCAGGGAGTAGTTAAAATAAGTAAGTACTCCGGTCATGACCAATCCGACCAGCACAAGCGGGACAAAAATCCGATAGAGACTCTGACCCGCGCAGAGCATGGAGATGATCTCGTTGCGTCGTGACATCTGGGTCAGGGTATACAGAAGGGCCAGCAGCAGACCGACGGGTACGCTAAGCACGATGACGCTCGGAATCTGGAGCAGATAAAAGCGAGCGACGAGCGCAATGGTGGATTCGAAGCCTAGAGTATTGAACCCGGCGATGAAGTCGGGCAGATTGGTGCTAAGATCCCAAATCAACCAGACGGAAATAAAACCGCTGACGCAATAGAAAAACGGCAGGAGAAATTTTTTGAGCAGATACTGGTCGAATAGGGTCATGGGAAGTTTCCGGCAGAAACCCGTTGCAGGGGGCGGGAAAGAACGAGATTCTGCCTCTACTCATCCCATTCCTGCAATCGCAATCACCCATTTACCAAAACGACCACTCCCTCCTTCAGCCCATGATCTCCATCAATGAGGAATTTCCTTCGGCCAACCATGTCCGGATGGGGGCGTTCGGCAGGGAAGTTTCGGATCTCTTTGGGCCTCAGGGAAGTCTCTCTGCGATCAACGGCTTCGAGTGGCGACCCGAACAGCAGCGCATGGCTGCAGCTGTCGCAGAATCTCTGGAAAACAGAACTCATCTTGTCGTTGAGGCGGGAACGGGGGTCGGCAAATCGCTCGCCTACCTTCTTCCCGCCGTTCTTCATGCACGGCGAACGGGGCGCAAGGCACTCATTAGCACACACACGATCAACCTACAGGAACAACTCCTTTACAAAGACATACCTCTTGTCCGTGGATTGATTGAGGAAGAATTTGAGGCCGTCCTGCTCAAAGGACGACAAAATTATGTCTGCCCCACCCGACTCTCAAGGGCTGCGTATCATGGAGGCGATCTCTTTACCGCCGAGGAACGCCCCGAGCTGGAACGCATCAGGGAATGGGTCGCCACGACTTCCGACGGCTCCCTGAGCGATCTCCCCTTCGATCCCTCTCCCCAGCTTTGGTCCCAGATTTGCAGCGAACAACACCTCTGCACCCCAAAATCCTGCGGCCGTGATTCGGGATGTTTTTATCAGGCAGCACGTCGCCGCGCTCAGGCAGCCCAGATCCTGGTACTCAACCACCCCCTCTTCTTCACGCTCTTGGGTGATCCCGAAGATGCAGGAGCCGGGTATATCTTCCCTGATGATTTTGTCATTTTCGACGAAGCCCACACCGTCGAGCAGGTTGCCTCGCGCCATCTGGGATTCAGCCTTTCCCAGTATGGGCTACGCCAGTCCATCCAACGACTCTACAATCCCCGCACACGCAAGGGGCTGCTACAACAGGCCCGCCACACCGAAGCGATCAGCACGGCCGCTGACATCATGCCGGAGATTGATCGCTTCTTCGACTCGCTTGCAGGTGCCTGCACCTTCAAACAGGGACGCGAGTGTCGCATCCGTGAAGATCAGTCCGCGGAACTGGCGGCTTCCGTGGCCACCAATATGCTCCCGGAGCGATTGTCACGCCTCGCGGAATCGGCAGCCTCCGCTGCAGCCAAGACAGAGGAAGAGGGGCTTAAGGGGGAGTTGACCGAAGTCACCTCCCGTCTGCGTGCAGCACGGGCGGGCATTTCGGATTTTCTGACCCAGAGTGAACCGGGCCATGTCTATTGGATGGAGCGTGGAGGCAAGGCCTCTACCTGGCACAACCTGCATGCGGCACCGGTCGCAGTCGCCCCGCTACTTGGCAGACTTCTCTTCCGCGACGGCGGAACGGCAGTGATGACCAGCGCCACCCTCTCCGTCGGCTCCGAAGAGCTGGGTTACTTCAAAGGACGCGTGGGAGCAGAAGAGGTGCCATCCCTGCAACTCGGCTCTCCGTTTGACTACAAGCGCCAGATGAAACTCCATCTCGTGCGCAAAATGCCGGAGCCACGCGACTCGGGTTACGAGGAATCTCTGGCAAAGTGGATCGAGCATTTCACCACCGAAAGTCAGGCTCGCGCCTTTGTTCTCTTTACCAGTTATAAAACAATGCAGGCGGTTGCTTCACGGATGGAACGATTCTTTGAAAAGAACCGCTGGGATCTCATCGTGCAGGGAACAGGTCTGTCGCGCTCACGAATGCTGGAGTCCTTTCGCGAAGACGGGGAAAGTGTACTTTTTGGAACCGACAGCTTCTGGACCGGCGTTGATCTGCCGGGCGACGCCCTTTCAAGCGTCATTATTACTCGCCTCCCTTTTGCCACTCCTGATCATCCTCTCACCGAGGCCAAACTGGAGGAGATCCAGTCTTCAGGCGGTGATCCGTTTAGAGATTATTCACTCCCAGAGGCCATACTCAAACTCAGGCAGGGAATCGGCAGGCTGATCCGAAGCGGCAATGACACCGGCTCTGTCGTGATTCTTGACAGCCGCATCCTCTCCAAATACTACGGCAAGGCCTTCCTCAAAGCACTTCCGGAATGCCCCATTGAGATTCATTGAAGAAGCATGAAACGTGAGACCTCACAGCCTTTAGCCTAAACTGCTTTAGAGCGAAATCTGTTCAATTGGTCGCATCTTCTGGATTTTCATCCCAGATAGATCTCAGGAGAAGAGGAGTCTCCCGCAGAGGCGCAGAGACGCGGAGAGTTTTTGAACAAAGGATTGGATTAGGGCATTTTCATGTTAATTTGCTGTTTTGTATCAACTCTTAAAATTCCTGTTTTTCTGAGTTCCATATAAAAATTGCAGCCTCTCCTTCTGCGACAGATTAAATGCAATATGCTCTAGAAAGGTGCTCTTTGGACAAGGCCTACTATACTGCATCCCATGGATCGCATTGCTGAATTTTTATTCCCATCTCT
>CAIJRY010000056.1 GCA_903823215.1 uncultured Spartobacteria bacterium
CGCACGAGCGCAAGCGGGCCATGTCTGGGATGCGTGAGGCATCGCTCCAACCGGAAATCAGTCCTGGCTACGGCACCCCTTGGATGAACACCTCGTTTCAGCCAAATCCTCGAATGCTGCACTTCACCCAAACGCAAAATTGGCGCATCAACACTCCACTCCTCCCGATTTGGCCACCCCGCTACGATGGCAAAATATTCCTTTTTTATATGACCCCGTTCCATCGCCAAGGCACAGACCCTGGCCGCATGGAGATGTTTGGCAACCAGGACGATCCCGCTTGTCTCTCGATCGAGACGGTTGATGAGGGAAACCTGCCCCCCGTTTGCAATCTCATAGGCGAGAAGCTCTTTCAGACGATCCCAAAGGGTGATCGGGCCTCCGGGTTTACTTGGATGAACCAAGAGGAAGGGTGGCTTCTCGACGGCAAGAAGGTCGGGAGTTTCACCTAAAATTTTGAAGGGAGCTTGATCAAGCATGGGTAGCAGTGCATTTGTGAACAGTGTGATCCGTCTCGTCAAAGCCTCCCGTTCTTACGGCTCCCCTCCGGTAACCGCCCTGGATGCTGTATCCCTGTCAATTAACAGGGGAGAGTTTGTTGCCATCACCGGCCCCAGCGGATCCGGAAAAAGCACCCTGCTCAACCTGCTGGGCGGCCTTGATCACCCCACTTCAGGCGAAGTAATCGTTGATGAGATCCATCTCGAATCGGCATGGGATCACGAACTCACTCTCTACCGGCGCCTCAAGCTCGGCATCGTTTTTCAATTTTTCAATCTCCTGCCCTCGATGAGCGTGGTCGAAAATGTGGAAATGCCCCTTCTCCTCCGTGGAGATCCACATCATGGAATTCGCGTTTCGGCATTGGAAATACTGGGGCTGGTTGGCATGACTCATCGCGCAAACCATTTTCCCCATCAGCTTAGCGGTGGTGAAATGCAGCGGGCAGCCATCGCCAGAGCCCTGGTTCATACCCCATCACTCCTCCTGGCCGACGAGCCAACCGGGAATCTGGACAGTGAAAATGCCTCCCAAGTTCTCGAAGTCATGGCAAAGATTGCTTCCCGCAGGACGACAACGGTCATTATGGTGACTCATAGCGATTCCGTGGCAGCTCTGGCTGACCGGCGAATCCGCATTGCGGATGGGCATATCGTCTGAAAAACAAGATCATCGACAAGAGCACAGAATATTTCATGGAAAACCAGCGTACCCTCGCCTCCAGCGTCAGCCTCACAGGCAGCGCGCTGCATAATGGCGGCAAAGTCACCCTCACCCTTCATCCAGCACCCATTGGCCATGGGTATAAATTCCGTCGTACCGATCTCCCAGACGAACCGATTGTGGATGCCCAGGTCGATCATGTGAAGACTGTCGAAAGGGCGACCACTCTGGTTCAGGGAAATGCCAAGATTCAGACCATCGAGCATGTCCTCTCCGCGTTGGCTGGACTCGGCGTTGACAATGCGCTCATCGAGATGGATGCCAATGAGCCCCCCATAGGCGATGGAAGTGCGGCACCGTTTGTCGCACTGATTCAGGAGGCGGGGATTTTCCCCCAGGAAGCCGCCAGATCCTTTTTGGAAATTGACGAACCGATTCACCTCGAAACTCCCATAGGTTCGATCATGTCGATTTTTCCCCATCAAGGGTTCCGAATCTCCTGCACTCAGGCGGGTTCGGATGGTCGTTTTACCCAGTATCTTTCTCTGGAAATCACCCCTGAGGTCTATGCACGCGATATCGCCCCGGCACGCACCTTCGTCCATTATGAAGATGTGAAGGGTCTCATGGACAAGGGGCTTATCAAGGGGGGCAGCCTGGAAAATGCCCTTGTGATCCGCGGTGATTCCGTCCTGAGCAAAGAACCCCTCCGATTCACAGACGAATTCGTCAGGCACAAGATCCTCGATATCATAGGTGATCTGACCCTTGCAGGTCGTCCGCTGCGTGGACATATCGTGGCTGTCCGTCCGGGACACGGTCCCAATACCGAGCTCGCCCGCGCCATCGCAAAACGCTATCGGGACCTCGTGGCGATGGCTCCGCGTCCCTTCACCTCCTCGGCACCGGTCATGAATATCAATGACATCATGAGCGTGCTGCCCCACCGTTATCCCTTCCTGATGGTGGATCGCATGGTGGAATTTGACGGCGACACCAAGGCGGTCGGGGTGAAAAGCGTCACCATCAACGAACCCTACTTTCAGGGGCATTTTCCAGGCCATCCCGTCATGCCCGGCGTCCTCCAAGTTGAGGCCATGGCACAGGTGGCCTCCATCATCATGATGCGAAAAACCGAGAATTCGGGAAAGATCGGCTATTTCATGAGCGCGGATGAGATCAAGTTCCGCAAGCCCGTCTTCCCCGGTGATACCCTTTTCATTCATGTCGAAATGCTTAGTGCCAAGAGGCGCCTCGGCAAGGCCGCCTGTAAATGCCTCGTCAATGGCGAAGTCGTGAGCGAAGGCATTCTGCTCTTTGGAATCGTCGATAAATAATATGACGCCTGATTTC
This sequence comes from uncultured Spartobacteria bacterium, assembly GCA_903823215.1. GTDB lineage: Bacteria > Verrucomicrobiota > Verrucomicrobiia > Chthoniobacterales > UBA6821 > UBA6821. The sequence continues at coordinate 2,518 of CAIJRY010000056.1, forward strand.
ATTCATCCCACCGCAGTCATTGATCCGAGTGCCATCATCGGCCCCTCGACAACCGTAGGTGCCTTCAGCTTCATCGGGTCGGGTGTTACCCTTGGTGAGGGATGCACGGTGCACAACCATGTCTCGATTGCCGGCCATGCAAAGATCGGGGAGGGGAATGAATTTTATCCCTTCTGCTCCATTGGACAGCGATCACAGGATCTGAAATACAAGGAAGAACCGACTTATCTGGAAATTGGGGATCACAATTCGTTCAGGGAATTTGTGACCGTCAACCGTGGTACGGCTTCGGGTTCCACAACCAGCATCGGAAACCATGGCACCTTTCTTGCATACGCTCATGTGGCCCA
>CAIJRY010000057.1 GCA_903823215.1 uncultured Spartobacteria bacterium
AACTTGGCGAATGCCAAAAAGTGGGCGAAATGTTGTCTGCATCGTTTTGTGCGGAAGTTGAGGTTGTCTTTGGTGTTGCAACCCCTTTCAACCAAACCTCTTCCCGCAAAACGATGCTTTTTTAACTTCGGAGTTCGGGTTAAAAAGCCGTAGCCACAAGAAGCACAAAAGCCGAAAGATTCCGCGCCCGTAACGGATGCGAAGCAACGGGAGGGTAAGCAAAGGAACAAGGATGCGAAGCGAAGAGTCAATAATCTCCGTAGCAGCATAGGCTGAATATCTTTCATACAATCAGGGCAGGGCCGATCTCTGAGCGCACATCACATGGGGCACTCCTTGTCACTACACCCGTATGTTCCAGTTTTTGTGAATTCTGTGCCTCTTGTGGCCAAATTCTACTCTTCTTTATCGCAAGTCCCGCATGTTACCGATCAGAGGAGGAATTCTATCACTTCTTATCCGGTTCAAGATGTACGGTGACATCTTCCAATGGCAAAGTTAAGGCCATGAGGCGGTCTTTCACCGCATGGGAGATGCCGTGTCCTTCGCGGACGGAGATCTCCCCGCTGACCCGAATGTGAAGATCGGCAAGGTAGGCGAGGCCGCTTTTACGCACGCGGCACTTTTCGGCACTCAGGACGCCAGGCACGGCACAGGCCTCGGACAGAATGGTGGCCTTTGCCTCGTCGGATACTTGGGCATCCATCATTTCACCCAGAGACAGCTTCAGCATGTTGAAGGAGCTGTAGAAGATCACGATACAGGCAAAGAGAGCGGCCCAGTCATCGGCAGCCTCGTAACCATGTCCCCCCACAAGACTGATCGAGATACCGATGAATGCGGCGATTGATGTCACGGCATCGGAGCGATGATGCCAGGCGTCTGCAAGCAGGGCATTGCTGCCAATCCGGTGAGCCTTGCTTGCCATTACCTGGTAGAGGGATTCCTTTACCAGGATCACCCCTAGAAGGATCAGCAAGGTGTAGGGAGAGGGGCGGTGGGGTGTGGCACCATGAGCCACGGCAGCGAGTTGCGTGATGCTTGTATGGGCAATGGCGGCTCCCGCGATCGCCAAGACCAACGCTCCGATCAGTGATGCTAGGGATTCGGCTTTCCCGTGACCATAGGGATGCTCCTCATCGGGGGGTTTGGCGGCGTATCGGAGAGCCCCCCAGATCAAAAGAGAACTGAAGAGATCGAGAAGCGATTCCACTCCATCTGCTATCAGGGCGTTTGAACGGCCGATAATTCCACCCGTGATCTTCCCGGCAGAGAGAAAGAGATTCAGAAAGACCCCTGCCAGAACCGCCCGTTGACCTTCAGAGGCCTTGGCTTGGATTTTATCACTCATCGCGCACCTCTTTTATGTAGTCCGATATGGCCTGACGGAGAGGGGAGGCAAGATCAGCTTTTGCTTTGACAAAAGCAGGACGAAACCAAGGTTGAAGACCGAGTAAATCCGGAGTCACAAGAATTTGACCATCGCACGCGGTACCACTTCCAATGCCTATGGTTGGGATGTCCAGTTTTTCTGTGATAATGCCTGCAACGGGAGCATCGACCAATTCAAGCACAAGCGCACAACACCCCGACTCCTGAAGAATGAGTGCTGAGGCCAAAAGTGATTGGGCCTCAGCTTCCGTTTTCCCCTTTTTATGGTATCCACCCTCCTCACGAACATGCTGGGGAAGCATACCAAGATGTCCGATAACATCTATTTCTTCCCCTGTAATGGTCTTTATTTGCTCAGGGAGACATCCCTCAAGCTTGACGGCATGGGCTCCCGCATCAATTAAGCGTCTTGCGTTGGCAAGTGCCTGATCTGATGTGTGATAAGAACCATAGGGAAGATCAGCAGCCACAGGAGTTCGAGAGACACCTCGCCGCACGGCTCTCACATGGTGCAGCATCTCTTCCATCGTGACATCCACTGTGTCCGGGTAACCAAGCACCACCATGCCTAGTGAGTCTCCGACAAGAAGCAGATCAATTCCAGCCTCACCCAAAAGCCGTGCTGTGGGGTAATCATATGCAGTAAGCCATGCCTGTTTATCTCCATTTAACTTAGCTGATACTAGAATTTCTTTAAGATTCATATCAATCTAATAATTAATGTGATATGAATCTTTATTACTTATTATAGATAAATATTCCATGCAGTTCAAAGACCATCCAGGAAGCTTCATGTGAGGTCGAATTTCCGAGAGGGGCTTTAGGACAAAATAGCGCTCTGTGATCCTAGGGTGAGGCACTTGGAGAAGGGGGTGATTCAGTTGCAAATCGTCACAGTAGAGGATGTCCAAGTCCAAACAGCGAGGTTCATGACATCCGTGATTTAAGGGGCGCCCCAACTCAATCTCCAGAGTCTGCAATCGCGTCAACAACTTCAACGGATCAAGAAAGGTCCCCAACTCTGCGACGGCATTGAGAAACAAAGGAGAGCCAGGAGGGCAATCGACAGGCTCTGTTTCCAGGGTCTGGGAAACAAGAAAGTCACCTTGCTCATGGATCATGCGGAGATTTTTTAAAGCAATTTCCAGCATGGAGTGACGATCGCCGAGATTAGAGCCAAGTGAAATTCCGGCACGCATGTGAAAATAAGGGTGCCTCTCCCTAGCTTAATCCGAGGACATCCTGCATATCATAAAGTCCGGGATTCTGATCGCGGGCCCAAAGGGCAGCCCGTAAAGCACCCCTCGCAAAGGTTTCTCTACTTGAAGCGCGATGGATTAACTCAATCCGATCCCCGGGAGCAGCGAGCAGCACGGTATGATCACCGACAACATCGCCGCCTCGCACCGCATGAACACCGATCTCGTTGAGAGTCCTTTCTCCAACCATCCCCTCGCGGCCATGGCGCACATCCTGCTCATAATCAAGACCCCGAACTTCTGTCAGGATTTCAGCCAAACGCCGCGCCGTGCCGCTGGGAGCATCTTTCTTAAGATGATGATGAATTTCAATCACCTCGGCATCATATTCAGGGCCGAGTATTTCTGCTGCCTTTCTGGAAAGCCAGAAGAGGGTATTCACTCCGACGCTATAATTAGGGGAGAAGATAACAGGTATTACCTTCGATGCTTCGCTGATTAGAGATCTTAATTCATTATTATGTCCAGTAGTTCCAATGACAATAATCTTACCTAATTCCATGCATTTA
>CAIJRY010000058.1 GCA_903823215.1 uncultured Spartobacteria bacterium
CTGCCTTGAAATCCGTTATGGTCTTGAGTTCCTCGGTACGGAGAAGGACTCGTTGACGCATAATTTTTCCCGCTTTGAATTTTACCGTGGCCCGCGAGGGGATGGTGACATCCACATCAGGCTGATTGGGGTTGCGTCCCACCCGGGAGCGTGTCAACCGGACCTCAAAGACACCGAAGTTCCTCAATTCGACATTCTCGCCTTTGGCCAGAGCATCGGTAATACGATCAAGAGTGCGTTGAATCACATTGAAGACATCGCTTTGGATGAGTCCCGTTTCATTGCTGATCGCGATCACTAAGTCGCGTTTGGTGAGATTGGCCATAATGGAAAGAAGCGAGAAGAAGTGGAGTTTCTCTGTCGAGGGGCCAGATGCAACTCGCTTTTCCTATACCTTAAAGACCAGTGATGCAAGCTCTCTGATGGAAAAAGAAAAACAACTGCTTTATCCCCTTCCGTGCCTGGTGACGGCATCCCTCCACCACGAGAGGAATGTCGCATGGCGACCATTCCACTCAGCGACCGGTTCCCCGATTCGGGCGGTCCAGTTGGCCGATCCGACGGCCCCGGGAACATTGAAACGCTGTCCCGAGCCAAAAAGGTCCGTGATCATTGGAATGGCAATCCAGGAATTGGAGGCGAGCAGTCCCTCCAGCAGTGTCTGGTGAACCTCTCCTTCAAAGGGCGTGGAGGGATCAATATCGGGCCGTCCTGCAAATTCCAGCATCTCGGAAAGAATTTTCCGGCAGCCAGTTGCTTCCGCACCGTCCCTCTTGAGGCCGGACTGCCATTCCTCCCATTGTGAGATGAGAGGGGCATGATCATGGGTGGCGTAGGTGGTCACTGAAATCCTGTCGTAGGTTTTCCCGGGCTGCATCGAACCATCGACGAGTCGTTCCCACATCGGAATCTTGAATCCCGGGAGACCCATCCGCGCCATGACGGGTCGGACATAAGGAGCAACCTGGCCAAGGTCTTCGGCAATCATGCGGTGATCGCCGATTTCGGCATCGAGAACACCCAGAAGAATTTCGCCATGCCGTTCATTGTGCGTCGAATGTTCGGGAGTGGAATCGTCAAAATCGATGAAACCCGGGAGCAGTCCGCTGGTTTTGGACGCGGCTTCACTTGCGGTAAGACCAATAAATTCCGCATTCCGTTGAGGGGGCCATGGGAAACTGTAAATGCGAAAAAATCCAAGCGCATGATCGACCCTCAAAAGATGAAAGACTGAACGGAGTATCCGTAGTCTCATGCGCCACCACGCAAAATTATTCCTGGCCATTTCGTCCCAGCGATAGAGCGGAAACCCCCAGTTCTGCCCCCATTGCTCGGTAAACGGATCTGATTTGAAAACCTTTTCGGGCGGAGCTCCGCAGGAGCGTAGGGAGTCGAATTCTTCCTGATGGGCGAAGATATCGGCACCTCCCGCAGCGACTCCAACGGGGACATCACCGATAAGGGCTACTCCCAGTGTTTCGGCAAGATCCGCGACCGAGTTCCATTGCGAAAAGGCGATCCATTGGATAAAGGCAAAAAATCGGCGACGTTCCTCCAGTCTTGCACGCTCCTTCATGGAAAGCGTTTGGCACCATGAGCGGGCTGCCGTGGACGAGCGGTGCTCCACGGGCCATTTTTCGAGATTCTCTTCCCCCTCATGCAGATCAAGAAGCGCGCGGTAAAGAGTATAATTACCCATCCAGTCGGCATGCTGTTCCAGAAAGTGAGCAAAAAGTTTTGCCCGCCCACTCCTGCCATCTCCCAGTTGAAACCGTTTCCATGCTACCTCAAGCAATTCCCGTTTAAGGTTTTTCACCACGGTGTAATTCACCGGGCCATGGCGCAGTGAATCCAGATCGTATCGTTCAGTGACGATGCGGTAATCTCCGGGGGTCAGTTCAGGAAGCCATGAGGGATGGGTTGTGATGGTGGAGGGATCGAGTGCAAATGCGCTCAGGACATTGTAGGGACTATGATCGCCTCCCGTTTCATTCACTGGGAGAATCTGGACGGCATGGAATTTGTTTCCGGCTGCCCACTCGATCAGTTCTGCAAGGGCCTCGGTATCCCCGGTGCCAAGATCATGGCGTCCCCGAAGGGCAAAGAGAGGAACGAGCACGCCCGCGATTTTTTTTTGAGGGTCGAGTTGCATCAAATGGGATTACTTGATCATGAGAGTGTACTTCCAAAAACCAAGGTGCAAGAGAGGACTGCTTTCGCGCTTGGCGATTTCTCCTGATCCGCTATTTAGGGGAATTATGAAGATCTCTTATTATGGACACTCCTGCTTTTCGGTTGAAATCGGGGGTAAGACACTACTCTTCGACCCTTTCATCACGCCCAATCCCCTTGCTTCTTGTGTTGATGTTGCGGCTCTGAAGCCCGACTACATCCTGCTTTCCCACGGGCATGATGATCATGTTGCCGATGTTGAGATGATTGCTAGGCAAAGCGGCGCTACACTTGTTGGTAATTACGAGGTAATCCAATGGTTCACAGCCAAGGGGTTGGACAAGGCTGTTCCCATGAACTCCGGAGGTACTTGCTGTTTGGAGTTTGGGAGGGTGACTTTTACCACGGCGATTCATTCAAGCAGTATGCCCGACGGGAGTTATGGGGGGCAACCCGGAGGATTTCGGGTTGAAAGCAAGGAAAGTGACGAGGGGGCCTTCTATTACAGCGGTGATACCGCTTTGACCCACGACATCAAGCTGGTCGCCGAGATGGGCCCCCTCCGCTTTGCCTCGCTTTGTCTGGGGGATCATTTCACGATGGGCGTGGCCGATGCCGTGACCGCGACGAAGTGGCTTGGATGCAAGGAGGTCATGGGGGTTCACTACGACACCTTTCCTCCGATCACAATCGATCACGCTGCTGCTCAGGAAGCATTTCTCAAGGAGGGTAAGAGGCTTCATCTCCCGACCATAGGCGGAACTCTTGATCTGTGATCCAGTCGTCGATTTTACCGCTCGGATGAAATAGACGTTGACATCAACCGGGGCTGTGATTTGCTTTTCATTGAGTTTTGGTTTTTAAGGATTTCTCCCGTTAAGGTTGTAGGAGAGATGATAGTCACCGGCAACCCGGTTTAGAGATCCTTCCAACCAAAGAGAAGAAGCCTTAAGCCGCAACACGCAGCGCATCAATTCACTAGGAATCAGACCTTCGTTTTACGACCATCACGAGTTCCATTGAGAACACCGTGGGCTTGAGACAGTTCATCTCATCATTTTAGGGAAGGACTCATTGCACGATGAGATTTCCTCCAAGTATCACTACTTTCATCACTCCAGATTTTACGACCAAGAGGGTCACTCAGCCGAAATCCCATCCATTAATTTTATGAGCGACGAACAGCAGCCCATTCCACAGAATCCCCCAGCCCCGTTTACCCAGCCACCGGGCGATGCCGCACAGGACTCGCATCCCGAAGCAGCAGGAACTCCCCGTCAAGGCGACAACGGCGGAGCACCTCAGCAGGGTGGATCTCAGAGACACTTCGATCGCCCCAGACGCGGGGTCAACCGTCGTTCGCGTAACGGTGGACGCCGTTCCTTCCGTAATGACCGCGCTGGAGAACGTAGCCCCAATGACACGAATCGAGACCAGAATTCAGGGCCGGGGCCGGGACCTGATGAATTTGCAGAACCCGTCACGACAGAGGTGCAGGATGGGCCCCCTCCTGAACCAACCTACGCAGAGGGTATCGTGGAACTTTCAGGCAAGGGATTTGGTTTTCTGCGTGAGGCCAAGCGTGCCTATGCCGCCACGCAAAACGACATTTTCATCACCCCGGAAGTGATCCGGGAGTATTCGCTTCGCGATGGTGTGTTCATTAAAGGGGAAACCCGCCGTGGACCTCGGGGGCTCCAGCTTTTCCGCGCAACGGAAATCGAGCGCGAGGCACCGGGAAAATTTGTCAATATCCCTCTTTTTGAGGAATTGACCACGATCAGCCCGAATAAGCGTATCACGCTGGAGACCGTTCCGGAGCGTTTTACAACACGCGTGATTGATCTCATGACACCGGTGGGCAAGGGGCAGCGGGGACTAATCGTTGCGCCGCCTCGCACTGGAAAAACCACCCTCCTCCAGCATATCGCTGATGCCGTGGTCAAGAACCACCCGGAGATGAAACTCATCATCCTGCTTGTGGATGAACGCCCCGAGGAAGTCACCGAGATTAGACGAACCGTGCCACAGGCCGAACTCTACGCCAGTTCCAACGACAGTGATCTTCGAAGCCATACGCGCATTGCGCAGATTGCAATTGACCGTGCCAAGCGGTTGGTCGAACAGGGAAAGGATGTCTTTGTTCTCATGGACTCGCTAACCCGCATAGGTCGGGCCTTCAACAACGCACAGGGAGGCGGAGGCCGCACCATGAGCGGCGGTATGGATGCCAGGGCGATGGAGATTCCTCGCAAGCTCTTTGCAGCGGCGCGCAATACCGAGGAGGCGGGATCCCTTACCATCATGGCAACCGCACTGATCGAGACCAACAGCCGCATGGACGACCTGATTTTTCAAGAGTTCAAGGGAACTGGAAACATGGAGCTTGTCCTTGATCGCAAGATCAGTGAGCAGCGCATTTATCCCGCTGTGGACATCTTCCTCTCCGGTACCCGTCGCGAAGAACTGATTCTCTCCGAAGAGGATCTCCATAAGATCAATGTCATCCGGCGTGGACTCGCCGGGCACAAGCCTATCGAGGCGATAGAACGCCTACTCTTCTTTATCCGCCGCTATCCCACGAATGCCGAGTTGCTAAAAAATATCCCGGGTTAGGAAGGTCAGGCGGCGAGCAGGCAGGCTCATCCCTCGCGGCAGATTTTTTCTCTGCAAGATAGATGGGGGGAAGCCGCGGGATATTGAGGTTGTTTTGAGGCATTTATGCCTCTCTGGAGAGGGTGAAAAATTCTTCATTTTAACAGTATTGACGGTTGCTGTTTTTTAAAAAGGTGGGTAAAAGTGGGGCGTAGTGGAGAAGAGTGGTCTGATTCTCCATTTCTTTAAAATGTCCAAAACCACCTCAAAACCGATCAGCTACGCCGGGACTTTTCCAAGGTCCGTGGATGCGAAGAATCGTATCACGATTCCCTCGGGGTGGCTTAATGACGGACCGCAGGAGTTTCATGCCATCCCTCATTCCTCGGGTGACTGTCTGGTGATCATGCCTCCCGAGGAGTTTGATTCCATTGCCTCAACCATCAAGGCAAGCGGCCGTAGTGTTGATGAGCAGCGCAGGATCATCCGCCAGATTTACAGCAAGGCACGAGCGGTATCCGCTGATTCCCAAGGGCGTATTCTGCTGCCTGAAGAGCAGTGCGGTGCACTCAAACTTAAGGGCAATGTCGAACTGGTGGGCGGCCACAGCCGTTTTGAAATTTGGAATGAGAAGCGCTGGGCCGAGGTCTGCGCTGAGGAGGAAGCCACAGCCAATGAGGAGGCTAAGCAATTCGGTCTCTAATGCCATGGCACCGCGACTTCACCGATTTATTTCAAACAGATTTCACCGTGCACACCACGACATCCAGAGCTCAGCCCTTTACCAGGAGCCGATACATCCTTTCACGATGAACTCTTCCTTCCGGCATGATCCCGTCCTGGCGGCAGAGGTGGTGGAGTTTTTGAGCCCCTCTCCCGGCATGACCATCCTCGACGGGACTCTCGGCGGCGGCGGTCATAGCGCTCTCCTTCTCAAGGCCGGAGCCATGGTGATTGGAACTGACCGTGACCCGGAGGCGCTTGCGCATGTCAGAATGCATCTCTCCGCACACGGGGATCGCTTTAAGGCGGTCGAGGGAAACTTTGCTGAGGCCCCTTCGTTGCTTGCCGGACTTGGCGTGACACAGGTTCACGGCATCCTCCTTGATCTGGGGGTTTCGTCCCATCAGCTGGACACTCCGGAGAGGGGTTTTTCGTTTCAACGCGAAGGGCCGCTCGACATGCGCATGGGGCGTTCGGGAGAGACTGCGGCTGATCTTGTCAATACGGCACCGGCGGCTGAGTTAGCGCGCATCTTCCGTCAATACGGCGACGAGCCTCGGGCCATTCAGTTTGCCGCGCGCATCGTGCGCGCCCGCGAAAAAACCCCCTTCACAACCACCAAGGAACTGGCCGATCTTATCGCCGCAGGGAGACTGGGCCCCCGCCATCCTGCCACCAGGGTTTTTCAGGCGTTGCGCATCGCAGTCAATGACGAAATCGGTGGTTTGGAGCGAGCCTTGCCCGAGTTGACCGCGATACTGGCTCCGGGAGGGCGCATGGCTGTCATTTCCTTCCATTCTCTCGAAGACCGGATTGTGAAGCATTTCTATCGCCGTCACTCCGTGGCGGAGATTGATGATCCGACATGGCCCGCGCCACGGCCCAACCCGGAGAGAATCTTCGACCTTCTGACTCCCCGCTCGCTCACAGCTTCCCCTGCGGAGCTGGATTCCAACCCCCGTTCGCGAAGTGCCCGTCTGCGCGTGGTGGAGAAACGGGGCCAAGGATCAGTGGTCAGCTTATCAACCCCATCAGGAGTATGAACGGAAACCGCCGCCGCCCCACCAACTCGATCGAGGTGAACCTCCTCGCCATCTGCCTGGTTGGCGTATTTTTCTTCGGACTGGCAGGACTCTTCTTTGTCTATCTCAAGAACCAGCAGCACGCGGTCGGAGATCAGGCGCGCATGATCGAATTTGCCATTCGCGAAGCTGAGGCAAAGAACGATGCCCTCAAGGCCCGTATCACAGCGATGACCTCGCGAGGTGCCCTCCAGCGACGCATCGATGAGGGGTACATACGCCTGGAACCCATCCGAGACACGGCCATTGCCAGAGTCACACCGCCGCTTCCTGCGGAACCAGACGGGGTATTGCGCACCGCCGCGCGCGATCCGGATAGCCGGTTCGGATCCGTGGCGCCCCTGCGCGCGGTAAGCAGGTGAGAAACATAGGCACCCGTATCGGGGTGATCTGCGCCCTGCTGGCGATTGTCTTCACCCTTTTTGCATGGAGATTGATCGATCTTCAGGTGGCGCAGCACGACTACTTCTCGCTCAAGGCAGCGGAGAAGCATTCAATCCGCATCACCATACCCGCACATCGAGGCCGGATTCTCGATCGTAACGGCGAAGAGTTGGCCGTGAACATTCCTGTCCGCACGGTCACCGCCGACGGGACGCATATCCGAAACCCTGCCGCTCTTGCTGCACTAGCCGCCCCGTATCTGGAGCTTCCCGTCAAGGAACTGACGGAGAAGCTTTCCACACAGCGTCAATATGTTGTGATCCGCAAGGAAGTCAGTGAGGAGAAGGCGCAGGATCTGATCAGGGCCATGGAGAAGGCCGGGCAGCGCGGACTTTACCTTGAAGAGAGTGCGGTGCGGAGCTATCCAAACGGTGAGATGCTCTGCCATGTGCTTGGATTTGCAGATCACTCGGGACACGGCATTGACGGTATCGAAAAGAGTTTTGACAAGGAACTTAGCGGGCAGGATGGCTACCGACTCATCGAACACGATCGCAAGGGAAGGGAGATCGTCGTCTATCGGGGCCAGGAACAGGGTGCCACAGACGGATCCGATATCAGGCTGACCATCGACATGGGACTCCAGGCCATCTTGGAAAAGGAAGTTGACGATGCCTACAAATCCTACCATCCCGAATCTGCAAGTGCCATTTTGGAAGATCCCAACACCGGTGAAATCCTCGCGATGGCCTGCCGTCCCAACTTTGATCCCAATCACTTCAACGATGCCAAGCCGGATCAGATGCGCAACCGGATCATCACCGACATGTATGAACCGGGTTCGACATTCAAGATCGTGGTCGCATCGGCGGCACTCAATGAAAAGATTGTCGATGAACATTCCCGCATCTTCTGCGAGAACGGCCATTTTTCATATGGTGGCAAGGTGATCAAGGATCATCATGGCAGCGGAGATCTCAGTGTTTCCGAAATCCTGATGAAATCCTCCAACATAGGTTCCGCCAAAATGGCACTGCGTATGGGAGATCAGAGCTACTACGATTATGTGCGGCGCTTCGGATTTGGGGAAAAAAGCGGAATACCGCTCCAGGGGGAAATTTCCGGTCTGGTCAATCCTCCGCACCGATGGGATCAGTTGACCAAGACCCGCATGGCATTCGGACAGTCTGTGGCGGTCACTCCCATCCAGGTGGTGATGGCGATGTCGACGGTGGCCAATGGTGGCAGGCTCATGAAACCGAGACTTGTCCTGAGCATGGGTGAGGGAAATCGCGTGGAAGAGCTTCCCCCCGTCCGGGAGGTTGTCTCCAAGAAATCGGCGAACTTTGTAGCCGCCGCCCTCCAACGCGTGGTAAGCGATCAGGGGACGGCACCCTTGGCTCATATAGAGGGATATTCCGTGGCTGGGAAAACGGGCACAGCACAAAAAGTGGGATCGCATGGTTGCTATTTAGACGGGCACTTCATCGTTTCCTTTGCGGGATTCTTCCCCGTCGAAGCGCCTCGTCTCACGGGGCTTGTGATCGTGAACGATGCGAAGCTCGGATCCGAGGCCAACTATGGAGGACTCGTTGCCGCACCCGTATTTTCAAGGATCGGTGGTAAGGCGGCCCGATATTTGGATCTGCAACCCTCATCAGCCCTTGCCTTGGCGCAAACGGCCAATTCCGGCAATTCCCAAGCTGCGGCAAAAATCCGATGAACACCTTCACCGGCCCTCAGCACCTTGGCGACCTTGCAAGCAACACCAAGGTGCTTTCGATCACTGGAAATGTGATGACGGACGTCAACGGATTGAGCTGTGATTCGAGGCTCGTTGAGCAGGGCGATTTATTTTTTGCGCTGACAGGGGTTCATGCAGAGGGAGGAAATTTTGTCCGGGATGCCACCGAGCGAGGAGCCTGCGGCGTTGTTACGGATCGAGATCTTCCCGAGACATCCATTCCCATAGTGAGGGTTCCTGCGGCCCGTGAAGCGATGGCGGATATCGCCAATGCGTTTTACGGGTTTCCATCATCCATGCTTGCCGTCTCTGGGGTCACGGGAACTAATGGAAAAACCACCACGGCATGGATCGTCAGGCATCTTTGCGAGACGGTAGGCAGATCCTGCGGCCTGATCGGAACAATTGAATATATCCTGCCGGGTATCAGCGAGCCGGCCTCCCGGACAACACCCGAATCGATTGATCTCCAGCGAATGCTTGCCAGGATGCGTGACGGAGGATTCAAGGCATCTTCGCTTGAAGTTTCGAGCCATGCCCTCGTGCAGCATCGTGCACGGGGGATCGAGTTCGATGCGGCGATCTTCACGAACCTGACCCAGGATCATCTCGATTATCACAAGACGATGGAGGAATACTTTGATGCAAAGACCCTCCTCTTCACACAGATCGCCGCTCAGACACGCAAGAAAGCAAGGGCCGTTATCAACTCGGACGATCGTTTTGGGCGTCGTTTGCTCGACCGGATCGGATCCCATTCCCACACCTCGTTCGGACAGGGAAGCAACTGTAATTACCGTGCGAGCGACATCCATTACAGTACTATGGGGACTACCTTCCGTCTCGATGCAAAGGGGCGAAGCTATCTTGTCCGTTCACCCCTCATCGGACTCTTCAATGTCTATAATACACTGGCAGCCATGGCGGCGGTTACTGCAATGGGGCTTGAATTGCGTCGTGTCGTTGCTGCAGTTGCCTCCATTCCCCAGGTGCCGGGTAGAATGCAGCGGGTTGCAGTCCATCGGAATTTTCAAGCCTTTGTCGATTATGCGCATACCCCGGATGCACTGGAGAATGTGTTGAAGACACTGAGACTGATCTCGCCCGCGCGGCTCATCACTGTCTTTGGTTGCGGGGGTGACCGTGATCACGGAAAGCGCCCCCTGATGGCAGCAATGGCCGAGGAGTATTCCGATCTTGTCATTCTGACTTCCGACAACCCCCGAAGCGAGGATCCGCTGGCCATCCTTCGGGAAGCCGAAAAGGGATTCCGGAGTTCGGGATATGAAGTTCGTGTCGATCGGGAAGCCGCCATTCAACGCGCTGTCGAACTGGCTGGTGCCAATGACATGATCCTCGTTGCCGGCAAGGGCCATGAGAATTATCAGGAGACGGCAACGGGCAGAAATCCCTTTGATGATGTGAGCGTCACGGCACGGGCAATGTCTCATAAACCCTTTGCGGAGGCTTACTGATCATGGATCCTCTTCCTCTATTCCAGATCGCCGAGATGAGTGGGGCCTCCCTGCTTGCAGGAACCCCGAATGCGACCGTGCGGCGTGTCTGCAAGGACACCCGCTTTATACAGCCCGGTGACCTCTATGTCGCGATCAGAGGGGAACGCCACGATGGCAATGACTACATTCAGGAAGCCGCTGCCAAAGGAGCCGTCGCGACACTTTGCGACCGGGAGACCGTCACTGGACTACCGGCAAGTTTCGGGATCCTTGCCACACCTGATTCCATGAGCAGTCTGACTCATCTGGCCTCGGGGTGGAGATCCCGGTTGAACCTTCGTGCGCTGGTCATCACCGGGAGCAATGGAAAGACCTCCACCAAGGATTTTTCCAGAGCCGTGATGGGGAGTTGTTTCAGGACTACCGCCACGGAAGGCAATCTCAACAATCACATCGGATTACCCCTCTCCATTCTGGCTGCTTGCTCGGAGGATGAAGTGGCTGTTTGGGAGATAGGCATGAACCATCGCAGGGAAATTTCACCGCTTGCCGGGCTTGCCAGACCGGATATCGGGATCATCACGGGTATCGGGACATCCCACATTGAGTACTTGGGAAGCAGGGAAGAGATCGCCCGGGAAAAGGGGGATCTTCTTGAGCGACTACCCTCATCCGGCCATGCCATCCTTCCGTCATATGATGAATTTGTAGCCGAACTCCGCACCCGCACCAGTGCAAGAATCATTGAAACGGGTTTTGATTCGGGGAATATCAGGGCTACTCAGATTGAGTATGATCAGGGCGGCAGTCATTTCGCGATTGAGGGGGATTTCGGAAACGCGCATGCATTCCTGCCTCTTCCCGGAAAACACATGGTGGGGAACGCCCTGCTTGCTGTGGCCGCTGGGGTCATATCGGGTATTTCGCTTACGGAATGTGCAGAAGCACTCGCCTCGGTTCAACTGACGGGGGGGCGTCTGGAACGCATCGAGCGTCGTGGGATCACCTTGATAGACGATACCTACAATGCCAATCCCGAGTCGATGGTGGCTGCACTCTCAACTCTTGCCTCGATGCCGGGGTCGGGGCGTCGGATCGCGGTGCTCGGCATGATGGGGGAACTTGGTGCTCATGCTGCGGCAGGTTATGAGAAAGTGGGTAAAGCTGCCGCGTCGTCATTGATCAATACCTTGATCTGCGTCGGCGAGGAGGCCTCTGCAATAGCGGAGGCGGCTACCGTAGCTGGACTTACCGATGTGCGCCTTGCATCCGATCATGCGGAGGCGGCATCGATCCTTTCCTCCATGGCTCTCGCAGGGGATCTGGTGCTCCTCAAGGCCAGCAGGAGCGCCCGTATGGAGAAAGTCATCCACCATTTCAATCAAGGCTCTTAAATCAGTGCTTCCTTAACAATGCTCTACTACCTCTCCCAGTTCGGTGATCTGTTTTACGGCATTCCGGCCGCAAAGGGTCTGAATGTCTTTCAATACATCTCCTTCAGAGCTCTCTGCGCCGGTCTGACTTCATTCCTTCTCTGCCTGATTTTTGGCAACATGGTGATCCGGCGGCTCATTTCACTGAAGTTGGGGCAACCCATCAGAAGTGCTGAGGAGGTTCACCGTCTCAATGAACTCCATGGGGGAAAGAAAGGCACTCCGACCATGGGCGGGGTTCTCCTGATCGGAGCGGTGATCATATCCACACTGCTCTGGGCTCGCCCCGACAATTCGTTCGTCTGGTTGGTATTGATCACCGCGGTCTTCCTCGGGGGATTGGGTTTCTACGACGACTGGTTGAAGGTGACAAAGAAAAGCTCGGACGGAATCAGCAGCAGACTGAAGTTTTTTCTCCAGATCCTGCTGGCTGGCGGTATTACGGCATTCTTCCTCTGCTCCCCGTCGCTTAGGGATCAGGCGCAGGCGCTCTACATCCCCTTTCTCAAAGGGCCTCTCATTACCCACATGGGAATATTTTTCACCTTTCTCTTTTATTTCCTCATCATTGTGGGGGCATCCAATGCCGTGAACCTGACCGACGGGCTCGACGGACTAGCGGCCGGTTGCACCGTGATGACAGGAACCTGCTTTGGAATTTTCACCTATCTAGCAGGTAATTACAAAGCGGCGGTTTATCTCCAGATACCCTATTACTACCTCTCAGGTGAACTTGCGGTCGTCAGTCTTGCGCTCGCGGGAGCTTCCCTCGGATTTCTGTGGTGGAACTGCCACCCCGCGCGTGTGTTCATGGGAGACACCGGTTCCCTCGCCATTGGCGGGATTCTTGGAGTGCTGGCGATCTGCTGCAAACAGGAGTTGTTACTGGCCATCGTAGGCGGAGTCTTCGTTGCAGAAGCCCTTTCCGTGATACTTCAGGTTGCCAGTTTTAAAATCACGGGAAAGCGTATCTTCAAGATGTCACCGCTTCATCATCATTTCGAACTTTCCGGATGGAAGGAAAGCACCGTCACCGTCCGATTCTGGATCATGGCCATTGTTTTCGGCCTGCTCGGAATAGCCACCCTCAAACTGCGATAAATGGACGCCATGACCGCCCCAAACTCACCTTATCGCGGCAAGCGCGTCGTGGTGCTCGGGCTCGGGCGGAGTGGTGTTGCTGCGGCAAGGCTGCTGCTGCGTTACGGAGCCTCGGTCACGGTTTGTGACAGTGGAGAGTCCGCAGCGGTACTGGAGAGAGCCGCTTTGCTGCGTGGCGAAGGATGTCACTCCCTTACGGGCAGTGCCGCTGAGCAGGATGCCACCCATTACGATCTGGCGGTGCTGAGTCCCGGAATCGAGGAAACAACCGCTCTTGTCATGAATGTCACAGGCAAGGAAATTCCTCTCATCGGGGAATTGGAACTTGCCTTCGGGTTCTGCAACTGCCCTGTGGTGGCGATCACGGGTAGCAACGGGAAGACCACGACGACGGAACTCACGACGCGGATGCTTCAGAGGGCGGGACGCAACACGGCTTCCTGCGGTAATATCGGGACCCCGATGTCTGAACTCGTTGCTGAGGGAGAGGCATGGGATTTGCTGGTGGTAGAAGTGAGTTCATTCCAATTGGAGAACATCAGAACATTCCGTCCCAAAGTCGCGCTGTGGCTCAATCTCAGTCCCAATCATCTCGACCGCTATCCCTCGATGAAGGAATACCGGGAAGCAAAACTAAGGATCTTTGAAAATCAGACCGAGGATGATGTGGCGGTCATCCCGTTTGGAGAGTCCCTGCCGGAACTTGCCGCCCGGAAAATCACATTCAGCACACAGTCACCGGATGCCGATCTGACTCTCGAAGGAACAGTGATATCCTATCATGGCAGCACGATTCTCGATCTGGCCGAGACCAAACTGAGAGGGATGCATAATGCTGCAAATCTCATGGCCGCATTCGGATGCGGCATTGCGCTTGGTGTTGAACCAAGGCGCATGGCTGAGGCTGTCACGGACTACACTCCGCCGGCCCATCGCTGTGAACTCATCGATGAAAGCGATGGCATCCGATGGATCAATGACTCCAAGGCGACGAACCTTGACGCCATGGAACAGGCTATCCGCTCCGTGAGCGGTCGCCTGATCCTGATCGCAGGGGGGAAAGACAAGGGATTCGGATTCGCCTCCATAGCACCGCTTGTGAACGAACGCGTGAGTCTCGCCATCCTGATCGGTGAGATGCGTCATCGGATCGCCCATGATTGGGAACCCATGACAGTGTCGACAGTTGACAGTCTGGAAGAAGCCGTTGCTCTGGCAGCCGAAAAATCCACTCCAGGATCCACCGTGCTCTTCTCTCCGGGAACTTCCTCCTTTGATATGTTCCGTGACTACATAGACCGAGGCGAAACTTTCAAGCGTTCCGTGAAGGCAATCACCGAAGCGCTACTCACGACTTCAACTCCATAATCACACCATCGCAAAACACCTCACCAACTCAAACCCATGAAACCGATGAAAACCACCAGCACGCGCCGACTTCGCGCCCGAGCCACGGCCATGAGCACACATGACGCCGAGTTTGACGACTACGGTCCCGAGCCCAACATGAAACTCTCGCATGCATTTTTGGTCGTCCTGCTGCTCCATGTGATCGCCGTCGGGGGGCTTTACGCCTTCAACTCGATGAAGGCAAACAAGGCTCCTAAACTCACTGTTGCCAAGGCGACAGCCCCCTCGGGGCAGCCCGCAGAAGGTGCGGGCAATTCCGGCGGTCAGGAGCCGCAACAAAAGGAGCCGGATAATCGTCCCCCATCACGCGAAAAAGTAACACCCGTGGCAAAGACCAGCGAGATGCCGAAACTTAAGCAGAGTGCCGCAAAGAGTGTGCAAGCGGCCCCCAAAGCTACCAAATCCACCGAGAACACCGCAAAAAACCTTGAGAAGTCTTCAAGTCCAGTGGAGGGATCCATGATGAAAACGGAGAATCCCCAGCCTCACCGCGGCATTCTGGCCAAGGCAAAAGAAGCGTTGCAGCGGCTCTCCGGCGTGGGGGTGGGTGCAGCCACCGCGGCAACCGCTGTTGCGCAGGATACAAGTGCCCAGACTCCTGCTGCAGCTCAGCCAGCCGAGTCAGTACCGGCGGGCCAAGCCGCTTCAACGGCCAAGACCTACCTTGTGAAAGCAGGCGATACGATCACCAAAATCTCATCCGCTCTCGGCGTCACGATTCTGGATCTGGAAAATGCCAATGGCATGGCAGGAAATGCCGTATTGCGTGTCGGTCAGACCCTTAAGGTGCCGGAAAAAATGGTTGCGCAGGCGGTGGCCGATGCAGGTACCCAGGTCAGTCAGGTCGCGGGAGGCATTCAACAGCTGCCTGGCACGATCGCGGCTGCAACGGCTGCCGCAACAGCATCCGCTCAGGGCTCGTCCAACGCCCCTTCCGCATTACCCGACATGGTCGAGTACACCGTGGTCAAGGGGGACAACCCCTACAAGATAGCTAAGAAATTCAAAGTCACGCCCGACGAACTCATGAAGGCGAACGGCATCACCGATCCCAAGAAAATTCAGATCGGCCAAAAATTAAAAATACCCCCATCCCATAAGAAATAAGAAGTAACCGGGTAAAAGTTCATCAACCGGAAGCGGGGGACTCCCAGATCGGACACCATCCGTTCCAAGAGTCCCACATTCCTCAGCAAACGAATCACTTTTCCGTTACCCTGCCATGCAGCGAAGCAGCATCTACCTACTACTACTTTCTGTGGTGGGACTCGTGACTCTTGGTGTCGTGATGCTCTTCAGCACGAGTGCCTTTGCTCAGGACAGTCATGGAGACATCTACTACTTTGTCAAAAGGCAGATTGTCTGGCTCATCATCGGATTGGCGGCTTGCGTGGGGAGTGCCTTCATCGATTATCACTTCTGGCGCAAGAGTTGGAAAATATGGTTTGGAGTCTCCGCCTTGCTCCTAGCCCTCTGT
Source organism: uncultured Spartobacteria bacterium (assembly GCA_903823215.1). GTDB lineage: Bacteria > Verrucomicrobiota > Verrucomicrobiia > Chthoniobacterales > UBA6821 > UBA6821. The sequence goes on from CAIJRY010000058.1 coordinate 15,579, forward strand.
TTTGTGCCGCATGTGGGCATGAGGATCAACGGATCACTGAGGTGGTTGAATCTCAGGGTGGCCGTATTCCAGCCCAGTGAACTGGCCAAAATAGCAGCCATTTTCTTTCTTGCCTGGTGGTTTTCCCGGGAAAAAACAGAACCTCACAAGTTACTTCACGGATTTGTCATCCCGTTTGCCGTGGTCTCTGTGCTGATCGGCCTGATTGCCAAGGAGGTCGATCTCGGAACGAGTGCCCTGATCGGGGCCACCACACTGGCTCTCTGCTTCGTGGCCGGTGCCAACTGGGCGCTGATCGTCGCATTCTGCGGATTAGGACTCGGAGGTCTGCTCGGGATAGCGATGCTGATACCCGAGAGGGCTGCGCGGATGATGACCTTTCTCAACCCCGAAGGTGACAAACTAGGCAAGGGACTGCAACAGTGGCAGGCCTTGATTGCTTTCGGATCGGGTGGTTTTGAGGGGCTTGGACTTGGTGAGGGAAGGCAGAAAATGCTCTATCTTCCCTATGCCCACACCGACTTTATCTTTCCCATGATCGGCGAGGAGCTGGGCTTGCGCTTCACCTGGCTGGTGCTGATGGGCTACATACTGATCATCCTCAGTGGTGGGTTGATTGCCGCCAACGCCAAGGATCGTTTCGGAAAATTACTCGCCACGGGAATCCTCCTGTTGATCTCTCTCCAAGCTGCGGTCAATATAGGCATGACAACATCATTGCTTCCAAACAAGGGAATGCCTCTTCCATTCATCAGTTATGGTGGGAGCAATCTTGCTGTCTGTCTTTTCATGGTAGGAATCCTCGTCAATATTCACCGCATAGGAATGCCCATCGGGCCGACTCCCGAAAGTCGTGCCGTGCCCTTGGGGCGTTCCGTTCCAAGAATCTGATCATTATTATGTCCGTGCCCAAACAATTTGTGATCGCCTGCGGAGGTACCGGAGGGCATCTCTTTCCGGGACTTGCCGTGGCAGAGTCCCTGCACGAACGAGGACACGAAGTACTGCTGCTGGTTTCTGAAAAAGAGATCGATACTGTTGCGCTGAGAGATCACACGGGGTTTCGTCGGGAAAAACTTCCCTCCATCGGAATGCCTGCAATCCTTTCCCCCGCCTTTCCGCGCTTCCTCAAACGGGGGTGGGAAAGTTTCACCACCTGCTGCCAGTTATACAACCGTTACCTTCCTGCCGCTGTTCTTGGCATGGGAGGGTTCACATCCGCGGCACCTCTGCTTGCGGCACGCCAAAAAAAAATCCCCTGCTTTGTTCACGAATCCAACGCCATCGCGGGGCGTGCCAACAAGGTTTCGGCCAGATGGACGGACAAGGTCCTGCTAGGACTTGCGGCCTGCGAGGATTCCTTCCCGGGACGCGATTGCATCGTGACCGGAACTCCCGTACGACGCAATCTTGGCACCCCCCTCGACAAGGGGCTTGCCCGCGCTGCCTTCGGACTCGATCCCGAGTGCCCCACACTCCTCGTGATGGGAGGGAGTCAGGGGGCTTCTGGCATCAACCAGCTTCTCTTTCGGGCGGCGCCATATCTCAGGGAGACGCGATTTCAGCTTATCCATCTGACCGGGGAAAGGGATGACAGCCTGGCCGCAATCAATTATCAAAGGGAAGGAATCGCTGCCCATGTTTCCCCGTTTCATCACCGCATGGAGGAGGCTTATTCGGCAGCCGATCTTGTCGTGTCACGGGCCGGGGCGGCAAGCCTGAGCGAGTTGTCGCATTTCTCCCTGCCCTCGATTCTGATTCCGTTTCCATTTGCCGCCGATCTACACCAGCACAGGAATGCCGAGGCTTTCCGCGATGCAGAGGCCGCTGAGTTTTTGGAGGAAAGCAGCACTGATCCCGAGATACTGGCCTTGCTGATCAGGAACCTGCTTTCCGATGACCGTCGTCGTGAGCGTATGGCCGCCGCGGCGGGAACGGTCCTGCCACGGGGTTCTGCCGGACTGGTGGCCGATGTTCTGGAGGGCGCGGCAAAATGACAGGGAAAGCGATGAAGGCCGAAGGATGTTTCCACGAAGACTCACTCCCCGCTTTGCTGCTCGGCCCCGCTCCGCTACGAATCCACCTGATCGGGGTTGCCGGTTCGGGAATGAGCGGCATTGCCGCACTCCTGCTGGCACTCGGGCATCGTGTCAGCGGATCCGACAAGTCGGACACAGTCGAGGTGGAACGCCTGCGCCGCAAGGGACTCTCATTCACTTCGCCGCACCGCGCCGATCTCGTTCAGGATGTCGATCTCGTGATCTATTCTTCGGCAATCCATCCCGGAAACCCGGCCTATGATGCCGCGGTGGCGGGAAAAAAAAGACTGGCCCGCCGCGCCGAGGTGCTTGCCTCCGTGATGCATGGCAAGCAGGGGGTGATCGTTTGCGGCATGCATGGCAAGACCACCTCTTCGGCCATGGCTGCCCATGTCCTGAGGGCAGGCGGATTAAAACCATCACATTATGTCGGTGCGGAGATACCGATTCTCGGCACCAATGCGCGTTGGGATTCGGAGGGAGATCATCTTGTGGCGGAAGGGGACGAAAGCGACGGAACCCTTGTTCATTATCATCCCCGCCACGCCATCGTGCTCAACATCGAGCCGGAACATCTCGATTACTATTCCGGTCTCGATGCCATCGACGCAGTATTCAGCCGTCTGGTCAGCCAGACATCGGGTAATATCTATTATTGGGCTGATGACGAGGGGGCCACGCGGGTATGCGCATCCTGCGACCGCTCCATTCCGGTTGGAACGGGCGCCCAATGCCGTTACCGGCTTGAGAACCTCCACCAGGACGGATTCACCATGCGTTTTTCCGTAAAGAGGGAAGGAGAACTGCTCGGGAGCGTTCAACTTGGTATACCGGGCGCGCATAACGCTCACAATGCGCTGCTGGTCATCGCGCTGGCCTGCGATCTTGGGATCCCGTTTGAGACTGTGGCCGAGGCACTCATGGGCTTTCGCGGGGCCAAACGGCGCTTTGAGCTGAAATACCGGGATGATGTCGTCCAGATTTTTGATGACTACGGGCATCACCCGACCGAGATTGCGGCGACACTCTCCACAGCCCGCAAGGCTCTCCGTGAAAATGGAAGGCTCATCGTCATGTTCCAGCCGCATCGGTTCAGCCGCACGGCGGCACTGCAACGGGAATTCGGGACAGCATTTCGGGATGCGGATGCCGTTTTCATCGCGCCTGTTTATCCGGCGGGAGAGAAGCCCATTCCCGGGATCGATTCGGGAACCATTGTTGCCGCTGTCCGCGAGTCCAATCACCCGGCTGTCACCCGTGTAGACTCCGTGATGGAGGCAGCCCGATCAGCCGCATCAATCCTGGGTAACAATGATCTCGTGCTGACGCTCGGGGCGGGCAATATCCATGAGGCGGGAACCTACCTTGCAGGTGAACTTGCACTCCGTTCCCGTCTACTCGATGCGATGGGCAAGGGAGTGATCAGGATGTGCGAACCGCTTTCCAGGCATACGACCATGCGTGTGGGCGGCCCTGCCAGATTCTGGGCGGAGCCTGAGACCGAAGAGGGATTTGCAGAGCTCGTTCGAGTCTGCCACGACGAGGGAGTCCCCTTCATGGTGATGGGCAGGGGTTCCAATCTGATCGTGCGTGACGGCGGTTTTCCGGGAGTGGTGGCGCACCTCTGCCGTGGCTGTTTCATCGAGAGCAGTGTCCAAGGGAGTGAGATCACGACCGGTGTGGGGCTCCGGCTCAAGCAGATTGCCGCTATTGCACGCACGGCGGGACTGACCGGATTTGAATGGATGGATGGGATTCCGGGGAATCTCGGAGGGGCACTGCGGATGAATGCGGGGGCGATGGGAGTGCAAACATTCGAGCAGGTGGTGAGAGTCCGGTATGCCGACAGGGATGGAAACATCGTTTCCCGCACACCTGGGGAAATAGAGATTAGATACCGCGATGTTCCCGTACTCCACGATCATTACGCACTCTCGGCAACACTTTGCGGGCTTCCTGCCGGTATTGATCAGATTGACTCACTGATGGGATCGTCACTCAAGCATCGCAAGGAGACCCAGCCGATTGCTGCGAGTGCAGGCTGCGTATTCAAGAATCCGGAGGGAATCTCGGCTGGCAAACTGATCGATGAACTCGGGCTCAAGAACAGCACCATCGGCGCTGCCCGTGTCTCCGAAGTGCACGGCAACTTCATCGTCAATGACGGTGGAGCCACCGCGGAGGAGATTTTGGCCCTCATCGAGAGGGTTCGTGACAGGGCCCTTCAGGAACGCGGCATCGAGTTGGAAACCGAGGTTCGTATCATCGGAGAAGACCCTGAAAACAACGGCAACCCAGAATAGAAACACCCATGAATGATCCCGTACCCTTTGACCCCCGCAAGCGTCGTCTGGTAGTCCTGAAAGGAGGGCCCGGCTCCGAACGCGAAGTGTCCCTCCGTTCCGGCGAGTCTGTGGCTAGGGCATTACGAGCTGCAGGTGCAGAGGTGGAGGAGATCGAGGTGACAGGAACCGAGTTCGATATACCGCCGGGAACCGAGCTCGTCTTTAATCTGATCCACGGAACCTTCGGGGAGGATGGCGAGTTCCAGAGTCTGATGGAACAACGGGGGATTCCCTATACGGGTGAGGGGAGTACCGCAAGTCGGGTGGCTTTTGACAAGATTCTCACCAAGCGTGCCCTTGATCGGGCAGGGGTGCCGACACCCCGATGGGAGATACTCAGGGCTGGGGAACAGCCGACACTTCCCCTGCCGATTGTCATCAAGGCACCGCGTCAGGGTTCCAGTGTGGGCGTTCATCTGATACGATCCCAAGATCAGATTGCTCCCGCCCTTGCCGACTGCCTGCTTCACGGGGAGGAAATCCTTGTGGAGGAGCTCGTTTCCGGGCGTGAACTCACTGTGGGTCTTCTGGGTGACCATGCTCTTCCTGTTGTGGAAATCCGTCCGCGTGAGGGATTTTACGACTACACAAACAAATACACCAAGGGAGCCACCGACTATCTCGTTCCCGCCCCACTCAACCCTGTGGATACGGAGAAAGTGCAGGCACTGGCGCTTGTCGCCAACCGGGCTCTCGGACTCAGGGTCTATTGCCGGGTGGATATTCTGCTTGGACCCTCCGGACCGACCGTTCTGGAGATCAACACCATCCCCGGAATGACCGAGACCAGCCTGCTACCAAAAGCGGCCGCCGCATCGGGACTCGATTTTGTCGCGCTTTGTCTTAAGATCGCCTCACTTTCCCTTGTTTCCCGAGTATCATGACACGACGCACCACCGGCAATCATCGCAGAAAGGGAGGATCATCCCGTCATCATCTCCTCGAAGTGAATGTCCGCACGGCCAGCATGCAGCGCCAGCGCCGGAGCAAGGCGGGGATGCTGCTTTGGAAGGTATTTGCCGTGATCACCGTGCTGATCCTGGCGGCGGCGGGGGTTCGGATCGGTGCGGAGAAATTCTTTTTCAGGAATCCCGAATATTCCCTTCATCATCTTGATGTCAAACTTGACGGGGTGCTGTCCCAGGAGGCACTGGTTGCGCTGACCGGTTTCGCTGAGGGAAAAAATCTCTTCTCCCTTGATCTCGAGGAGGCTAACAGAAAGCTATCGGCACTTCCCGAAGTGCGTTCGGGATCCGTGAACATCGAGCGCATCCTTCCCGACACGATTCGGGTGAAGCTCGAACGACGGATTCCCATCTTTCTCTTTGCCGGCAACGGCGAAAACGGCGAATCGTTTGCTTCGGGAAAAAGTTTTCTCTGCGACCGTGACGGCTTTCTAATGCAGCCCAACCGACTGGATCCTGAGTTCCTCAATCTCCCCGTGTTGAGCGGCATCGATCCCGGAAAAAATCTGCCGGGAACCCGACTTGAAAACGATAGGCTCGGTTATGCCATCACGCTTCAGCAGGCGCTCTCCGAGATACCCGAGGAAACCTTCAAGATTCGTTCCATTGATGTCTCCAAGGAATACGCAGCCGTTGTGACGGATGCATCCAATGCGCGCTTCATGTTTGGCAACAATGACATCGCGGGTCAGATCGAACGCCTGAGAAAACTCCTCGCCCATTGTCAGGAAACCGGCAGGCAGATTGAATCGGCCAACCTGATGGTCGCCCGCAACACCCCTGTAACTTTTGTCCTTACACCGGAACGGGGGTCTGCAAAGATCACTCCGGTTCCGGGAGCGAAAAAGAGTCTCCGGCAGAATACCCGTTGAGTAACATGAACCCAAGCTACTGACCCATGGCTAACGAACAGATTTTTGTCGGACTTGAGATCGGCACGACGAAGATTTGCGTCATCGTCGCCGAGGGACGCGCCGACGGCACGATCAGCATCCTCGGCGTGGGCGAGACTCCTTCGAGAGGAGTCCGCAAGGGGGAGATCGTGGATCTTGCCACCGTCAGTGACTGCGTCCGCGAGGCCCTTCTGGACGCCGAGGACAAGACCAATGTCGAGATTGCCAATGTCTGGGTGGCCATCACCGGATCCCATTTCCGGAGCTTCAACAACCGGGGCAGCTTCATGCTGCCGGAAGATCGGGACGAAATTCTCGATGAGGATCTGCAAACCGTCGAAATCAATGCCAAGGAAGTTTCACTCCCTGCGGCCAATAGCTTCCTTCACACCATCATTCAGAGCTATCATGTGGATGGAAATGAGAATGTCCTCAGTCCTGTGGGGATGGCTGGAAGCCGGCTTGAGGCCGATTTTCATATCATTCACGGGGTGAAAACCCGCATCCAAAACACACTCCGCTGCGTCGAGTCACTCAAGCTTGGCATCGAGGATGTCGTTATGAGTTCCCTTGCCAGCGCGCTGGTGGTGCTCACGCAGCAACAGAAGGATCTCGGGGCGCTTGTGATCGACATGGGGGGAGGAACCACCGATTACCTTGTCTACCTCGATGGAGCCATCAGGCACAGCGGCGTGCTGGCTCTCGGAGGAGACCACATCACCAACGACATTTCAATCGGTCTGCGCCTGCCCATTGCCAGGGCTGAAATCCTCAAGATCAAGGAAGGTTCGGCCGATGATCCCGACAAATCCGAGGGCGGTATCATCACACTCAAGAACGACCCTGGTTTCCACGGTTGCGAGATTGATCGCAAGGCGCTTAACACGGTGATCCACCTTAGGGTTCGTGAAATCTTCGAACTGATACGCAATGACATCGAATCAAGCGGCGAGGGGATGCTTGGTATGCTCGGAGCCGGAGTCATGATCACCGGGGGGTGCGCCAGACTGCGCGGCATCGCGCAACTTGCCGAGGAAGTCTTTGAGATCCCCGTCCAGCTCACCAGAGCAAAGGATGTGGGTGGTGCGACACAAACCTTTGAAAATCCCCAGTTCTCCACCGCAATCGGATTGGCAAAGTATGCCATGGCGGTGAGTGGAAATCTGCCAAGGGAAAGCATCATCCAAAAGGTCGCCCATCGGGTGGGTGGTCTCTTCAGGAGGAAACAACGATGAGTACGGTCACCACCATGCGTCGCGTTCTGGTCGGGGTAGGCAATGCCGGCGTGAGTGTGCTCGACCGCATCGCCGTGGCATCTCCCGGACTGAAGGGTTTGATGGTCATCAACAATGATGTGGAATCACTTGCAGCCTCTGTGGTATCCACACGGATTGATTTTTCCAATGAGGCATGTGAGGATCTTGCAGATGGGTTTCTCGCCATCGAGGAGGAATATGCCAGGGCGATCAGTGGTGCTGCTTCCGTGATTCTCTGCGGAGGATTGGGCGGGGAGACCGGATCATTTCTGCTTCCTGCCTTGGCGGCCCGGGCCAAGGCCGACGGCATCACGACACTTGCCAGCGTTGGAATCCCATTCTCCTTTGAGGGAAGGCAGAAGCGGGAACTTGCGACGACGGCTCTTGAGAAGCTCCGCGCCCTCTGTGATGCGGTCGCGGTCATTGATAACGACCGTCTCTCCGGGGGAGTCCCTTCCACGGCTGCGATTGGGGAGGCCTTCCAGGAAGCTGACAAGGCACTCCAGTCATCAGTCCTTGCGATCCAGGGAATGCTCTCCACCTCCGGCCCGGTTAAAATCACGCGGACGGATCTGGCAGCCGTCCTGGGGAGTCATGGGGCGATAACCCACTTCGGTCATGGTCGTGCAGCAGGAGACAACCGACTGCATGAGGCATTAGAGGCTTCATTTAGGAGCCCGCTACTGACGATTCCGGGCAAGGGATTAGCTTTGAGGGAAGCTTCCATGGTACTCTTGCTGCTTGAAGGACCTTCCGATCTCTCCTTTGCAGAAGTTCAGAGGGCGGTAAGCGAAATGGAACGGATGACAGGTGATCGCTGCCAGATCAAGGTGGGCGTTCATGCCTCGGCAACTCCTGGGGCTCCTCTTGACATTTCCATCATTGCTAGTTCCGGAACACTCAGGCAACCGGCGGTTAAAAAAGCA
>CAIJRY010000059.1 GCA_903823215.1 uncultured Spartobacteria bacterium
AGGTGCTGGCACCGGCACCACAGACTCTGGAACCAAGCCTGCTGGATCTTCTGGACGCTGGCAAAACAGTGATTGTCACCGAGCTTGATCCACCCAAGACGCTACCCCTCGAAAAATTTTTCTCCGCGGCCGAGGCCATCATTCGGGCCGGAAGCGATGCCATCACCTTGGCCGACAATTCCCTGGCCATTCTGAGAGTCAGCAACTTTGCCGTTGCAGCTCTGCTCAAAGAGCGCGGTATCACTCCGCTGATGCACCTGAGTTGTCGGGATAAGAATCTCATTGGCTTGCAAAGCGAGTTGCTAGGGATGGCCGCGTTAGGGATGCGACATGTCCTGGCACTCACCGGGGATCCTGCCAAAGGCGGAGATCATCCGGGGGCGACTTCCGTCTATGATGTAAACTCCATCGGGTTGCTGGAAATAATCCGCAGGCTCAATGACGGCTATACACAGGCGGGAACAGATCTTCAGGCTAGGCCCGAGCTGATCGCGGGCTGCACATTCAATCCCAATGTCCGCAACCTCGATACGCAGATTCAACGACTCGAGCGCAAGATTGCAGCGGGTGCCAAGTATGTGATGACGCAGCCTGTCTTTGAGACCACCCTCGTTGAGGAGACCGCGCGCCGCACCGCCCGTTTCGGCGTTCCCGTCTTCATCGGGGTCTGGCCTCTTCTCAACGGAAGACAGGCCCGCTTCCTTCACAATGAGGTGCCGGGCATCAAGATTCCTGAATCGGCAATGGCTCGCATGGAGGGACTCGAAGGGGTCGATGGCCGCAAACAGGGTATCGCCATCGCCAAAGAGGTAACCCGTGCGGTTCTTGACCACTTCCCCGGCATCTATTTCATGACTCCGTTCCTCGCCTATCAGACGACCGAGGAACTCTCGGCATTCGTCCGTTCACGGTAGTCATACCATCTTTCTGAGGTAGCTGGACTTTATAGCGCAGGAGTTTTGGGGAGGGGCAAGGAAGAAGACTGATGGCTACCTTCAGGTAACCAGATGGAGGACGACACTGCCATTCGCCAAAAAAACCATCAAGAGAGTCCAGTTAATGATGAAAGATGGTCTCAGTCCGACGGAATAAAGCCTAAGGAAGCGCTGATTAAATCACATGGAGGCCGTTGCTTCGCATCCGTTACGGCTTTCCGCAGCGGTCGGGCAAGCAATGGGCCGCAAGCAAGACCGCAGGGGTATTACCTCTGCGCTTCGCGCCTGGGAAAACACCCAAATACTCTTCAGCGGCCATCGTGGGATTTAATCAGCGGTTCCATGAAAAACAGCCCCATCGTTTTGAAACGATGGGGCTGTTGGTAAAATAGCGGAGAATCGGGAATCCGCTTGAAAGCTACTTCTTCTTGAGGGTCTTCAGTTTGGCCTTGGCCTTGACGGCGATTTTTTTCACTGCTGTCTTCTTCTTGGCAGCCACGGGAGCTGCACCACCTGCAAGACGGATGTTAAGCCGGCTCTTTTTACGATCCGCTGCATTTTTATGGATGACCCCCTGCTTGGCAGCCTTGTCGAGAGCGGAAATAAAACTCTCGAACAGAGCTTTTACTTCATCCGGGCTACTCACCAGGGCTGCACGGAGCTTCTTCTCATCTGTCTTAAGACGGCTCAGGACACTGGTGTTGCGGGCATGTCGAATATCTCCCTGACGGGAACGCTTGATCGCTGAGCTGCTTTTCTTGAGGGCTGCGGGTGCTTTTGTGGTGGCCATGGAAACGGAGTGATGGGGTGAGAGTTAGACGATGAATGATCTGATGTGCCAGAGGGGAGAATCGAACTCCCGACCAAGGGCTTATGAGTCCCCTGCTCTACCGCTGAGCTACCCTGGCGAAGAGGGGAGACGGTAACAGCTCATTGTCGGTTTTCAAGGATGAATCGTCACTTAGGTAAATGCCGTGCCAATCTCGTGCAGCATCCTGACTTCGAAACTATGGAGGCGTTGCAAGGACGGGGAAAGCAGATGGGGGTGTTATCGTTGCAACCCTATGGATCACGAGCATTTGTCAATTTTTCCTGTTGACATTATTGCGTGATTCACTTATCCCATTGCCCGTCAGTATCAACCAAACAAACCTATATACACATGAAAAAAACCCTTACACTCCTAGCAGTTGTTCTGGCTACCGCAGCGACCTCGTTCGCCGGCGAAGCCGTCTCCTCAAAGAAAGTCGTCGTCGCTCCCGTTCAGGACAACCTGTTCCGCGCCGGTGAAGTCCAGCTTGATGTTTTCGTTGCCGGTGCAGCCGGTCGCTTCAACGGCAAGAATGCCAACGGTCTCGGTGGCGGACTTGGTCTGAGCTACTTCTTCACCCGTTACTTCGGTATCGGTGTTGATGACACACTCGGTGGTCTTAGCTCGGCTCGCGGCAAGGTATTCGACAACCTTCAGGGCAACCTGATCGCTCGTTACCCAATCGAGAGCTGGCACCTCGCTCCTTACGCCATCGCTGGCGGTGGTGCGACCTGGGGCAACAACAAGGCCCAGGGCAATGGCAACGTTGGTGGTGGTCTTGAGTACCGCATCAACCGTGCAGTTGGTCTCTTTGTTGATTCCCGTTACATCTATGGTAACAAGGGCCTCAACGAGAGCCTGAGCCGCGCCGGTGTACGCTTCGTATTCTAATATTCCAGAATAACAAACCTTACAAAGGCCCCGGAGTTTCCTCCGGGGCCTTTTTTGTTAGAGCTTGTTCACTTAAAATCGTCCCACTCAACCGCTTCGTTGACCCCGCTTCAGAGAAACGGTAGAATTCACAGTCCGACCGACTTCTCCATGACTGACTCCACTCCATCATCCGCCAGCAAGCGCGTTGTCGTGGGCATGAGCGGGGGTGTGGACTCCAGTGTCGCAGCATGGCTTCTCAAGGAACAAGGGTGGGATGTGATTGGCGTGACCATGAAGCTCTGGCCCCAGGACTGCATGAGTCGGGCGGAGGATAAATGCTGCGGACCTCAAGCCATCGCCGATGCGAGAAGCGTGGCGCATGCTTTGGGCATCCCTCACTTCGTCATTGATGAAGCGGTCCCTTTTGAAAAGCTGGTCATTGATTATTTTGCGGACGAATACCGCGCCGGACGCACTCCCAATCCCTGCGTCATGTGCAATGAGAAGCTGAAATTCGGCAACCTCTGGGACAAGGCCACGGCATTGGGTGCCTCCTTCATCGCCACGGGACATTACGCATCAGTAGAGCATCCTGAAAATGCGGCACCCATCTTACGCAAGGGACTCGATCCCAAAAAAGATCAGTCCTATTTTCTCTTCAGTCTCCGCGAGGCCCAGCTATCCCGCGCCCTTTTCCCACTCGGAGCTCTCACCAAGGAGGAAATTCGTTCCATAGCCCGCAGGCTGGGACTCAAAGTGGCGGACAAGGAGGATAGTCAGGAAATCTGTTTCGTGCCGGGGAAGGATTACAAAGCCTTTCTCAAGGATCGCGGCGAAACCTTCCAAGCGGGAGGTTTCTACGATACGATGGGGAACTACCTCGGCCCCCACGAGGGTATTGAACTCTTCACCATCGGCCAGCGTAAAGGTCTCCCCGGCGGAGCAGGCTCTGCACGCTATGTGATCGACATTGATGCGGAGAATGGCAGGGTCGTTCTTGGCGGCGAAGCCGATCTCCTCTGCGATGAATTTACAGTCGGGCGGGTCAACTGGCATACCGATTCCGCCACAATCACCCATCCGATTACCGTGAAGGTGAGACATGGTCATCATGGCGATGCGGCCATCGTGACTCCGGGAGCTGATGAAACGGCCATACTACGCCCTTTGGAACCGCTTCGCGCGGTAACACCGGGACAGGCTGCCGTCTTCTACGATGGAGACCGAGTGATCGGTGGTGGCTGGATTGCACGCCGCACGACCATCCAGGCAAGGGAAGCGCTCCCTGAAACTGCTCTTGCATGAAGAAAAAAACCATTGTTTCAGCCCCCAAGGCGAGAAATTCACCACTTCGCCGTGCGCTATCCAGCACTCATTTTGATCCGATTGAGGAGGTTATTGAGGAGATACGAAAAGGCAGGATGATCATCGTCACCGACGATGAGGATCGGGAGAATGAGGGCGATCTCGTCATGGCGGCCTCCAAAGCCACACCTCAAGCCGTCAACTTCATGGCACATCACGGACGCGGACTGATCTGCGTGCCGATCACCGAAGAACGCGCCACCAAGTTGGGGCTCCAGCGCATGGTTGCCCACAACCGTGAACTTCACGCCACCGACTTCACCGTATCGGTCGATGCCGCAGTCGGTACCACCACGGGTATCAGTGCCCGGGATCGGGCGACAACCATCAAGGTACTGAGCAATCCTGCTTCCTCCCCCGGTGATCTGCATCAACCGGGGCATATCTTTCCCTTACAGGCGGCCAGGGGTGGAGTCCTGCGGCGCGCCGGTCATACCGAGGCCGCTGTCGATCTCGCCCGACTCGCGGGACTCGATCCCTCAGGCGTGATCTGCGAGATTCTCAATGAGGATGGCTCGATGGCCCGCCTGCCGGATCTTCTGAAATGCAAAAGAAAGCATGGCCTGAAAATCTGTTCCATCCGCGATCTCATTGCTTACCGGCGCACAAGTGAAAAGCTTGTGCAACGGGAGCAGGAGATCACCATGCCCACGGATTTCGGTGATTTCCGGCTGTTTCTCTACCGTTCGGAGATTGACAACCATCATCATCTTGCACTTGTCAAAGGAACCATCGATCCCGAAAAGCCCGCCCTTGTCCGGGTGCACAGCGAATGCCTGACGGGCGATGTCTTCGGATCGAGGCGCTGTGATTGCGGCAGTCAGCTTCACACTGCAATGAAGCAGATCGCCGAGAGCGGTCATGGTGTCTTAGTCTACATGCGTCAGGAGGGTAGAGGCATCGGCCTGGCTGCCAAAATGCAAGCCTACAAACTCCAGGAAGAAGGAATGGACACTGTTCAGGCTAACGAACATCTGGGGTATCCCCCGGATCTGCGCGATTACGGAACAGGCGCACAGATTCTGGCAGACCTTGGCATTCGCAAGATTCGGCTTCTGACCAACAATCCCCGCAAGGTTGTCGGTCTTGAGGGATACGGCATGGAAATCATCGAACGGCTGCCGATTCGTTCTGAGGCCAACCCTCACAATGCCCGGTATCTCTCCACCAAGAAAAACAAACTCGGGCATTTGTTATAGGAGAAATTCCTTCTTTTCAGTTTCACTCACCTTTTCTCATTTCAGACTTCTTCAGCTTTCAAGTTTCAGGTTCTATCTCTCTTTGTTCCATGCTCAAGACCCTTCCTACACGCCCGCGCACAACAGTGTTGGTAGCAAGTCGTTTTGTGATCGTAGCCAGTCGATACAATCAGGAGTATGTCTCATCAATGGTAGCCAAGGCTCAGCAGGAGATTCTCGCTGTCGAATCCAAGGCACTGATCGAAGTGATGTATACACCCGGTTCCTTCGAGATTCCTTTCCTCGCACGCCAGGTCATCGAATACCGCAAGCCCGATGCCATCATCTGCTTGGGGGTTATTCTCCGGGGCGAAACCGGCCACGCAGATCTCATTGCTGCTTCTGTGAGCAGTGCGCTCTGCAATCTCTCGATGGAAACCGGCACTCCCGTCATTCATGGTGTTTTGCTGCTCAACAACGAGGAACAAGCCAAATCCCGTTGTCTTGGCAATGAGTTCAACCGCGGAACCGAGGCCGCAAGGGCGGCCATCGAGATACTCCGTGAATCCCGGAATATCGTGTCACGCTGATCATCATGGGAGTCCGACGCGAAGGCCGCGAGGCCGCCATCCAGTTTCTCTATCAGCGCGATCTCGGCGGCGGGGCCGGTGTTGCTGATCTTGAGGACTTCTATGCTTTCCGGGGACTCAGTCCCGCCGCACGTCGATTTTGCGAAGGGCTGGTGCGAGGCATTCTTGATCACACCGCCGCGGTGGACGAGGCCCTGCGCACCCATAGTCAGAATTACGAACTCGACCGCCTCTCCGCCGTGGATCGTAACATCCTCCGCCTCGCCATTCACGAGATGCTCTTCTGCCCGGAGATTCCTCCCGTCGTTTCCATCAACGAGGCTATTGATATAGCAAAGAAATACAGCACCGAGGAATCGGGCCGATTCGTCAACGGAGTACTCGATCGCATCAAGGCGACGCTGAAGAGGCCGGAGCGCACCTCGGCCAAGACTCTTCGCGACGAAGAACTTCCAGCAACTAAGAACGGATCATGAGCTGGCTCAAGGGGGTTCTGGGACGCATCACCGGAACCCATCAGGCGGTTGATTGGGATGAGGTCGAAGCGGCCCTCTGGCAATCCGATCTCGGGGCACCCACAGCAATGGCGATACTGGAATCTCTCCGTGCCAAAGGCCTCGCCCTCCATGCCGACAATGTCCTCGCCGCAGCCCGCGAGGAGGCTGCGAGGCACCTTCCTGAACGAGGCACCGACCTCTCTCCTTCACCCGATGGCCCGGTCGTCATTCTGCTGGTCGGGGTGAATGGCACCGGCAAGACCACCAGCAGTGCCAAGCTTGCAGCACTTCTGCAATCCCTAGGCCACAGCGTTCTCCTCTGCGCCGCCGACACCTTCCGGGCTGCTGCGGTCGAGCAGTTAAAATCCTGGGGTGATCGACTCGGCGTCGAAGTCGTCAGCAGTACCTACGGCTCCGATCCAGCCGCTCTCTGCCATGATGCGCTGAGCAAGGCGAAGCGTCTTAAAATTGACTTCCTCATCTGCGACACCGCCGGGCGTCTGCACACAAAATCAAATCTAATGCAGGAACTTTCCAAAGTGACACGCTCCCTAGCCAAGCTCGATCCCACCGCGCCGCACGAGACACTGCTTGTCGTGGATACCACGACAGGCAGCAACGCTGTCGTACAGGCCAAGGAATTTCACGCCGCAGCCAAGCTCACTGGATTGATCCTGACGAAACTCGATGGCTCAGGCAAAGGTGGTGTCGCCGTCGCCGTCGCCAGAGAAACTGGTATCCAGCCACGCTTCGTCGGAAGCGGCGAGCGGGCTGGGGACTTTGCACTCTTTGATCGGGTCTCTTTTCTGGAGCGGATGATCTGACAAAATATCAACTGCCTCGTTGACCTCACGCTCAGGACGATTATTGTGACTTCCACAACACACGCGGGGGAGCCGACTGGCTGAGAGGTTCGGGTAAAACCGGACGACCCTTTGAACCTGATCCGGGTAATGCCGTCGCAGGGAGAAGACTCAGGCCATGCCGTGCTCACCTCGCATGGCCCTTTTTATTGATCATCCTCTGACTTCCGCTCAATTCACTTTCTCCAACGCCCATGATCGCACCCATCGACCCACTCACCAGTGAACCGCAGAGCACCGACGCCCTTCCAGCAAGCAGCCGTGTTTATGTCGAGGGTTCCATCCACCCCGAGGTGCGCGTCCCAATGCGCGAAATCACGCTCTCCCCAACGAAGAACTTCTCGGGCGAGCTAGAGCCAAACGAGCCCGTGCCCGTCTATGACTGTAGCGGCCCTTGGGGTGATCCCGAGTTCGAAGGCGATGCCACCGAGGGACTTCCTGCATTACGAAAAGCGTGGATCGAGAAGCGCGGCGATGTGGCCCCCTACGAAGGCCGCGAGGTGCAACCGATGGACAATGGCTACCTCTCCGGCAAACATGCCGAGTATGCCAGCCAGTCCGAGCGCAACCGCCTGATTGAATTCCCCGGCATGACCGGAGGTAAGAAGGCTCCACTTCGCGCCTCGGCGGGGCATCCCGTCACCCAGCTCTGGTATGCCCGTCAGGGGATCATCACGCCGGAGATGGAATTCATCGCCATCCGCGAGAACATGGGCCGTGCCCAGCACACTACTCTCTCCGATCTCTCCAGCGACATCACACGCAACGAGCTCGGCAAGCAGCACGCCGGAAGCGGACAGCTCTCTGGCAGTCCCTACACCCCCTCGATCTTTGGTCGATTCCCCCAACGCATCCCTGCGAAAATCACTCCCGAATTCGTCCGCTCGGAAGTCGCCGCTGGCCGCGCCATCATCCCGTCCAATATCAACCACCCCGAGTTGGAGCCGATGATCATCGGTCGGAATTTCTTAGTAAAAATCAATGCCAACATCGGCAATAGCGCCGTTGCCTCCTCCATCGAGGAAGAGGTGGAGAAAATGCGCTGGGCCACTAAATGGGGAGCCGACACCGTCATGGATCTCTCCACTGGCAAGAACATCCATGCCACCCGCGAGTGGATCCTCCGCAACTCCCCCGTCCCGATCGGTACCGTCCCGATCTATCAGGCTCTCGAAAAGGTCAATGGCAAGGCCGAGGATCTCACCTGGGAAATTTTCCGCGACACCCTGATCGAGCAGGCTGAACAGGGGGTCGATTACTTCACCATCCATGCCGGCGTCCTCCTCCGTTTTGTCCCGCTCACCGCCAAGCGGATGACCGGCATCGTCAGCCGCGGCGGCAGCATCATGGCGAAGTGGTGCCTGGCCCATCACAAAGAGAACTTCCTCTATACCCATTGGGATGACATCTGCGACATCATGGCCGCCTACGATGTCAGCTTCTCCATCGGTGACGGTCTGCGTCCGGGATCGGTGGCCGATGCCAACGACGAGGCCCAGTTTGGCGAACTCAAGGTGCAGGGTGAACTCACCACGCGCGCCTGGGCCAAGGGAGTGCAGGTCATGAACGAAGGCCCCGGCCATGTCCCGATGCACATGATCGAGGAGAACATGGCCAAGCAGCTTGAATGGTGCCACGAGGCCCCCTTCTACACGCTCGGCCCCCTCACCACCGACATCGCCCCCGGCTACGACCACATCACCAGCGGCATCGGTGCCGCCATGATCGGCTGGTATGGCTGCGCCATGCTCTGCTA
Source organism: uncultured Spartobacteria bacterium (assembly GCA_903823215.1). GTDB lineage: Bacteria > Verrucomicrobiota > Verrucomicrobiia > Chthoniobacterales > UBA6821 > UBA6821. The sequence continues at coordinate 8,869 of CAIJRY010000059.1, forward strand.
TGTCACGCCCAAGGAACACCTCGGCCTCCCAAACAAGAAAGATGTGAAGGATGGCGTCATCACCTACAAGATCGCCGCCCACGCCGCCGATCTGGCAAAGGGCCATCCCGGTGCCCAATACCGGGACAATGCCCTGAGCAAAGCCCGCTTTGAATTCCGCTGGGAAGATCAGTTCAACCTCGGCCTAGACCCTATTACGGCTAGAGAGTTTCATGATGAAACTCTCCCCCAAGAAGGTGCGAAAACCGCACATTTTTGTTCGATGTGCGGTCCGCACTTTTGTTCCATGAAGATCAGCGAAGACGTCAGAAAGTATGCGGCTGAGCAAGGGGTGTCCGAAAACGATGCGTTGAAGGCTGGGATGGAACAAAAGTCCCGCGAGTTCACGGCAGCCGGAGCCGAGATTTATTCGAAGGCGTGATTTACCCGAATTTCACGATGAGCCGAGGCCGTCGGGAACGGCCGAATCAGACTAACCGCAAGGTTAGCCCGAAGTGCGCTTTCGTTGGGCAACGAAAGCGTCAAACCTTGCCTAAGGAGGGAGCAAAGTCAGCCCATTTCTGCTCCATGTGCGGCCCTCACTTCTGCTCGATGAAGATTAGTGAGGATGTTCGTAAATACGCCGCCGAACAAGGGGTAGCCGAAGTGAAAGCTATCGAACTTGGCATGGCTGAGAAATCCAAAGAGTTTTCTGCCGCCGGTGCCGAACTTTACGCAAAAGCATAGAGCCTGTTACTCGTGATGAAGGCAAGGTGTTGAAAATTTCAATCCTTGCTTAACATTGCTTCCAAGAAAAAGGGAAAAGTCCAGCGAGGTGATGCCTTTTTCTGACAAGCTCACAACTGAGAGCTTAATTGTGTTTGTCGAATGGAGTCTCGCGGTCTATGCAAAGGCAAGATCATGACTACCACTCCACACATCCTCGCCTTTGGCGGCAGTCTCCGCAGCGACTCCTTCAATCAAAAAATCGCTGCACTTGCCGCCGAAGGAGCCCGTGAAGCGGGAGCCGAAGTGACAGTGATCGAACTGCGTGACTATCCCCTGCCGGTCTTCGATCAGGATCTAGAAGCTGCAAGCGGAATGCCCGCCGAGGCAAAGAAACTGAAGGAGCTTTTCCTGAAATCCAACGGCCTGATCATCGCCTCTCCCGAATACAACAGCAGCCTGTCAGCTGCCTTGAAGAATGCGATCGACTGGATCTCCCGGGCTGAGTCGGATGACGAACCACCAATTGCAGCTTTGGCTGGAAAAACAGCGCTCCTTCTCTCCGCCTCCCCCGGAGGTCTCGGCGGGCTGAGGGGATTGGTGCATCTCCGATCGATTCTCGGCAATCTCGGCATCATCGTGCTGCCTGATCAGATTGCCATTCCCACGGCTCATGAGGTCATTAAAGCCGACGGTACGCTCGGTGACACCAAGCAATCGAACAAGGTCAAGCAACTCGGCACAAAGCTGACCAACCACCTGAAGAAGATGCTGGCCTGAGTTTCCCGGAGGCTCTTACTTCTTCTTTATTCAGATCCCTCCCTGACCAATCCTAAAAAAACTAGTCCATGAGCACCACGATTCACGCCCTCGCGGCCCTTGGCCCCAAACAAAAGCTCCAACCCTTTGAATTCACTCCCGGCTCGCTTGGCAGTGAAGAGGTGGAGATCGCCGTCGAAAGCTGTGGCATCTGTCACAGCGATCTCTCGATGCTCGACAACGACTGGGGGATGACTGTTTATCCGTTTATTCCGGGCCATGAAGTGGTCGGCAAGGTGGTTGCTTTGGGAGAAAACACCAAGCGCCTCAAGATTGGAGACCGTGTCGGTCTTGGCTGGTATTCCAACAGCTGCGGTTGCTGTGCCCAATGTCTCTCGGGCAATCAGAATCTCTGCGCCACGGCGGAGGGAACCATTGTGGGACGCCCCGGCGGATTCGCCGACCGCGTGCGCGCCCACTGGACATGGGTCAGCCCCCTTCCCGAAGCCCTCGATGCCAGTAAGGCCGGCCCGCTCTTCTGCGGTGGCATCACGGTCTTCAATCCGATCATCCAGTTCGGAGTCAAGCCGACTGACCGCGTCGGGGTGATCGGGATCGGGGGACTCGGCCACATGGCGCTGAAGTTTCTCCGCGCCTGGGGATGCGAGGTGGTGGCGTTCACCAGCAGCGACTCCAAGCGCGAGGAGGCCCTACAACTCGGCGCCCACAGCACGCTCAATTCGCGGAATTCCGAGGAACTCGCCAAGGCCGCAAGCAGTTTTGATTTCATCCTGAACACGGCCAATGTCACCCTAGACTGGAATACTTACATTGCCGCCCTCAAACCGAAAGGCCGTCTGCACACCGTGGGGGCAGTTCTGGAGCCGATGGCTGTCTCGGCCTTTCCGATGATCACGGCGCAGCGATCACTTTCCGGTTCCCCACTCGGCAGTCCCTCCACGACAGACATGATGCTGGAATTCGCAGCACGACACGACATCGCCCCGACCACCGAAACTTTCCCGATGTCCAAGGCTAATGAAGCCATCGAGCATCTTCGCTCTGGCAAGGCCCGCTACCGCATTGTCCTCACAAGCGATCTCGGCTAAGTCAGAACCTTCGATTCATTACTTTTACGGAAAAAGTGATTGAACCATTTGCTCCATGAGAAACGCTCGGATTTTTCTTCGTCCACCGAATTCCGCCATTCGATTTTATCCGCTCTCCTCATCCTAATGAACGGTTGGTAACGCATCGATTTGCTCATGTTTGCTTTCAAACTCCTATCTTCCAGAACCCGTCCGATGGTTTTTGAAGCGAACGAGTTCTGGAAGAAGCAGATCAGGGATGGAAGTTGGCCGATACCATGCCATGCATCGCCATCTCAAACACCACGATCTGCTTTGAAAGAGTTCTCCGTTTTTTAGATGTACACGGGTTTGGATCGCCATTCTTCTGGAAATCCTGCCCAATCCTCAGTGTATTTCACAATGCTTGGAGCGATTCTTTTTCTTATTCGTGGTGGTGCCGTATGCGAATGGGGAAGCCCAAAAACAATCTGAGCCTCCTTCAGAAGATTATCGGCCTCTTCATAGTGCCCCGACTCACGCCATTTCTTTGAATAATCAAAGAGATAACCATAAGCATCGATGAGATCTAGAAACTCTTCTGAGAAAATCGGATCATCACCGCTTCTCACATCAGCCGATAGGCTGTTCTCCCACAGAAACAGACGCAAGGCAGCTTCTGATTTTCCAAGATAGCGACTGGCGTGTGTCAGATTGTAGTGACGCACAATGTCCTCCGGTTGTTTCCCTGTATCAGGTTGGATGAAAGATCCAGCCAAGTTCGGGTTTTTCCAGATTGCAAAGGAAAGTTCCTTGAAGTTTTTGAAGACCGAGGGTTGTTTTGTCGTGATGTTACCAATGGTTTTTGTGGGAGTTGAAAATTTCATGTGTTGTGTTGTTGATGTACTAAGTTTTTTCCGGACCTATCCTTCACCCTATTTGGGCGGACAAACTTAACGACAACAACACACGAACTTCCAAGCCACCGCACGGATTCCTAGATCAGCTCTTACGGGAAGAGAATCATGGGATAATAGTCGTGTATTCATCGGGTTGTCTTGGCTGTTGATCAGAATATATAAACGACCAAGCAGATCGTCAATAAATTTTAAAAGGATTTTTATAGATAGATTTTTGATGAATCGTATTCTCTATATTAATCAATAAACGACCATTCTGATTGTTTATTGATTCCTTCTCCTCTTGGTAAGCATTTTCAAGTGTTTTCCGAGGCGTTTTTTACTCTCACTTCCCCTGCAACGAATCGAACCACTTTTTCTCCCGGGCGACAGCGGCAACAAAGGCTCCATGATGGTTGGCCTTCGCTCCCTGAACTTCAGAGGGTGATGACGCGGCCCCTGCCATGATCTGCTGATACCTGATGGGAAGCTGTGCGATATACGGAGGGACGATTTCATCCACGGCTCCGTAGTAATTACGGACCGGTGTCTTGCTTCGCCAGCGGTAGGCCTGATTCTGCTGTGTGATCTCCCAGTACTTTCCAGTGCCCAGAGAACTCTCTGCGATGAATCCGGGTTGCAGCATATCGGCGGGATGGCGCGGAAACTTTTTGAGCAAACCGGGCCAGGCGAGCTTGTCCAGATAGAGGTCGCGTGCTGCGGCACGATACTCCGGCCTGATCGCGGCATCAGCCAATCCATGCAGTCGGTAGTAGCGTTCGTAGGCATGGAGTTGAAGGGCCAGCAGTTCGGGAAGGAAGAGACTGTCACTGGGCGAAGGGTCGTGAATCCAGTGGTTGATACACGCGAAGAGATCCTCCGGCGCACAGATCGGTGCTGCCGCCGTCACCGGAATGCCGACGCTTTCGAGCTTGTTCAGGAAGACCATGGTGGCCCAGCCACCCTGCGACCAGCCTGTCACAAAGAGCGGCCCCCAATGAACCCCCAGTTTCTCACTCACCCTTTTACCCGAACGGAGCATGTCGAGACAGGCCTGCTGCGTGGAAGCCTTGGCAAGATAGCCGTCTGTTTCCCGCGAGGAGCCCTTTCCGAAATAATCCGCAGCAACAACGATGTATCCCTGCCCGGCAAACTGAGCCAGCATCAGCCGTGTCTCCATTGACTCCTCCGGACGGGAGGGAACGGCTGTTTTAGAAAAAACCGTTCCGTGCTGATAGCAGATGACGGGAAATTTACTCTCTCCGGTCTCTGGGATAGCCAGCAGCCCGGATGCCACAGTGCTTCGGTTACCCAGCTCGGGAATCACCGAGCGGTACGAGATCCGGTAGAGGGTCACTGCGTGGCGTACCGGAGAGTAGGTGACCGGATAATCCGAAAGCTGCTGGCGCACTTCCGTCGTTAGCACTTGGTTCAACCGATCTACGCTGTAGCTTCCAATCAGCTCGCATGTGATCCCCTCAGCAATCCTGGCGGCTGCGGGCTCCGCAGCGCGTGACAAGCCACTTGTCAAAAGACAAAGGTGCGTAAAAAGCAATATCCCGGGACGAGTCAAGGAAGCCATATCCTCCATCCAACCGCATGATGGCACCCAGGAAAAGGACAGGGTGCGTAAATTTTCCGGGCGTTGGGGTTTGCCAAAGTTTACCCTGTCGTGAAATTCTTCCACCATCATGAGCAGATTTCTCCTATTGTTCTTTCTGACAGCGGCTCCCCTTCTTGAGGCAGGGGAAAATGCTACCTATCAACTGCCTCCCGCCGAGAGTTATCTCAAGGTCATCCCGCCTCCACCCGCAGTGAAATCGTTTGCCGACAAGTCTGACCTGGGTGCCGAGGAGGGATTGCAAGCTGTAGCCAAAAAGCAGGCTTCCCAGGAAGTCATCAAGCATGCCACACGAACGGCTCCGCTGAGCATCTTCCTTTTTTCAGAGGTGCGAGGGAAGGACTTCACCCCCCAAGGCCTATCCCAAGACCGCCGCATTTTTTGACGATCTCCAGAATGCGGTCGGAGGCGTGGTGACTTTTTTAAAGGATCATTATCAACGCGAGCGTCCGTACAAGGCGCACCCGCATCAAGTGAAGGCACTGATCCCGATTGCAACGGGGTATTCTTATCCGAGTGGCCATGCCACGGTTTCTTGGCTCGACGCTCTGATTCTCGGTGAACTGGATCCGGCACATCGGGCAGACTATCTCGGTAGCGCCTTCCAGATCAGCATCGACCGGAGCGTGGGTGGAATGCACTATCCGAGCGATACCGCCGCCGGGAGAACGCTGGCTCAAGCGATCTTCGCCGATCTCATGGCTAAACCACAGTTCCGCACCGCTCTGGAGGAAATGCGAAAGGCAGAATACGGCACGAGGTAAAGGGGCCCGAACAGATGCCCCTTGATGAACTTCGAATCGTTATCGCGTCATCAATGTCCTCTCGTTTCTCTTCTTGATACCCATCTGATGAAGAGCAGATGCCTGAAATGGCTTAAGGGAAAGAATCAACGCACCATGGCAATCAACGCGTCAGCAAGTGCCTTGCATTCAGCGTGATGGCATGGCACTTTTTCCCTCGTTTTATGCTAAAATTCATTTCCGACGCCTCCTCTATGCAAGTCGCGCTATGGGCTTTTGGTCTGATTTTTGGAGGAGCCATCATGGGGTTTGTCTTCCAGCTTATTCTCCCTGAGCATCATTTTTCCACCGAGTCCAAGGATGCGGCAAAGCTGGGAGCAGGTCTGGTGGCAACCTTGGCAGCCTTGATACTCGGCCTTCTCATCTCATCAACCAAGGGAACATTTGATCAGATCAATACCCTCGTGAATCAAGTTGCCGCCAACTACATTCATCTGGACAGACTGCTTGCAGACTATGGCCCTGAAACGGCTCCCATCAGAGCCGAGCTGCACAATGCCCTCTCATTAAAGATTCAGGAAATATGGCCCGAGGAGAGCAAAGATCACACCAAGAGCCTGCTGCAAACTCCAAGCATGTTTGAGAAAATCGCTGGTCAAATCAGCGCGCTCAAGCCAGGCAGTGCGCCGCAAACCAGATTGCAGAGTTCGGCCCTGCAACTTGAGGATGATCTGTTGCATGAGCGATGGATGATCGAGGTGGTCGGTCAGGGCGGGGTTCCTCCGCTTCTGCTGATCATCCCCGTTGTCTGGATCACTTTCCTTACCTTTCTTTACGCCCTCTTTTCCCCTCGTAACCTCACAGTGATCACCGTGCTCTTCTTCTGCTCACTCAGCATTGCGGGTGCGATTTTTTTGATTGATGAAATGGCCACTCCTTTGGACGGAAGCATCAAGGTCTCGAGTGCCCCCCTGCGGCAGGTTCTCGATCAGCTGCAAAAATAAGGCTCCCCGCTGTGCGGGAGCGATTTCCCTAGTGCCAGGGCTTGATAATCAGCAATGAAAGCAGTCCGAAAATCACTGCCGTCATGCCGATACCGAGCAATACCGTTTTCACAAACGCCATCTTCGTGGGAAAGACTTCGGGGATGGGTTTTCCATTACACTCCCAAGGATCCTTCACTGCTGCACTTGCGGGGGTACTCTTCATGCCCGTCAATTTTGCATAATCTTTCTCAGAGTAAAAGATCAATTGTGACGAAATTGTAACAATTAAAGTCTTGACATATCTTAAATAATTAAATCGAACAACACACCCTCACTACTCATTGTGAGTCCACAATCTCACGTAGAATACCCAGAGCCATCGGCTGAATGATGCCGATCCCCACACCGGGGCGGAACCAGATTCCCTTTTCCTTCGCCCGGCAATACACGACCTGCACATGCTCACTGGTGGTCGCGTGATAAAAAATCTCCCCGCCGTTCTCCCCTGCAAAGAGTCGGAACGGCTCAGCCCAGGGGTGCAGTGGATCGGTGAAGAGACTCTCCTGTAGGGTCTTGAGTTCCGCGTTGCTGATCGGCCGGATGGACTCCTCCACGGATTTGCGGCGCTCCTTGATCATGTTCCCGATATCGATGTGGTCGTTTTGCATGGGGTAGGTTATGGGTTAGGCGTTCATCTTTACCCATGCCAGAACCGTAAAGGAACTGTAGATTTAAGAGACTCCATACCAATGAAATTTCTCCCTGTTTTATTTCTCTTGAGTGCAGCCCTTTTCCCTCTTTATGCGGAAGAGGGTACACCGAAGATAACAGTCACGGGAGCCGCCTCCCGTAAAATCGCCAACGATGCAGCCACCATCCAACTGGCCGTCGAAAATACCGCCCCTACTAAAAAAGAGGCGGCGGACAAGACTAGGGAAGCACTGCAAAAGCTGACCGCTTGGCTGAAAGGATTTGGAGAGACCTGCACTTTCGCGACCACTTCACTCAGTGTCTTTCCCGTTTTCAATCAAGGCGGCAACCTATCCTCTCAGGATCGCACTCTTCCCAAAGTCATTGGGTTCACCGCTTCGGCTCTGCTTAGCTGCGAAATTGAGGCTGACGCAGCCGGAGACTTTACAGCGCAGGCGACGGACAACGGAGCCACCGCGATCAACTCGGTCTCTTTCCACATCAAGGATACGACAGCCGCAAAGTCCCAGAATCAGCTTCTTACCGAAGCCTTTAACAATGCCAAAGAAAAAGCCTCCGTGCTCGCCACGGCAGCCGAGAAAAAACTTGGTGGCGCGATCTTCATCCAGGCTGCCCAAAACAGTAATGACAATCCCGTGATGCCTATGGCGAGGGCATTCGCCGCTTCGGCCTCCGATACGGGAATCTCTCCCCCTTTCCAGATGAAAGCAGGTGACAGCACTCTCAACTCAAGTGTCACCGTCTTTTTCGAGTTGCTCCCTGCATCCCAGGCAGGCAGGCCCTAACCACGCAAACATCCCAAGAATAATGAACCTATTTCAAGTCATCGAAGCACGCCGTTCCGTTAGAAAATATCTTCCCGAACAGGTTCCCGAAGAGGTCATCAGGAAAGCCTTAAGCGCCGCGTTGCTCGCTCCTAATTCCTCGAATTTGCAACCTTGGGAAATCTATTGGGTCAGGGACACGAGAAAGAAAACCGCTTTAATTACGGCAGCCTTCGACCAAAGTGCGGCGGCTACCGCGGCCGAGTTGCTGGTCTTTGTCGCACGTACCGATACATGGAAGCGCAACAGGGCTTTGATCCTTGAGGAGTTGGAACGGCGGGGAAATATTCCCCAACAGCAACTGGATTATTATACCAAATTCGTTCCGCTCTTCTATTCCCACGGCTGGATAGATCTCACGGGCTGGCTCAAACGCATTGTCTTTTCCCTCGTCGGTCTGTTTCGTCCGGTGCCACGGGGGCCCTTCACCACCAAGGAGGTTAAGGGGGTTCTCTCAAAGACAGTCGCACTCGCCTGCCAGAATTTCATGCTGGCCATCACGGCCCAGGGATACTCCAGCCTCCCGATGGAGGGATTTGACGAATGCCGGGTGAAGAAAGTCCTGAACCTTGGCTCGGAAAGCTCTGTGGTCATGATGATCGCGGTTGGCAGGGAAAATCCCGAAGGAATCTACGGGCCGCGCCTTCGACTCGATCCTAAATTTTTTCTGTTTGAAGTTTAAGGCCGAATCCCTAGTACCCCCTGCGCGGTCGAGACTGCCTCGTCGAACGAGGTGACGATCGATGCAGCGCAGCGGGTAATCATGAGATTCTCCCTCTCTCCGAAATCCTCGATGACCATTCCTTGGTGGTCCAATCCTGCAGTATTCCCCTCCAGTCCGAGGGCCCGACAGCGCTCCAGATAAGTGGCGGAAGTGCCATAACAAATGACGGGAATCCCCCTGCCATAGGCATAGCCGATCTCCCACACCGTTCCAGGATCTGCGGATGGGCCGCGAAAGGGAACGATATTGGCAAGGATGATGTCACTCCGGTCAATGAGCTGGACATTGCCAAGGAAGATCTCATGGGCGATTTCAGGACTCACAGGAACCTCATTATCGAGGGGAAAATGACCAATGATTCCATGAGCCAGCAGAAGGTCGCACTTCGACTTTCCAATTGCTTTTGCCTCGGGATAGAAAACATCGGGGCCTGCAAGATAGGCTGTTGGAAAGGGATTCATGGTCGATTCATGGAATCCCGTAACTCCGTCATACTACTGTAGTCTGTCCGGATAAGACCTCTACTTGGCGAACTGATATCGGTAATCATCAGGAGCACCAGAGTGATGAGAACAGGTAATCCCACGGTTAAAAAAAGTGCCCTCTTCCGATTGACACCGGAACTAAAACCGGAGGCCCAAATCCCAAAAAGCGAAACAACCAGTAGAATAAGCCATAATACTCCGGGGACTCGAAAGCGGGAGGTTGCTAATTGCGTGGAGGCAAGATCAATCGTCTCGTTCAGCGAGGTGATGTAGGAGACTGTGATTGCGTTTGGGGCAATGTTGGCCGCTATTTCGGCCTGCTTCCAAAGCTCGCTTTGAATGACAGCAATCTGCTTCAGATTGCCGATCTTATCGCTGGCCTCTGTATCCTGAGTAATTCGGAGATTCACATAATCGCGAAGAAGATTTTGTGAAATATTACGGGCTGCGCCAGGCAAAAGAGACGTACGGAGATAAGTAGTGCCTATGGAATTTGCCTCCTCTATGACAAGTTTGCGACGTAGATCGTAGTGATTCAGCGCCATCGAAAAAGTGAATCCTAACAGGAGAGCCAGCAAACCGAGAACCGCCGACTGATATCCTGAGATTTCGGAAAGGAAAGCTGTATCATCCTTCCTCGGTACAGATTTCCCCATCCTGTAGCCGATCTCAGCAACGGCAAGGAGAAGAAAACCGATGCCAAGCAGTAGGCTGAACTCACTTGGAAAAAAACTTTCAAGACGGGATTCAATCATCACAGGATTTTACGTGAGAGAAGACTCAAAATCGGCCACCACCAGGTAATCCTGTCCTTCTCTTCGGTGAGTCGGAGGGCACTCCGGACGGAGGAAGGAATTGTTCTGATAGCTTCAAGAACAAGGGCACGATGTTCTGGCGTGGTCGCCGCCGTCTCGAAGTACCACTCCAAGTCAGGCTGCTTCTTTTTGTGGAGCGTGCTGGAAACGATTTCAAGGGCGTTTGCCGTGATCACACCCTCCCATGCAACACGGGAGAGGAATCGTTCGTGACTCGGATCACGCCATTTCTCAACCTGATGCAACCATGTCTCAGTAGCGGGATCGTTATCGGGAACCGTCCCGTCAATGAGCAGAAAATATCCCTCAGGTTTGAGAACTCGGGCGACCTCAGTAACAAATTTTTCCGGTGAACTGAAATGGTGTGCGGCTACGCGAACAGTCACGAGATCAAACACCCCATCCGGAAAAGGAATCTCCTCGGCGGGAAAGAGATGAGCCTCCAGTTGATATCCTTCATCACTCAGAAGCATTGTCGCATTTTCCAACATCCGAGAAGAGACATCCCCCGCAGTCACCCTCCATCCCATCCGGGCAAGAGCGAGAGCCGTATGCCCGCCACCAGTTGCGACATCGAGAGCACGGCCTTGTAGCGGAAGATCAACTGCCTTCAATAAAGCAGTGACATCACTGGTATCGGAAAGAATATGAGACTTTCCGTAGCGATCACTCTGCCGGTCAAATTGGGCCGCTGAAGCCGTTTGCGCCGGGTCGAAATTACTCATCCACATTTTTTAGCATTTCTCAGCAT
>CAIJRY010000060.1 GCA_903823215.1 uncultured Spartobacteria bacterium
CTGTGAAATCTCCGACGAGTGGATCACAGGAAAAATCTACCTCAACATGAACCCCATCGACTCTCCACTCCCTTAACCAATTTTACAGAAAAATCTTTACGCAACCATCGATTCTGGGCAATAAGTTCGGTTTATTCTCTACATGGTGAGTCTTTTTTACCGAATTGGAATGATTTCTGCTGGTAAGGGAGGTATTCTCATTCCCTGATCCTTGGGACTGAAAAGCAAAAACACAACCCGTTCAACCAACCAGAGTACCAGTTATGAGTAAAAAATTTCGTGCCGGAGTTCTCTTCGGCGAAGAGGTTAAGGAATTGATGGATTATGCCAAGGCAAACAGCTTTGCCCTGCCCGCCGTCAATTGCATCAGCACAAGTACTGTCAATGCGACGCTTGCGGCTGCCCGTGAGATCAATTCGCCAACGATGGTGCAATTTTCCAACGGAGGGGCTCATTTCTTCATCGGCAAGGGCATTACCAAAGAAGGACAGACAGGGTCGATTCTGGGCGGTATCGCCGGTGCGCACTATGTGGATGCCGCAGCAAAGGCTTACGGCGTTCCTGTCATCCTTAATACGGATCATTGTGCGAAGAAACTGCTTCCGTGGGTTGACGGAATGCTCGCCGCCAGTGAGGAGCAGTTTGCTAAGACAGGAAAACCTCTCTATAGCTCGCACATGCTCGATCTTTCCGAGGAGCCGCTGGGTGAGAACCTTGAAATCTGTGCGAAGTATTTTGAACGCATGACCAAAATGGGCATGACGCTTGAGATCGAACTTGGTGTCACGGGTGGCGAGGAGGATGGGGTGGACAACTCCGGTGTTGATGAATCAAGGCTCTACACGCAGCCGGAAGAGGTTGCCCAAGCTTACACGACACTAGGGAAAATTAGTCCGAATTTCACCATCGCCGCTGCGTTCGGTAATGTGCACGGTGTTTACAAGCCGGGCAATGTGAAGCTGAAACCCACAATTCTGAAAGACTCCCAGGATTACATTGAGAAGACGCTTGTCACCGGAGCAAAGCCGGTGAATTTCGTCTTCCATGGTGGTTCCGGTTCCACCCGCGAGGAGATCCGCGAGGCGATCAGTTATGGCGCGATCAAGATGAACCTCGACACCGACCTGCAATGGGCCTTTTGGGACGGCATCCGGGCCTACGAAGCGAAGCATCACGATTATCTCCAGGGGCAAATTGGCAATCCCACAGGACCTGATGCTCCAAACAAAAAAATATACGATCCTCGTGTCTGGGTCGGTGCAGCTGAGGATTCCTTCACGAAACGCCTTCTCTCTTCCTTCGAGGATCTGAACTGCGTAAACAGGCTCGCTTAATCGCAATCATTGGCAATCATCCGACGCATGCGACCGTACTTCTTACAGTAAAGAATGCACCGGCGAGCCGCCAACCGGCTGCGCGGAACGAAGCTTGGTAATAATGCGTGGGATGATTTCGAGGGCGAGGTCGATGTCTGTCTCTGTCGTTGTCCGCCCGAGCGAAAAGCGCAGGCTGGCACGCGCCTCGTCTCGCGAGACGCCCATGGCTGTGAGGACATGGGAGGGATTGATGGAGCCGCTGCTACAGGCCGATCCGGCGGAACAGCAGAGCCCCTCCTGATCAAAGAGTAGAAGTGCTGATTCGGCATCGATACCGGGAAAGGTGATGTTGCTAGTGTTGGGGAGACGATGTGTCTCTGAGCCATTGAGGCGGACTCCTTCAATGGTTGAGAGGAGATTTTTCTCAAAGTGATCGCGGAGTTTTTTGACGTGTTTTGGAGCAGTCGAAAGTGCTGTTAATGCAAGCTCAGCAGCTTTTCCGAAAGCCACGATGGAGGCCACATTCTGGGTGCCACCACGACGGGTGTCTTCCTGACTGCCTCGAAGGAGAGGAGTGAGGCGGGCTTTGCGGTTCACATACAAGGCACCGACTCCCTTGGGAGCGTAGAGCTTGTGAGCCGAGAGAGAAACATACTGTGCTCCCAGTGACTCCAGATTGATCGGGACTTTGCCGGCAGCCTGGACGGCGTCGAGATGAAGCGGAACTTTCTTCCGTGCGGAGATGGCTGCAATTTCCTCCACAGGAAAGAGAACGCCGGTTTCGTTGTTGGCCCAGAGCAGGGAGACCACTGCGGTTTCAGCTGTGATGGTGTCTTCCAATTTTTCCGGATTGAGCTTTCCTTCTGCATCAACCGGGAGCCAAGTGATCTCGTAGCCGCGCGTGGTCAGGTATTCGCAAAGCTTTATGGTGGCACTGTGCTCGACGGTCGAGGTGATGATGTGGCGCTTGTCGGGATCTATTGCTAGAGCAGAGAGGATGGCTGTATTGGTTGCCTCTGTGCCACAACTGTTGAAGATGATCTCCGAAGGCTCTGCCCCAACAAGTGCCGCCACTTGTTGGCGGGCTGCTGTCAGTGCAACCGCCGCATGCCGCCCCAAAGAATAAACGCTGGATGGATTGCCAAATTCATTTCTCAGCCACGGCAGCATGGCTTCATACACACCGGAATCAATCGGGGTGGTTGCGTTGTGATCAAGGTAGAGGAGTTGGGACATGGCGGGATAGGAATGACTTCGTTTTTTTAAAAGACTCTGCCGGCTCTGGCAATGCATTGATGCCGTTATGACAGACTTCGACTGTTGGGAAGGTGCTCACGGCAATATTCCGTACCGCTTGCAGCAACACGGAAATCCAAGTCGGGATGGCTGACTTCGGTGCGACCGCAGATCTCGCACTGGTGGAGGTTTTCTACCGGTTCCCTGCCTGTTTTTATTGGAATCAGCGAGGTGGAAATACGGACACTTTTCTTGTTCAATAGGGGAAGATGCGCCATGAGATCGCGATGGAAAAAGAGGAAGTAATTTAGAAAGGCGGCGGCCAGTGTACCTGCAACCACAAGGGGTTGTCCTAATGACGAGAAAATCATCAGTAAGGCACTTAGAATAGCCAACCAAGCAATCCTCATTGGGATGATGAATAAAACAAGCACCTTGAAGTCGGGGTAAACGGTGGCGTATGCCAGCAGGAGGGAAAGATTAAGAAAGGTATTGGCCCGAGCCATGGGGACACCGGATCCCGCCAATCCAAAAATGAACGAGACAAGCGTGCAGGCGATGACTCCGCTCAGGTAAAAGAGGGTGAATTTCGAAGCGCCGACTGCGTGTTCCAATCCGTCTCCAACATAAAGCAAAAAAAGTAGCGCAAAGAAAATCCAAAACGGGCTGAGTGTTTCAGGGATGAAGATCCAAGTGAAGAGTCTCCAGACCTGGCCCTGAAGCACGAGATTTGGATCAAGTGTCAGCATTCCTATAAAACCCGGCGCAAGCAGATGCAGAATGAAGACCAAGGCATTGAAGAGGACGACGAAACGGATCAGTCCGGGTATGCAGCACCGGTTGAGAGCACGGCGGATACTATCTGGGAATAATGACGGCATCGGAGGATGTTGCCTGTTTTTTCGGTTGATGCACGCCTTCCTGTTCAAAAATCCGCTGAGGGGCGAATTGTCCATGACGAATTTGTAACCTTTTTGTGGTGGAAACCAGCGATGACAGGAGTATCTTGCAGGTATGGGCGATCCAGAGCAAATCGATAACATTGAGCCATTTCCCA
>CAIJRY010000061.1 GCA_903823215.1 uncultured Spartobacteria bacterium
AACCCGGCCTACTGCGCCATGACTGGTTATAGCTTCAAGGATTTGCTGGGGATGAATATTTCGGATTTTGAGACCACCGAAAACCAGTCCCAGACCACCTCTCATATCAGAATAGCCATGGCTCTCGGGAGGGATAGTTTTGAAACCAAGCTACGCTGCAAGGATGGAACCGCCATTGAAGTTCAGGTAAGCGTTCAATACGATGGAGAAGATCGGGCCTTCATCCTCTTCTTTAAGGATGTTTCAGAGCGTAAGTCCGCCCTTCGAAAAATTGCCCGCCTGACCACACTTTACAGAGCAATCAATGAGTGCAATGAGGCCATCCTTTATTCGATCAGCAGGGATGAGCTTTTCAAAGACATCTGCCGGATTGTGGTCTGCCACGGAAATATGAAGATGGCCTGGGTGGGCAAACCAGATTCATCAACGGGTTTGATCCGCCCCCTGGCGATCTATGGCGAGGGCAAAGAATATCTGGAAAACATATTGATCTCAGCCGATCCCAATCTGCCGGAAGGAAGAGGACCGGCTGGTACCGCCCTGAGAGAGAAACGCCCCATCTGGTGCCATGATTTTGCAAACAATCCAATGACGCTTCCATGGCATGAACGGGCGGCTCGCTTCGGCTGGAAGTCTGCCGCTTCCATACCCTTTAGCCTTGTCAGCACACATGACGAAGTGCTCACTTTCTACGGTGATCATGAGTTGGGATTTGGTGATGATGTACGCGAATTGCTCATCAGGATGGTAAGAAACATCAGCTTCGTACTTGATAAATTCGATCGCTAAAGTGGGGGTTAAGGCACCTACAGTCCAAACCCGCCAACAACCAGCCTTCGTCATCGCGTATGGCATGGTCTTGGCGAGGAGTTTAGCACGCCTTACCGATCATACTCTCCCTGAGTGCTAGAGCGCGGTTCTGGGTATTCTCCCCAGTTTTGAGCAGGGTAAAATGGCCCATTTTACGGCCCGGCTTTGACTCGCTCTTTCCATAGAGATGCAAGAACAAGCCGGATTCGCGCAGGAGCGGTTCCCAGTCCGGCGCCCCTCCCTTCCAGAGGTCGCCAAGCAGATTGATCATGACTCCGGGAGCCCGCAATTCCACTGGGCCGAGCGGAAGTCCGCAAACGGCGCGAATGTGCTGGGCGAACTGACTTGTGAGCGTCGTCTCGATGGTGTGATGACCAGAGTTATGGGGTCGCGGTGCCAGTTCGTTTACCATCAGGGAACCATCGGGAAGAACAAAGAATTCGACCGTGATCAGGCCAATGACCCCGAGTTTTTCTGCGATGGAGGAGGCGATCTGCTGTGCGTTTGCCGCAACATCCGCTGCAATGCAGGCCGGGGCTATCGTGATATCAAGGATGCCGTCCCGGTGAATATTCTCCTGCACCGGAAAGCATCGGGTCTCACCGTGCGGCGAACGGGAGCAGATCACCGAACACTCGGAATCAAAGGAAATCATTTTCTCCAAAACTCCGCGGGGGGAGGAAAGCTGTGCCCATGCGGCGTTCAAATCATCGCCGGGAGAGATTCTGACCTGCCCCTTGCCATCGTAGCCCAGAGCGGCTGTTTTCAATATCGAAGGGGAGGAGAGATCACTGATCCCCACCGCCAATTCCGAAACCGAAGTAACCACTCGGAATGGAGCCACAGGAAATCCATTATTTCGCAGAAACTCTTTTTCCAGAATACGATCCTGACAGATGCGGACAACGGAAGCGGAGGGGCGCACCGGGACTTTGGTTTCCAAAAATTCAAGAACCGCGATGGGAATGTTCTCGAATTCCACCGTTACCACATCCACTTCCCCGGAAAATCGGCCCAATGCCTCCCTGTCAGTAAAAGGAGCGGTAATGGAGAGATCGGCGCACGAACAGGCGGGACCTTCTGGCACGGCATCATAAACGACAACCTTGTACCCAAGATTTTTGGCGGCCATAGCGGACATTCGCCCCAACTGTCCACTCCCCAACATGCCGATTGTTTTACCGGGAAGAAAAACTTTCGCTTCCGGCACCACCGCTGCATCGTTATCGTTGCCGCCTTCTCGTTTACTCATGGATCGTCTGCTTTATCTTTTGGCTCTTGGGCTGGTTTCACTTATCCGGGTGCTCCCCATCACGGTCTGTTTTCTCTTGGGGCAGCTTCTCGGATTATTGGTCTGGGCTATTCTGCCCGGGTACCGCCGTCTCTCCAAACAGAATCTCCACATTGCCTTCGGAGCCGAAATGACCACCCCCCTCGCCGCGAAAATCACGCGTCAGCATTTTGCAAATCTCGGAGCCAATATTCTCGGTTCGATTAAAATTCCTGCTCTGAGTGAAAAACAGCTTCGCTCACGCCTCAGCTTCGATCAAGAACAGGATTGGGAAGACTGGATTGTCGGAAAAAAAGCCGGGGTGCGCGGTACTGTTGCGGCGCTCAGCCACTCGGGCAACTGGGAGATCAATGCGCAGATCGCGGAATTTGTGAAACCCCGTCGTGCAGGGTGCGTCTATCAGGCACTTAGGAACACCCAGATGGACGATCTCGTAAACAGCGACCGTCGCAGCAGAGGCGTCTCCACTTTTGACCGCAAGAAGGAGATGCAGGGTGCAGCTTCCCTACTCAAGGAGGGAGGTGTCTGCGGTGTGCTGACCGATCAACACGCTGGGAACGCCGGTATCTGGATGCCTCTCTTTGGAAAGCTCGCCTCCACCTCCCCCCTGGCCGCAAGTCTGGCCCAACGCACCGGATCCCTGCTGGCTCAGGTCAGCGTGCGAACGGTTGGCCTGGCCCGATGGGTCATCCACACCAGCGCACCGGTTCCTACGGAAGGGCGTGAGATTGCCGATATTACCATGGATCTCAATCGCTTGCTGGAGCAGGAGATCCGCCATTCACCAGCCGATTGGTTCTGGGTTCACAACAGATGGAAGCTCCCTTATCCCAATTTCCTGTTGAGCGAAGTCAAACGAGGCATTTATCTTCCACCTGATCTCAAGACGACTGACCTCCAGCGCTTCAATATTCTCGTCAGATCACCCAACTGGCTCGGAGATGCCTGCATGTCCGTCCCTGCCATGCGAGCGATCAAGGCAGGGCGTCCCGACCTCAAGCTAACGATTCTTTCTCCCGCCAAGCTTGGAGCCTTCTGGAGGGAAATTGATGAAGTTGATACCGTCGTTGAAATCCCGACACAAGCATCACCCTGGCAAGTTGCCGGTATCATTAAAAAATCCGGGCGCTTTGATGTGGCGATCCTCCTGCCCAATTCGGTGCGCAGTGCGCTGGAAGTATGGCTGGCTGGAATTCCCCGCCGCGTAGGCCGTGAGAAACACCGGGGGAAGTTCTTCCTCAATCAAACAATGGAGGTAAAGCACCCCGTTCATCCAACCCTGCATCAAGGGGCCGAACTCCTTGCCATGATCCGTCAACTCGGCGCACCCGAGCCGCAGCCGCTTACTCACAGGTTCGCACCAACAGGCAAACTTCGGATAGCCCTCTGCCCAGGGGCGGAATATGGCCCGGCCAAATGCTGGCCCCTCGATCGTTATCGTGTCGTCATGGAGAAGATCTCAAGCAGGCACGACTGCACCTGGGTCATCGTTGGTACAGCCAAGGAAGCCCCTCTGGGCGAGACGCTCGCCCATGATTTTCCATACAAGGTTGAGAATCTCTGTGGCAAAACCACCCTTCCCGAACTCATCGCCCGCCTCAAGGAATGTCATCTCCTCCTCACTAATGACACCGGCACGATGCACCTTGCCGATCAACTTGGCATTCCTTTGGTGGCCATCTTTGGCTCCACGGAACCCGCGCTGACCGGACCCATCAATCAGACAACTCCTCCCCATCGCGTCCTTCGTCACAAAGTGGAGTGCAGTCCCTGCTACTTGCGTGAATGCCCCATCGACTTCCGCTGCATGAAGGAACTCTCCCCGGAAACGGTAGGAGAGGCCGTCCTTGAAAGTCTGGATGAAATATTGAACAACGGAACTGCCACAAGATGCACACAAGCCCGAACATAAAAATCACAAGGCAGAGATAGTTTTTCACCTGTGACTCCTTGTGCCTCTTGTGGCCAAGCCCTCTCCTCTCTGATCTCTTCAACTTTCCCACTTTACCACCTTTTATTTTTCACTTCTTCCCATGCTCACCATTCGCAAACTGAAAAAAACCCTCGGCGGTCGCACTCTCTTTGAAGAGGCCGACATGCAGATCAACTACGGCGAGCGCGTTGCTCTCGTCGGTCCCAATGGCGCGGGAAAATCGACTCTCTTCTCCCTGATCCTGAAGCGCGATGAGGCTGATTCCGGCTCCATCGAGCGGGATGAGTGGACAATGATCGGTCACCTTGCACAGGAAGGTGAGTCAACGGGCGAGGAAACTGTTCTCGATGTGGCCACAGGCAGGGTCGGAGAACTGCATGCCCTCGAACGCCAACTCAAGGAGCTCGAAGATGCCGGACAGACAGATCTTCCCGAATACAGCGAAGCCTCCTTCAAACACGCGGCCCTGAGTGATACGAAGGTTGAGGCTAAGGCTAAGAAGATCCTCGGCGGACTTGGCTACAAGCAGGAGGACTTCGACCGCAAGGCCAAGGAACTGAGCGGCGGCTGGGTCATGCGCGCCCATCTTGCGCGACTGCTTGTTATGGAGCCGGATCTCCTGCTGCTGGACGAACCGACCAACCATCTCGATCTCGTTTCTCTCCTTTGGTTGCAAAACTATCTCAAGACCTATCCAGGAGCCGTCCTACTGATCTCGCACGACCGACAGTTCATGGATGAGATCATTGAAACGGTCTATGAAATTGCAGAGGGCCGACTACATTCCTACTCAGGCAACTACACGGCGTTTCTGGAGGAACGCGAAGCTCGTTACGAGCGGCAGAATGCTGCCTACAAGAATCAGCAGAAGGAGATCGCAGATCTCAGGGAATTCTATGACCGCTTCCGTCAGGTTGCCTCCAAGGCTTCTCAGGCGATGAGCAAGCTCAAGCAGATCGAGCGCATGGATCTGATCGAGAAACCCGTGCCTCCGCGCAAACCCTTCCGATTCCAAATCCCCCAGCCTCCACGGGGCGGTCAGCGAGCCGTCATCCTCGAAGGCATCCACATGGCCTACCCCACTTCTCATGGCGAACGCAAAATCTACGAGGGGCTCGATCTCACCATCGAGCGCGGCGAACGCACCGTGCTCGTGGGGCCCAATGGTGCCGGTAAATCAACCCTCCTTAAAATTCTGGCAGGGCTGCTGGAATTTCAGAAGGGAAAACGCATCGAGGGGCCCAATGCAAAGATCGGCTACTTCAGCCAGCACCGAGCCGCCACGCTCGATCCAAATAAATCGATCCTCGACGAGGTCAAGGCGGCAAACGGGGAACTCTCCGAAAATGATGCTCGCGGCATCCTTGGTTCCTTCCTCTTCCGTAAGGATGACATCTTCAAGAAAACCTCTGTACTGAGCGGTGGAGAAAAGACGCGCCTCAATCTGGTAAAGTTCCTGGTCAATCCGCCAAATCTCCTCCTCATGGATGAACCGACCACCCACCTCGACATCCACACCGTCGAGTCGCTGATTCTGGCGCTTGCCAACTATGAAGGAACTCTTGTCTTCATCTCACACGATGTTCACTTCATCAAAAAGCTCGCCACCAAGGTACTCCATGTGAACAGCGGCACCGTCACACCACACCTCGGCACCTACGACGATTTCCTGGAACGGATCGGCGGATTGGATAACGAACGAGCTGCGCTGACGGCATAAGCCCCTCTAGATTTCCGCCTCTTCATAGGCATCAATGGCAGCATTTGCAAAGTCTTCCCTCTCATCATCAGCAATCCCGAGCTTCCTTAGCTTATCAAGAGCACGATCCCAGGAATCTCCCCTGCTACCCTCATCGCCTCCACGGTTAATCCGTGCGTGTTTGGCTTCGGACAGCCATTGAAAAAGCTCCGGATCAACGATACCCAAGGCCCATTCTCGCCCCCTCCTGCGATTCTCAGCTTTTTTTTCGATAGAGGCGACCATCGCCTTTTTTTCATCTTCTGCCTCATCGCTCCGTCTCTTGCTCTGAAAAGCATGCACATGGTCAGCCATCTCGCGCATTTTGCCTCCATCTTCTTTCATCGATTGAGTAAACTCTCATGGGTCGCACCAAGCAATCCTTCTTCCCTCATCGATAGGAGGAACCATACGGATGGTCCCGCTCCGGGCTATAGAGCAGCTCAATTAATTCGTTGGGGAGGCAGCCGGAGCAGGCACTGGAATTGAAGGCAAATTGGTGAGATTCATCCCCTTGCGAAGTGCGTCCAGAGCATCCATCGACTTCTTTAGGGAGTCCATCATCGGCTTCTGGGCCGCCAAACCGAATTCCATGGTTTTGGCCATGATAATCGAGGAGGCCTGCGGCTGCTTCTCCACCCATTTCTGTCCGACTGGAGATTTATAGAAATCAATCGCCCCCTGCAGTTCCTCTGTCGTGAAGGTGCTGGCGTAGGCCTCGACATAAATCGGCTTCAATTTATCCCAACTCATG
>CAIJRY010000062.1 GCA_903823215.1 uncultured Spartobacteria bacterium
AGCGCCAAACAAAAAAGCAGGCGATTTTTTTGCATGCGTTGCAGCATTCTTTGCATTGTCACACGGGGATTGAGAAAGCGCTTCATGATTAGTTTCCTCCCGAAACAATCTGACTGTTGACCTCACGCGTGAGGTCATGGATCGTTTTGACATTTTCCACCGTGATGGAAGATCCGCTCTCTCCGACAATCGGTCCGATCTTGCGAAGCACCTCCCTGATGTGTGAAACGAGAGGGTTCTTGCGGAGGCGCGTGGTCATCGAACCGATGCATCTGTCGAAATAATTGACCAGTTCGGGCTGGTGGAGCAGTTCGGCCCCGTCCTTTGAAAAACCATTTTGAACAATCGATGTCAGCACTTCGGTGCCGCGCAACCAGCCGCCTAGGCTGACAAGCTGGGAGAGGTCGTGGTCATTGAGTTCATCCATGGCGGCCCTCACATCCTGAAGGGCGCCATCAAACTCGGAACGAACCCCCCTCCAATCCCTTGTATCTGCTTTGTCCGTGATGCTCTTGCAGCGGGTGATGACGGATTTGCGGACATTGATCGCTTGGGCAAGCGTCAGCACCTGACGGCCGATTTCTTTGACCCGTTCGCTGTCTTCGGACTCCACGGCGACAAATCCCTCGGCAATGACATTGCCAAGCAGGAGTGCCGTGCGGGCCCGATCCTCCGGTGTCTTTACCTTTCCTTCACGGAGTTGTGCTTTCCAGTTCGGGTTACCCAGCTTATCCAACACGGCGAAAATTTCGCTGGGAACCGGCACAACCACTTCGTCCACCGCAGCCGCCGGAAAGTCGGAGAGAGTGATCTTCTTGGGAGGGATATCAGCCTTGGCGGCTGATATCATCAGGAGAAGCATCAGGGATGCGGCGATGGCATTGAGGGGAGAATTCATCATGGAAAATCTTGTAAATTAACCCTCGCAGTGAAGGGGCTTGTCATGAAACATGTGCAGCTTGTTCAACAGACTCTGTTTTGTTGCCTACAATCTGTAATGGACCTGCAAAGATTACAATACATTCTTGATTCTGCCACATCCAAGAGACTTTTGGTCCTAGGTGACCTGATGCTGGATGAATTTGTCTGGGGGAGCGTCGCCCGCATTTCTCCAGAAGCTCCCGTTCCCATTGTTGAGGTGCAGTGGGAGTCAAGCTATCCGGGGGGGGCTGCCAATGTGGCCCGTAATCTGCGGGAGTTCACCTCTTCGGTGACAATGATCGGAGTCGTGGGGAAGGATCCTGCCGGGGAAAAGCTAACCTCTCTGCTCAAGGAAGAGGGAATTTCCCCAGAAGGGCTTTTCATCGACGACTCTGCTCCCACAATCGTGAAAACTCGCATCATCGCGCAACGCCAGCAGGTCGTCCGTGTTGACCGGGAAGTGCGCACGGTCTCGGGTTCTGCCCGGGGTGACATTCTTCAGCAGGCCAAGCTGCTCGTGGCCAAGGCGGATGCAGTGCTCTTTGAGGATTATGGAAAGGGCTTTCTGAACCAGCCCTTCGTTGACGCAGTAATCGAAACTGCACACGCTCACGGAATACCTGTGACCTGTGATCCCAACCCCAAGAATCCCCTTGAGTGGCACGGTATCGCCACGATCAAACCAAACCGCTCGGAGGCTTTTGCCGTGGCAGGCGTCCCGATCACCCCTCCCGTAACCCCGGTGGAAAACGATGAGGCCCTGCTGAGGGTTGGCAATATTCTGCTGGAGCGATGGAATGCTGGAGCCATCCTGGTAACCCTTAGCGAGCAGGGAATGATGCTCTTCCGCAAGGGCAGGCCTCCCTACCATACTCCGACGCGTGCCATGGAGATCTATGATGTCTCCGGCGCCGGGGACACGGTGATTTCTCTCTACACGCTATCCCTCGCTGCCGGAGCCACCCCGGAAGAGGCCGCCGAAATTGCCAATCATGCGGCGGGGATTGTTGTGGGCAAACTCGGCACCGCCACCTGCTCACGCGAAGAACTCGAAAACAGCTTCCGGCAAAATTCGCTTTCATGATTTCACCATTGCTAAGACCGGCACTTTTCATCGACAGGGATGGGACACTCATCGAGGAGGTCGATCATTGCTGTGATCCCGCCCATGTCCGCGTCTATCCCGGAGCCGCCGAAGAGCTTAACCGGGCGCGAACGATGGGTTGGGCCAACATTATTATCACCAATCAAAGCGGAATCGGCCGCGGTTACTTCACCGAAGAGCAGTTCCAGTCCGTGCAGGAAGAGGTTTATCGACAGCTTGGGCACACCATTGATGCGGCCTATATGTCTCCCGATCTGCCCGGGTCGGGATCCTCACGCCGCAAGCCTGCTCCAGGCATGATCCTGGAAGCTGCGGCCGAACATGGGATCGACCTGAGTCGCTCTTTCATGATCGGAGACAAGGACATCGACATAAAATGCGGCGCGAGTGCAGGAGTCCGCACAATCTTAGTCGAGACGGGATATGGACGCGATTATTCCGACTGTCGACCTGACTTCCGCGTGCCGTCCGTCACGGAAGCGATTCGGACAGCCCTTGCCCATGCCTAGGGAACCTCATTTGCAAAAAGTTGAGAAAGGGGCCGTCGCACTTGTTATACCGGCCCGCTGGAGTTCGACCCGTTTTCCCGGCAAGCCCCTGCATCCGCTTGTAGGCAAGCCTCTTGTGCAGCATGTCTGGGAGCGTTCGCTACTGGCGAAAAATATCAGCCGCATCCTCATCGCAACGGATGATGAACGCATTGCAATGGTGGCGCGGAAATTCGGAGCGGAGGTTGTCATGACCTCTCCTGATCATCCGAGCGGGACGGATCGCATCGCTGAAGTGGCCACGAAATTGCGCGGGGTGACCCATTTTATCAATGTCCAGGGAGATGAACCGCTTATAGATCCCTTACTGATTGAGAAGTTGGCAACCACGATGCTCCGCAGTCCTGCGATTGCAATGATCACGGCGGCGACTCCGTTTGAAGATTTTCGTGAAGCAGAGAACCCAAACACCGTCAAAGTCGTTCTCGATCGAAGTGGAAATGCCCTCTATTTCTCACGCAGCCCGATTCCATTTCACCGTGATACTCCCGATCTGGAGAGTAAGGTCATTCCTTTGCTTCATCTTGGCATTTACGGATATCGTCGTGACACCTTGCGGAAACTTGTGAATCTCGCCCCCACGCCGCTTGAACTTTCTGAAAAGCTTGAACAGCTCCGGGCTCTCGAAAATGGCATTTCCATCAGAGTCATCCAGACAACGCATCAGGGGGTTGGTGTCGATACCCCTGAGGATGCGAAGAAGGTCGAAAAAATTCTTCGATCGAACAGCCAGTCCCTAAGGAAGCACTGAATAAATCGCATTGAGGCCATTGCTGCAAGCCGTAACGGATGCGAAGCAACGGCCGGGCAAGCAAAACGCGAAGCCTACGATGTCGCCGATCATTTATCGCCGCAACCCGAAGGGCTGGAGCCATTTGTCGATTTTTATGGCGTTGCTCGCTCGGGCTAGACCGCTGCGGGTATTGACTCGCTCGCTCCCGCGAGGCTCGCCCTGTCGGGTTTGCCTGCGGCAAATCTACCCAAGCAGCTCCAGCAGCTATGTGTTGCCCAGCACTCGCGCCTTCAAAAATCAGCAAATGTTCTTCAGTGGCCATCATGGGACTTATTCAGCGCTTCCCTAAATAAACAGAATCATTAGCTGAAACGCATTGGACCGATCCCTCCTATTGCCCAGACACATTTCCGAACTTTGCCAAAGGTTACTTGGAGGACTTTGTCGTTGCAAACCCGACAAGCTTCAGATTGGTTCCAGAAAGCGTCTCCTGAAAACTATTAGCTGAGCCCTACCCTGGGGGCCATTGCATCTCTCTGCCGCCTAGCACATGAAGGTGGAGGTGAGGGACGGTTTCCCCTCCGTCAGATCCATTGTTGATGACGATACGATAGCCGTTCTCGGCAAGTCCTTCCTGTCGCGCCGTGGAGACTGCCGCCGAAAGAAGAGTTCCCAGAAGTTGGGAATCGGACGGCATGGTCTCATTGATGCGTGGGATACAGCGTTTTGGGACAACCAGGAAATGAATGGGAGCCTGCGGTGTGATATCGCGAAAGGCGATCCATTCATCACCTTCGGACAGGATCTGTGCAGGAATTTCCCGCGCAGCAATTTTCTCGAAAAGTGTCATCGAAAAAGAGAAAATATGTAGGGTTTGCTATGAGGTGACCGAGGTCTGGATCAGAGGCTCCCTAACTCAACTGGATTTCCAAAGGTTCTCCCTGGCGACTGGTGCCGACGGAGGCGCCGTGTTGACGGATGAAGGAGACAATTTCGTCACGCAGACCGGTGCTCCTGGGGCGTTTTTTGCGTGCGAGAAGTCGAAGGCAATCTGAGAGATCACGAATCTCAAGCCGTACCACATGAGAACCGGCCACGCTTTGAAGCTGATTGCCCAACAGGCCGAAGAAGGCGAGTTCGTAACCCTCCCCCGCTTCACGAACAAGCTCGGCGAGCGAGAGTCTTAGCGGTGGATCAGGCAAATGGAAATGTTCTGCCACATCGGGGAATCCCAGTGTGCCAAGAATATCATGGACGGCAGCCTGCAGACTCTGCACATCGACGGAGTTTTCCTCGCAGTCACGCTGGAGATAGACCGAGACACTTTCAGCGATGTGTTCGGAAAGCCACCAGCGTTGATACCCGGCCTGCTCCGCCGCCTGGAGCAGAGAAGTGGTGATCCAGCGTTTGTCAAACGAGGTGCTCCTTCCATCAGGAAGGGCGACCAGGGGCATGCCGTCAAGCAGTGCAATCATGAGGGAAGTTTTGTGAAGAGTTCCTTTTGATTTTCAGAACTAGGGGCGCGGCGTTCGAGAGATTGGATTTCCTCGATGAACTCTCCGATATCCTCAAACCGCCGATAAACGGAGGCGAAGCGGACATAGGCTACCGGATCGATGGCATGCAGATGCTCCATGACTTTGGCTCCGATGGTCTTGGTGGAAATCTCCCTCTCCTGACCTGACTCAAGTTCATTGATCACATCGCTCACCGATTCCTCGATGGTGGCGAGCGGGATGGGACGCTTTTCACAAGCCTTGACAAAACTGGAGAGCAGTTTTTGCCGGTCAAATGCCTCGCGTCGTCCATCCCGTTTCACGGCAAGAAGTTCCACCCGCTCGATCTGCTCATAGGTGGTAAATCTTGTTTCACAGCCGAGACACTCCCGTCGGCGACGGATGCTCATGCCATCTTTGGAAAGGCGTGAGTCAATGACTTTGTCGTCGAGGGTGGTGCACTTGGGGCAAAGCATTGTATGTTTCCAGAGCGTTTCATTAAAAAAACCACAATATCTTGTGGTCGCAAAGAAAAATCGTCTTATGAGAAGAGTCACCCTTGAACCCCCTTCATGAAGCTACAAAAAAAGTTGTTGAAAGAAGCCTTTACCTCCCCACCGACTTAAACTAGGTGGAGGAGAGTAGTCCGTTGGTTTTTATCCCCATACCCCCGATGAAACTCCTGCAAACTTCCCTCAAGCCCGGCACAGGTTGGAATCCCCCGCAAGTCTCCCCTGAACCTTTCGACGCCGATCTGGTTCTGGCATTCGGTCAGCGTGTTCCCCTTTCACATCCAGATGCCTTTGCGGGATTAAAAGCCCGCTTTCCATCAGCCCGTATCATCCTTGCCTCCACGGCTGGTAGCTTTGCCGATACAGTCATTGAGGATGATGCCATTGTTTGTACGGCTCTCAAATTCGAAAGATCAAGGGCGACCTATGCCGTCGAGCAGCTGGCATCTCCCGCTGACCTTGAGGAATGCTGTCATCGCCTGGGGGGCTTCGGTTGCGGCACCTGATCTCAGGCATGTACTGATTTTCTCCGATGGAAGCATGGTCAACGGAACAACGCTGAGTCAGGCTTTCAACAAGGTTCTCCCTCCCGGTGTCACCCTGAGCGGAGGACTTGCTGGCGACGGGACAGACTTCATCGAGACGATGGTCGGGCTGGATACCCCACCTGCCTCGGGGATGATTGTGGCTGTTGGCCTGTGTGGTTCTTCGCTTCAGATCGCTTTTGGGAGTTCGGGCGGATGGTCTCCCTTCGGCCCCAAGAGAACTGTCACGGCCTCCCATGACAATGTGTTGCAAGAACTTGATGGTAAGCTTGCCTTGGATCTCTACAAAACCTATCTCGGATCGGAGGCCGATGCTCTCCCGGCAAGTGCCCTGCGTTTCCCTCTCAACCTGACACCTCCGGGTCATGACAATCCGGTCGTACGCACGATCCTCTCGATTGATGAAAAGGAAGGCACCATGACCTTTGCTGGTGATATCCCTGTTGATTCGACCGTGCAGCTCATGCGTGCCTCGTATGAGGATCTTATTTCCGGAGCCGAGGAGGCTGCGACAGCTGCTTCCCAGGATTCCGAGCTGGTATTGTGCGTCAGCTGTGTGGGGCGACGGATTGTGCTCGGCCAGCGGATCGAGGAAGAGCTTGAGGGAGTCAGGTCTATCTTCGGTGCCGGACCGGTGATCACGGGATTCTACTCCTATGGAGAACTTGCCCCCTCGGGGCATGACCGCAAATGCCAGCTTCACAATCAGACGATGACGATCACGAGTCTCTCTGAGCGTGCCGTATGAATAAACACTCGCTGCTACAACGGCAGATCCGCCGCGCCTTTGGGAAGGATTATGTCCCTCCTCCGGAGCTGGAGCGTTTTTTCGAGCAGGTCGATGCCGCTTACCGGCAATTCGATCATGACAGGAAGTTGACGGAACATGTGTTGGAGGTAAGCGCTCAGGAATTGACGGAGGTGAATTCCCAGCTCATAGCCCAGAACCGACGCAACGAGGGACTCCTCAACCGCCTGCGTCAGACACTGAATCATTTTAAGGAGGATGACTCGGTATTTGCCGAGCCGGATCTTATCCGTGTTGCCGAGGAGATCGACCGACTTGTGGCGGGCCGGCGCGCCGTCGAGATGGCTCTCCGTGCTGCTAAGGAAGCCGCCGATGCGGCCAATCAGGCAAAGAGTGATTTTCTCTCCAGCATGAGTCACGAGATCAGGACTCCGCTCAATGCCATCATCGGGATGGCTGAGTTGTTGGAGCATGACTCCACCCGTCCCGATGTGAAGCAATGCCTGCGGACGATCCATACGAGTGGCGATGTTCTTCTCTCCCTCATCAATGACATCCTCGATCTGTCAAAGATCGAGGCGGGACAGATCGAGATAGAGAAAGCTCCCATGGATCTCAAAATGTGTGTGGAGGAGTCGGTGAATATTGTTTCGTCACTTGCTTCGGAAAAAGGAATCGTAATGAAACTTTCCAAGGATCCCAATCTTCCCGAAGCCATTCTGGGAGATTCCCTGAGGCTGCGCCAGGTGCTGCTAAATCTTCTGATGAATGCGGTGAAGTTCACCGAACGCGGAGTGATATCCCTCACGACAGAACTTGCCAGCAATGAGCATGGGAGTCCTGTGGTTTCCTTTGCAGTGAAAGATACTGGCATCGGAATGACCCCCGATCAGCAGAAACGCCTCTTCCGGATCTTCAGTCAGGCGGATGTTTCCACGAGTCGTCGTTTTGGCGGCACCGGGCTTGGCTTGGCAATCTCCCAGCAACTTGTCGAGCTGATGGGCGGTAAGATCACCATCGAGTCTGCGCTGGGCAAGGGATCAACCTTTCTCTTTTCAATTCCAGTTGTTGAAACGGCCAAACCTCTGCCCATGCAGAGTCTGGGATCATCGCCGAGCCTGCCTAATTTTGTGCTCGGTCAGCGGTGTCCCATGAAGATCCTTTTGGCAGAAGACAACAAGGTCAACCAACAGGTTGTTGAGTTGATGCTCAACCGGCTTGGATACAAAACTGAAATCGTCATTAACGGACTTGAGGCGGTGAGCATTCTTGAACGGGAATCCTTCGATCTGGTGCTCATGGATATTCAGATGCCGATCATGAGCGGCCTGGAGGCCGCCGAAAAAATCATCGAAAAACATGGTCCCAAAAGACCCCAGATTGTCGCCCTCACGGCCAATGCCACCAGGGAGGATCGAAAAACTTGCATGGATGCAGGAATGGACGATTATCTGGTCAAACCGCTCCGTCGCGATCGGCTTGCGGCGGTGATCGAGGAGACCTACGCCCGCATTCACGGGGTCGAAAAAACGCAGGGTTGATCGTTAACGATCAGGAGGCGCCACTCGCCAAATAGGGAATCGAAGCCACGCGATTCCTCACCTCATCAAGGCCATCAACAAGATCGGCAATCGAGTCCCATCGCCCCGTGGTCAGGGCTTCGCGGGCATGGCCAGGCATCGTGATTTCGCCGCTGAAATCCACATCGGCCACCGTCACTTTATTCTCCTCCAGGTCAATGGTGATAAGAGCCGCAGGATCGCTTTCGATAATGGAGGCAAGGCCCGCAATGTCCTGCTGGGACATCTTCACGCAGGGAACTCCCAGAGTGGTGGAGTTACCGAAGAAGATCTCGGCGAAGCTCTCGGCAATGATCGCACGATGACCGAAACGGTAGAGTGATTGTGGTGCATGCTCACGCGAGCTGCCACAGCCAAAATTTGAACCAGAAAGAAGGATCGTGGCACCGGAAAAACGGGGGTCGTCAAGCGGGTGAACGCGTCCGGCTTCCTTGTCGTGAAGGCGGGCATCGGCAAACGCAAATACGCCGAGACCGTCAAAGGTGACGCACTTCATGAAGCGCGCGGGGATGATTCGATCCGTGTCGATATCGTCACCGGGAACGAAAACGCCGCGACCGGTGACCTGGGTGATTTTTTCAAGGGCCATAAAATAAGGATTCAGGATTTAGGATTCAGAATGATGAGGAAGGCTCAGTTGATTCCGAAAACTTTTCGGGCATCGGTGACCTCGCCCGAGAGGGCTGCTGCTGCCACCATGAGCGGGCTCATCAGCATGGTGCGTCCGGTGGGACTGCCTTGGCGACCTTTGAAGTTGCGGTTACTGGAACTGGCACAGAGCTGATCCCCGACAAGCTTGTCGGGATTCATCCCCAGACACATGGAACAACCGGCTCCCCGCCACTCAAATCCGGCTTCGCGAAAGATTTCGGCCAATCCCATTTTCTCGGCGATGGCTGCGACTCCCTGCGATCCTGGGACGACGATTGCCTTCACATGTGGGGCGACCTTGTGACCACGGATGTATTTGGCCACTTCCTGAAGATCGGAGAGACGCCCATTGGTACAGCTTCCGAGAAAGGCCACATCAATCCTGAGTCCACTAACCGGAGTGCCCGGGGAGACCTTCATATGCTCAAGGGCCTCGATCGCGGTGGCGCGATCCTTCTCAGGGAGGGCTTCGGGGTAGGGGATGGCTTCGTCGATGAAGACCGCCTGTGCCGGAGTGATGCCCCAGGTGACGGTGGGCAGGATATCCTCGGCTTTGAAATTGACCACATCGTCATAGACACAATCAGAGTCGGAGGCCGTGGCTTTCCAGCGTGACACGGAGGCATCCCACTCAGCCCCTTTGGGCGAATAGGGGCGACCGCGAAGATACTCAAAGGTCGTCTCGTCGGGATTCACATAGCCGACACGCGCACCACCTTCGATGGCCATGTTGCAGACGGTCATGCGCTCTTCCTGAGTGAAGCTGTCAAAGGTCGATCCACCATATTCATACGCGTAGCCGATACCACCATTCACACCAAGGTGTCGGATGATGTGCAGGGTGACATCCTTTGCATAGACACCGGGGGCGAGCTTGCCATCAACATTGATGCGGCGCACCTTGGGCTTGCTGATCGCCATCGTCTGGGTTGCCAGCACATCGCGTACCTGGCTCGTTCCGATGCCGAAGGCGATGGCACCAAAGGCACCATGAGTCGAGGTGTGGGAATCGCCGCAGGCAATGGTCGTGCCCGGCTGGGTGATGCCCTGCTCAGGGCCTACGATGTGAACGATCCCCTGATTGCCGCTTGGCAGATCAAAGAAAGTCACACCTGTTTCAGCACAGTTTTTGCGCAGTTCCTTGACCATCGCATCGGCGAGGGGATCGGAGAATGGTTCCTCGCGTTGATCCGTGGGAACGATATGATCGACCGTGGCAAAGGTTCGATTGGGATAGAGAACCTTGAGGCCAAGATCACGAAGCATCCCAAAGGCCTGCGGGCTCGTGACCTCGTGAATGAGATGCGTGCCGATCAGAAGTTGAGTCCGTCCGTCAGGGAGAGTGCGAACCGTGTGTTCGTCCCAGACCTTATCAAGGAGTGTTTTGCCCATAGCCTTTCAACATTAGCGCGGGAAAAATAAGATTCAATTCTTCAATTTTTCCCGCCTTGGCTTATGATGGCCAAATCATGTCCAAGCTGCCCACCATCCTCTACACCAAGACCGACGAAGCTCCAGCCCTCGCCACCTACTCCTTACTGCCGATTGTGCAGGCATTTACCAAGCATGCCGGAATTTCGGTCGAGCTGCGCGATATCTCTCTGGCGGGACGCATTATTTCGGCTTTCCCTGACTTTCTGAACGAGGATCAACGGATTGCCGACGCGCTGGCAGAGTTGGGTGCGCTGACACTCCAACCGGAGGCCAATATCATTAAGCTTCCGAATATCAGTGCCTCCATGCCCCAGCTCAAGACGGCCATCGCCGAGCTTCAGTCCAAGGGGTACAAACTTCCCGATTATCCCGACACCGCGCAGACCGATGTGGAGAAAGATGTCCGCGCCCGCTATGACAAGATCAAGGGGAGTGCTGTCAATCCCGTCCTTCGCGAGGGAAATTCCGATCGTCGCGCACCCAAGGCGGTCAAGGAATATGCCCGCAAGCATCCGCATTCGATGGGAGCTTGGTCGGCGGATTCCAAGACACAAGTCGGCACCATGGGAGGGAAGAATGATTTCTTTGCCAATGAGAAATCAGTGACCGTTCCAGCTGCCACGGATGTGAAAATTGAGTTAACCGGTGCTGATGGGACGAGGAAGGTGCTGAAGGAAAAGACCCCGCTCAAGGCCGGCGAGATTCTTGACGCCACCTTCCTGAGCAAGAAAGCCCTCATTGCATTTATCGACCAGCAGATTATCAGGGCGAAAGCCGAGGGAGTGCTCTTCTCCCTCCACATGAAGGCCACGATGATGAAAGTCTCCGATCCGATCATCTTCGGTCACGCCGTGGAAGTCTTCTTCGCTGACCTCATTGCAAAACATAAAGAGGTGATCAAGGCTTTAGGAGTTGATTTCAGCAATGGGTTTGGTGATCTCATCGCCAAGATCCAGACGCTGCCCGCGGATCAGAAAGCTGCCATCGAAGCCGATATCCAGGCTGCCTATGCCAATGGTCCGGCCATCGCAATGGTCAATTCCGACAAGGGTATCACCAACCTCCATGTGCCGAGCGATGTCATCGTTGATGCCTCCATGCCTGCGATGATCCGTGCCGGTGGCAAGATGTGGGATGCCCAGGGGAAGACTCAGGATACACTGGCTGTCATCCCCGACAGTTGCTACGCAGGGGTCTATCAGGCAGTCATTGATTTCTGTATAAAACACGGGGCGCTTGACCCCAAGACTATGGGGTCGGTGCCGAATGTAGGCCTCATGGCGCAGGCTGCCGAGGAATATGGCTCCCACAACAAGACCTTTGAGATTCCCTTTGATGGTATTGTCCGGGTCACGGATTCCGAAGGGAAGGTGCTTCTCGAGCACAGCGTCGGGGAGGGGGATATCTGGCGCGCATGCCAGACCAAGGATGCCCCGATCCAGGACTGGGTGAAGCTCGCCGTGAACCGCGCCCGAGCGACCGGTGATCCCGCGGTTTTCTGGCTGGATGAGAAACGGGCTCATGATGCCCAGATCATTGCCAAGGTCAAAACCTACCTTGCCGATCACGACACCAGCGGACTGGAGATCCTCCTCATGCCTCCTGCCGAGGCCTGCACCTTGACTCTTGAGCGCCTCGTGAAGGGGAAGGATACCATCTCGGTCACGGGCAATGTCCTTCGTGATTACCTCACAGATCTCTTCCCAATTCTCGAAGTCGGAACGAGCGCCAAGATGCTTTCCATCGTGCCGCTGATGAATGGTGGGGGACTCTTTGAGACCGGTGCGGGCGGTTCCGCTCCGAAGCATGTCCAGCAGTTCCTTGAGGATAACTATCTCCGCTGGGATTCCCTCGGAGAGTTCTTCGCCCTTGCCCCATCCTTTGAGCATATCGCCGAGACCTTCGGCAATGCGAAGGCCAAGGTACTGGCGGAGACGCTTGACGCCGCGACCGGCAAGTTCCTTGAGAATGACAAGTCTCCCGGACGCAAGCTTGGCACCATCGACAATCGTGGAAGCCATTTCTACATCGCTCTCTACTGGGCTCAGGCACTTGCCGCCCAGACTCAGGATGCCGAGTTGAAGGCTCACTTCACCCCCATCGCCGCCAAACTCACGGCGAACGAGGAGAAGATCGTCGCCGAGTTGAACGCCGTGCAGGGAAAACCAACTGATGTCGGCGGTTACTATCTGCCAGATGATGCCAAGGCTAATTCTGTTCTCCGCCCAAGCTCC
>CAIJRY010000063.1 GCA_903823215.1 uncultured Spartobacteria bacterium
GAGGGTGAAATGCGGAATTCACCATGATGTTCTTTTCAACGCGACGATAAAACCCTTCTCGATTTTTGATGCCACCATGCAAGCAAAGGTTATTCACAATAAGGTAATTGCTTGATCCATCATCAAGATCAATGTCCCATCCGTTGTCACAACGCCAGCGGGAATTGGAAAGAGTGATGGTCTTATAACAATCCAACTTTGGGAGATCGGGATACTTGGTTAAGATGTCCGCATTGAGATTCACCCCTCCGAGATTCCACCATCGATCACGCCCCCAAGCATTGAAGGAACCATGATCGCCAGTTTCCCTCACCGTATCGAAGACATCACAGAAATCAATGACATGGCCACCAAAGCATCCATCACCGATGTTGATACCAGCCCGCGGGCAATTATAGACCGAACAGTGACGAATAGTGATGGACTCCGCAATGTCGATGTTGATTGGAGCACTCTGTTTTTCAATGTTTCCGGTATCGTGAATTAAGCAGTCATTAACGAGACACTCCGTAGGGTAGTCGTCAATCAAGGGACCGGACGTCAAGTCAATGCCAGTAAGTTTCTGGCTCTTTCCGTAATTAAGGAGCGGATTTTTGACAGCTTTGATTTTACCGACAAAGTTGACTCCTCCTGCACCAATCTTGAAAATGTGACTTCCTTGGATCACCGTTCGTCGATTGTAGCCGTTCACGAAAATGGCATTACCTCCCAACTGAGTCAGTTTGGCGTCAATCAACGCGCAATCTTCCGAACCATCAAATAGTATCGCACCACCTCGATAGATCGCCCAATCCGTCCGCAGTAGGGGTTCCTTCGTGTCCATGAATGTGCGCGAGGCTTGAGTGAAGGTGATTCCCCTGAGTGTCGATGAATTTCACGGGATCTTTGTCCGTCCCTCGGAACTCCACCAAATTTGGAAGACGCACACCCTCAATCTGAGCGGTCTTGAGATCCACTCCATCGGGCGGATGGTAATAAAGCGTATGTGTTTTCTGATTAAGATACCACTCTCCCGGAGCATCCAGTTCCTCGAAGATATTTTCGACGAATCTCTTGTTCTTATCCATTCCCGCAGGCCGATTGTTCTGCCAGCCTCCCTCGTATTTCAGTGTGCCATCGGGGTTCTTACCTAGGATGAGATAGGAAAAACCTCCCCATCTCGCCGCATGGAGAGCGTGAATGAATCCACCTGTAGGATCACTCCACTTGGCAACCCGTTCCGGGCTGAATGCATCCTTGGAGAATCCATTATAATTGGCGATCTTGGGATCGAAATTAGGATAACGAGCCATCATCTGAAGCTGTCCATTGACGAAGAGCTGATCGGTTGTCCAGTTTTCAGGAACTTGCGTCTGCATAATGCCATTCGTGTAGTGCTGCCAATCGGGATTTGGGAGCCTCATGCCGCCGCTGACTACGGGCTTTTCATCCTGATAGGCAGTGTAGGTGATAAGAGCTTGAGCAATTCCTGAGTCAGCAGAGGTGAAGACGAGGGGCTTCTCGAGATAATAAGTTCCCTCGCGGAGTACGATTGTAACAGGACCTGAGGCTTTGGCCAAACGGGCCAACTCCTGAGCGTGGCTGAGAGTTGCAATCGGCTGATTGATCGTGCCGGGATTGGCATCGTTCCCACTCGGGGAAACATAAATATCAGCAGCCATGAGCGATACCGCGCCAACATAAAAACAGGCAATCACTGCCAAAGAGCTAAAGGGTTTCATGATCATTTTGTCGTGGGATCTTGGGAGAATTTCTTGGCACCCCAAGCGTTAGCGACGCCGTATTGATTGGCAATTGGGGTGATCAGAAATGGAGGTGATATGCCCTGAGTATGAAGAACCACCTCTTCTCCTTTTTTGAGATCGATTTTGAGAAGACCATTCACCCTTCTAACCGCCGAGGCAGAGATGCCCGCCGCGACGATCGGATCAGCCAAGTCGGTTTTAATCCGGCATGGTTCTCCAGCCAGACTCTTCACTCCGATAAAGAGGGTTTTGCCACCCGAACGCTTTGCGCTGACGAGGAACCCTCCCTCAGCCCTGAGGTGGTAAAGCGAGACATCCTTCCATTGAGTTGGAATGGCTGGAAAAACGCGGATCTTATCTCCCCAACTTTGGAGCAGCATGTCGAGGATTGCCCGCTGCGCGGAGATAGGTGACTCGAAGGTCGGCCATCCATTCTCGCTGTAAAGAGTGTTGGCAGCGACAGTCGGCCCTGTTGCCTGAGGCTCCAAGGCGCGTTGCAGATTCGCGAGCGCCTGATCGCCATCTCCCAACGCAGCATAGAGCGAGGAGGCTCCGGTGAACTTGAACATGCAGTCATCCCCGTTGAAGCTAAGGAAATGGGTGATGGATTTCTGCATGAGCTGCTTTTGATCAGGCTGATCCTCAATGTTCAGGACATGAAAAGGAAAGATCGCAAAGAGATGGCTGTAGTGGCGATGTGGTTTGGCAAACGGAGTATCCTTGCCCAGCATCAGCCCCGTTTTATCGATGGGATAATCGGTTAGTTTCCCAAGCACTTCCTTCCAGCGGACGGTATCAGGATCGTTGAGTTTCAGCTTTTCATTTGCTGATAAGAGTGTCTGCAATCCCCATCGCAGCATGGCCAGATTGAGATTGGTATCCTCGGCATTTCCATACTCATCGGAAAAAGCCATGGGAATATGGTAACGGCCATCCGGTTGCAGATCGATCGTGTGCAGATAAGTATTCATCGTGCGCTTTAGCAGCGGGTAGATTTCGTTGCGCAGACGCCCCTCCTCCATCGTGAATCGGTATTGCAGCCAGTACTGCTGCATCAGCCAGGGTAGCGCGATGTAATGGTAGGATCCTTTGCCAAGTTTTTCCCGCACAGGCCCAGGACCCGGAGCAACCAGGTTGCCAAACCCCGTAGGGTTTCCCAATGCCGCGGAATCAGAACGATACTCCTGAGGAACATTATTGATGAGATCCTCCCGTCGATCCCAGAGAAGGCGGCAGATATTCTCGCCGAGTTCGGGATGGTTGGCCGGCAACACCGAGTAGTAGGCAAGCTGGGTATTGAGATTTTGCCAGTAAGAGGCCCAGACAGAAGGCTTGAACCACGGCCCCATCAGATCGACCACAGGGAGATTCTCCCGAGTGGCACTAGCCATCTTGTAGAGCTGAATCCAATAAAAGCTCTCAAGCCTTGCGTCCGGAAGCGTCACAAAACTCGCCTGATAAAAGGCATGCCACCAAGCACGATGAGATTTCTCAAGCTCTGGAACACCGCGGGTCATCGCTTTCTTCACCATCTCCACAGCATCCTTTTTCGAACCCGTGCATGTCTTTCTATTGGCAACAGCAAGATAAACAGTTCGACTCCCGGTCGCTTCAGCAACCTGTTTCCAAGCGGTTGCATAATCACTTCCTGCAAGCAAAGGCTGAACGCAGAGATCCATGTCCTTCACCTGCTTCAACTGAAGAGGGGGATTGGGAACATAGTTGAGATTTTTGTCCCGATTCGGTTGTGCGATATAACGAGGGCTGTTTCCCTGTTCCGGCACAAAGGATATTTTCGCCCCCATTTCTAATCCTGTTCCAGTGAGTTGAGTAATGATGACGTCGGATTCACTCGGAACAAAACACCTCAACTTGATGGTCCCTTGGTCGGTTGTTATCATTCCGCTGATTTGGGCGTTCCAGAGATCGGTTCGGAATGTGGCATCAGTGATCTTACCCATGGGGGTGAGTAGGAGATGTCCGATGGGCAAGCGGCACCCATAGTGCATGACACTCCCGGCATTGGCACGATGGTCATAGACATCGGTGCGGCCGATCTCAAAGCGGAGAGAGTTGGGTTCTGATTTATCCTGAAAGAGAATCGCTCCAAGCAAGCCATTACCCACAAAGGGGCCTTCAAAATAATTCGTCGGCATCCGTTCCAAGACAGTATCCTGACGAGCCATGAAAGAAGACCAGTCAACTTTGAGGGTTATCAGCGGTGATTCGTCAGCTTTGAGCGGGAGTGCCAAAGCCGCGGCAAGGATTGCTGCATGGAAAAGAAACAAAGGGAGACGGACTGAGCGGATCATGGGGAGGAGTGATCACCATAGGGGGTCTTTTTGCATTTACTCAAGCGCTCTTCATCAAGGAAATATTCCCATGCACTATCGGCGATCTCCGAAGTACGGCTGATGATCCATGTGAGAGTTTCTTATCAA
>CAIJRY010000064.1 GCA_903823215.1 uncultured Spartobacteria bacterium
GAGATGAGTTGGTGGAAGATGTTGGCCGATAGGAGTTGCGGAAATACGAGGGTGTATCGATTGATACAGACGAGAATTGACAAGACTTCTTTGCGGTCAAGAGATTGCATCAAATCGCTCCAGTCAATTTCGGAGTTCGGGTTTAGACAAAGCAACCCTCGCTCTGGAGGGTTCCTCCGAAATTCTCCTTGAGGCAGGAAGACTCTCCCTCGCTCACAAATACGATAATCTCCAGAACATGCTGACTCGTGCTGTTTGGAAAATTCAGGATTCCTGTCTGAAAGAAACAAAAGATGACTCCGCATGGACATATTCCCGCATTATTTATCTCAGTGGGCTGGGTGCCTCATCGGGATTGCTCAACAAGGAGGATTGCACCCGCATTGTTAGCAATGCATCCAAGGTGATTGCCGGACGGTTTGCCTCATGGCAGGAGTTTGTGAACAGCCTGCTTCTAGGGGTACATCTCCATGAAGAATGGGAAGTAGAGCGATACAAAAACATCTGTCGTCATATTTTGGAGGCTGGTATCCCATGGCCATCGACTCAAACTTTTCCAGAGTCAACTGCTCCCAATCTTCAGACCAACCCACCCACGACTTCCGCCCCTTCTAATCCGGTAGCCACGCCATCTCCCAGTCCGGCAGGACCAACCGATAACAAACTTCCTGGAGCTTCAACTTCGCCATGACGAATTCTCCTGCAGAAAAAATCAGCGTTGTTGCGCCGATTCGACCAGCTATTGAGCGGGTGAAGAACGTTCTGTTTCGCCCGTTTAATTTTGGAAAATGGGTCGCTATCGGATTTTGTTCCTTTTTGGCCGGCAGGACTGGCAGTTTTCATTTCAATTATTCCAATCGACAGAAGTCATTTCCGACTGATTCCTTTGAACATGCCAAGGAGTATGTCCTGCAAAATTTATCTTGGATTATCCCAGTGTCAGCCGTTGTCGTAGTGATTTTTCTGGCACTCGTTTTTTGGCTCTTGTGGCTCGGTAGTCGTGGAAAATTCATGCTGCTCCATTGCATCGTGAATAATCGCGGAGAGATATCAGTCCCATGGAAGAAGTTCGCGCAACAAGCTCTCAGTCTCTGGAAGTTGCAAATTATTTTAGCGCTTCTCTCAATGGCAAATCTACTCATGTTTGCCGGGGTGATCGTTTGGAGCATGGTGAGATTCATCCATCAGAAGCACCATTTCAATTTTACGGAACTGATAGCTCTTCTACCAATGGGCATTGCGTATGCGCTTGCCGCGATTGTGATAGGAATTGTTTCTATTTTTACAGTTCATTTCGTGGTGCCGATCATGTTTCTACGCGGTGGAACATGGTCTCAAGGATGGAACGAATTCGCGAATTTGCTTCGAGCTCATACCGGCAAATTTGTCTGGTACTTGCTTTTTCAGATTGTTCTCAATCTCACAAAAATTGTTCTCCTATTGATTGCCGTTCTCTGCACCTGCTGCGTTGCAGGCGTTCTCATGGTAATTCCATATGTGAATGCGGTCTTTTTGCTCCCTGTCACTGTCTTCATGCAATCGTACCAACTCTATTACCTGAAACAGTATGGAGCTGACTTTGACGTTTTTACAGCTGTAGTCCCCCCCGAATTGGTCAAATCAGCATGATGCACTTCTTGAATGGCTTTGCATAAACAGCCCCCCAGAGGTTAACACGCTGAGAGAGCAGATAGCTGCTCTGTAATGATTTTCCAGATGACCTTTACCCAGTGGAGTCATTCCGATAACTCCTAAGCAATATGAAGAACACCTTTGTTCTGGTCGCTGTGCTCACCTTGCTTCTAGGAAGTGGGCTAACTGCTTACGGCGGACCGACGAACACTGGACTGCATGAGGTTCCTCTTCTTAAGCAAGTCGACGTACCCATTATCGCGGATGGGAAACAAATCGGATCAATGAAGTTGGCTCCTGGCTCACTTGTCTCCGTTGTATCTGTCCAAGCCGATGGGATTATGGTCACGCGTGGCGAGGGTACTCCCTTCAAAGTCTCCAAGGACGTAATCGCCCCCGATGCCCTTACCTCCACATTGGCTACACCAACTCCTCAACCGGTTGCTATTCCCGTGCAGGCAACTCCCTCGCCTACACCTCCATCAAGCAATCAGGCAGCCAATACCGCTTCCCCCACCCCCACTAATAAACCCGCTATTGATCCAAAACTGGCTGAATGGGATGCAGGTCCCATCAAGGGAGCGCTTTTGGACATAGCTCGCTTCCGTTGGTGGGCTCCTTCTGGCATTAAAAATCTCAGAGGAGTTAT
The DNA here is from genome assembly GCA_903823215.1 of uncultured Spartobacteria bacterium. Taxonomy (GTDB): domain Bacteria; phylum Verrucomicrobiota; class Verrucomicrobiia; order Chthoniobacterales; family UBA6821; genus UBA6821. The sequence goes on from CAIJRY010000064.1 coordinate 2,282, forward strand.
GGTTCTGATCCCTGGGAGGAACGGCGATGGAAGAGGACTAACCGGAGATAAAAATTGGCAACAGTTTGCAACTGATATGCAGTTGGCTCTGGTAGGCTGCAACTTTTACGGAGAGAAAGATCATTTTACCTATCAGCACGATCCCACAGGCGATGTCGCCAAGGCCATCAATGAAGCTGTCGAGAAACTCGCTATCCAAAACGGATATACTGATCTCAAATCCCCTGCATTGGTCTTTTGGGGGCATTCCGCAGGTTCCATAGTCAGCCAAGCTTATCTGAAACGCTATCCGGAGAGAGTTCTTGCCGCCGTGAATCTGAAAGGGCCTGTTGGTCCGGGAGAGACAACGCCTGCCAAGAATGCGATTCCTTATCTGATTGTCGTCGGAGCAAAGGACAAACCAGATTGGGTTAAAGGAGCCCTGGCCAACTACGAAACAGGAAAGAAGGGAGGTGCCGTCTGGACTCTTGCCCTGAGTCCCAACGAGGGACATGAGGGAGGGAAATCCCAACCTCTAATGCTGGCATTTCTGCGTTCAGTTCTTAACCAGCGTCTCGGCCCTGTAATTTCCAATCAAAATTCCTTTGCCTCCTCCTCATCTCCAAAACGACTGAGTAATTCCGAAGGTTGGTTGGGAGATACCAGCACCTACGATATTGGAGCCCAGTCCAACTTTCATGGAACCAGATCCACAGCCACGTGGTTGCCGGATGAAACCACTGCCAAGGAATGGCAGGCATTTCTTCGAGGCAATTGATTGTCCCTTAACCTCACTTTGAGCATTTCTGCCACAACGCTGATGTATGGAACTGCTGGCTTGCACCCTCTTCATGCCGAGGAAGATCTACTCAGCTATAGCTGTCTCGATTACCCACGGTCCACTTAAATGCCCCCTCCAATGAAACGCCTCCTCACATGGTTTGCCGTTGTTGTCGGCACACTAATTGTGCTGATCTTTCTCTTTGTTGCTTCACTCATCGCTTGGCTGAAGTGGTCAGGGGAGCAGGAGTGGAAGCAAGCTCAGGCAGAACTTCGCACCAAGGGGGAGAAACTGACCTATGCAGAGCTTGTACCGCCCCCGCCACCCGAGGGTGATAACTTTTTTGCCGATCCGCTCTGGGCCGAATATGCCGATCTCGTCCGCAAAAAGAACGAGCAGGGCACTGAATCTTGGGAGCCAAGGTTGCCGAGTGAGAAATTCCAACTTGCACAATGGCAATATGCCCCGCTGTCTCCGCAGGAAATAAACCGTTTCCACGCGTTGATGCCAAAAGTGCCATTACCCAAAAACAGGATCAGCGCTTTCGGATCTCTCAGGGTGCAAATCCGGCAGGAAAAGGATCCACAAAAGCAAAAGGAAGAGGCCTTACTGCTTCTTGATATTCTCTCTCCCGCGCAGCCAGTTCTAACCCGGATTGCCAAACTCTCCGAAAGGTCCGGAGCGCAATTTCCAATCCGGTATGATTTGGGTCCCATCGCACCACTTCCCCAGATCACAGCAATTCTAAAGCTTTCGCAAATTCTCAACGAAAAGGTCTTTTCCGAACTCATTCTAGAGAAAAACGGTGAGGCGGCAGCCGACACCCTGACACTCCTGCGTCTTGGCTTCGTCCAGAAAGACGAACCGCTGTTGATTTCGTATTTGGTGCGCATTTCGTCTTTTTCTCATGCTCTTCAAGCTGTGAACGAAGGC
>CAIJRY010000065.1 GCA_903823215.1 uncultured Spartobacteria bacterium
ACTTGAAGTTGGAAGTTAGAAGTTAGAAATTTGGACTAAGCGGCTTTGGCAACGATTTTGACTAAGAGTTGCGTGAGTAAAGTATCTTCCGAACCGTGACCCCGCAAAAGGCTGGAATTGGTGTCACGGCAGGCGAGGAATGCGGCGACAAGATGATCGCGTTCGAACCGGGCGGCATTCACCGCGGCAAGACCGATACCGTAGGTATTGAGACCACCATCTTTCTTCCTCGGGAGATGAGCGGTTTCCTCAGACCGGAGGCGTTTGAGTTCCGATGCGAAAAACTGCGGTTGTGATGGTGGACGGATACGATGCCGTTCCATCAGATCCTTGGCCACAAGAAGATTGCGGACGGTTGGGACGATGGCTGCAAGTAGGATGCCCACGGCATTTTCACCCTGACGGCGGAGCTGCTGAAGCGTGTCGAGGCAGAGCGGTAGATTGCGTTTGTTAATAGCATCACTGAGGTCAAAGATGCCACCGGCTCTTGTTGTTGCGACGAGATCGCGCACGAGTGCCTCGGTGATCACAGCTCCTTCACCAGCGGAGGTGACGAGCTTCGCAAGCTCCGCATCAAGTTGCCCCGTATTGGCCCCGACACGGGTCGTCAGCACGACAGCAGCCTGATCCTCCATCTGAACGCCTCGGTCACGACAACGAGCAATGACCCAGTCGATGAGATCATCTTCGGTTGCATTGAATCCGAAGTCAGGTTTGTCGCAAACTGTCGTCCTGGCGAGGGCCGTGAGTGATTTATAAAACGAGCGGCGTTTGTCCGGCTCGGGGGCGCTGATGAGCAGGGTGATTCCATCGGGCAATCCCTCTTCCAGCGTTTTGAGCAGTTTTTCCAAAGCCGTCTGCACCGTCTCGGAGCGCCCCTGCGGGGTGTCTTTCAAAAAGCTCACACCTTTCATCCAGACCAGCTTGCCTCCACCAAAGAAGGGAAGGGTCAGAATCCCCTGCAAGGTGCTCTCAATCATATCAACTGAGCAATCAACGGTATCGGCAGGAGCCTCGATAATCTCGAGTCCAAACTCTCCGGCATCAGGAGGTGCCAATTCCGCGGCCAGTCCCAGAGCCGTACGACGCACCTCAGCCTCATCACTTCCGGTGACGAAGTGAATCCGGGAGTCTTTTGCTGAAACAGCGGGTGTTTTGCAGGTGGGCATTCGTGAAGGCTAAAGGCTGAAGAATAAAAGTCACCTCTTCCAGCCTTTCTTGGCTTTGGCAGCTACTTTGGGCTTTGGTCGTTTGCTCATGGCCGTGGTGATGGCTCCTCCGCTTTTCAGTTCCATGATCTGATCCCGGAGGAGGGCCGCCCGTTCGTATTCAAGCCGTCCCGAAGCCTCTTTCATTTCAATTTCCAACTCACGGATAAGAGTGCCGATGTCGAGTGGCATTTCATTGATGCGCGCGGAATTGGCATCGCTCTCAATCAGGACACGGAGGCTTTCCTGCACGGGGCGTTTCACACTATGAGGAGTGATGCCATGCTTTCGGTTATGCTCCATCTGACGGCGGCGGCGATCCTCTGTGATATCGAGCAGTTCGCGCATGCTGCCGGTGATTTTATCGGCAAAGAGATAAACTTGGCCGTTCACATGGCGGGCTGCGCGGCCTGCTGTCTGGATGAGTGAAGTGCGGCTGCGAAGGAATCCCTCTTTATCGGCATCCAGAACACAGACAAGACTGACTTCGGGAAGATCCAGCCCTTCACGGAGGAGATTGATTCCAATCAGGATGTCAAATTCACCGGAACGGAGCGAACGCAGAATTTCAACTCGTTCGATGGTATCGATGTCACTGTGGAGATAGCGCACCTTGAGTCCGACATCCTTGAGGTAATCAGTGAGATCCTCCGCCGTGCGCTTGGTGAGGGTGGTGATCAGGACGCGTTCGCCTGACTCAACGCGCTGGCGACAAAGTTCGATTGTCTCATCGATCTGTCCATTGAGCGGTCTGACCATGATGCGCGGATCAAGAAGCCCCGTCGGACGAATGATCTGCTCGACGATCAGGGGAGTGCCATGGGTGTCGGTGTCCAGAGTCTCGTTTGCAGCATTAGCCTTGAGAGGAAGCCGGGTTGAGTCAGGTTCCAGAAACCCCTCGTTGCCGACGAAGCTGTTCCGAAGCTCGATATCACCAGGAGTGGCGCTTATGTAGAGACCCTGACGGTTCATTTCAAGAAACTCGGTAAAATTCAGCGGTCTGTTATCGAGCGCACTTGGCAGGCGAAATCCGTACTCTACAAGCGTCATTTTCCTTGCCCTGTCCCCGGCATACATCCCGCCAACTTGGGGTAAAGTCGCGTGGGATTCATCGACTATGAGAAGAGTATCCTCTGGCAAGAAGTCCATGAGCGTGTAGGGGCGCGATCCTGCCTCGCGCCCTGTGAGATGCCGGGAGTAGTTCTCGATGCCGTTGCAGTAGCCCATCTCCTGCATCATCTCGAGATCATACTCGGTCCGCATCTTGAGCCGCTGGGCCTCGATGAATTTTCCATTCGCCTCAAACTCGGCGACCCGCTCCACCATTTCCGTGCGGATGTTTCGCATGGCAGGCTGCATTTTATCCTTCGGCGTGACGAACTGTTTTGCCGGAAAGAGAGTCAGGTGGGTGAGTTCACCACGCGAGCGACCGGTGAGGGGATCGAACAGGGTCATGCGGTCGATTTCATCACCGAAAAATTCAACGCGCACCGCTTCGTCCTCATTCTGAGCGGGAAAAAGCTCCACAACATCTCCCCGGACGCGGAACTTACCGCGCTCAAACTCGATCTCATTTCGCTCGTAGAGCATCTCGACAAGTCGGCGTAATACTTCCTCGCGGGTGATACGGTCGTGCTTCTTGATTGTGAGCACCATCTGAAGGAAATCCTCCGGCGAGGCCAGACCGTAGATGCAGGAGACACTGGAGACAACGATGACATCGCGACGTGTCAGCAGCGAGCTGGTTGTGGAGAGACGGAGGCGTTCGATCTCCTCGTTGATCGAGCTGTCCTTCTCGATATAGGTATCCGAACGGGGGATGTAGGCTTCCGGCTGATAGTAGTCGAAGTAGCTGACGAAATACTCCACCGCGTTGTTGGGAAAGAACTGCTTGAACTCGGAGTAGAGCTGCGCGGCAAGCGTCTTGTTGTGGGACATGATCAGCACCGGGCGATCAAGATTGCGGATGATATTTGCGGCGGTAAAGGTCTTGCCCGATCCAGTGACACCGAGGAGTGTCTGATGACGGTTGCCCGTACGGATCGAGCGGGTCAGTTTTTCAATGGCCTGCGCCTGATCGCCCTGCGGCTGGTAATCTGAACGAAGGTCAAAAGG
>CAIJRY010000066.1 GCA_903823215.1 uncultured Spartobacteria bacterium
AGTGCAGAATAAAAAACACTTCCGACTAGATGAGTTGAGAGGAAGGCAGGGGTCAAGTCGCTATTTCCCTGCAGGACCTCCAAGTTGTTCCAACGCTGTCGGAATTTCATGGAGAGCAACGATTGTATAATCAGGCTGCACTTCCGCGTGCTCTTCGGAACCAGGCACACGGATCCATATTGAACGGATGCCGGCATTCCTTGCCCCGGCTATATCCCTTTCCAAACTGTTGCCCACCATAACGGCCTCCTCCGGAGTGACTCCAAGTTCTGCAAGCAAACGATCAAAAATCTCGGGTTTTGGTTTACCGATTCCATGTTCCCCAGAGACAGCAATGGCATTGAAAAACTCACCAAGCCCTAAGGCCTCAATCTTCTCGCGCTGCAGATCGGGAGCACCATTGGTCAGGAGAGCGATTTTGTAGGATGTGGACAGCTGAGCCACCATCTCGCGGGCTCCAGGCAATAACCGTTGCCTCGCACGGCGAGTGGAAGAAAACTCGCCGGAAAGGAATTCCGGAGCCTCGGAGGAATAGGATTCCAGTTGCGCCGCAAGCGCCCGTGCAAAGACTTCCGCGCGATACTTCTGAGCCCAATTACGCAGCGCGGTAAGTTCCGGAGTTTCTCCCGTGAAGCCGCCCCAGAGACACTCAAAGGCACTGATGCCGATGGAACGGCAATAAGGGCGGCAGGCTCCCTCGCTCCAAAGTTCCCTGGCAATCTGCATGGTATCGCGGGCAAATTGGGCGGGAGCAACACCGAATCGGGAAGCAGCCACCGCAGCCACATGAGCAAAAGTTTCGTGTGAGACCGCCTCGTCAACTGCAAGGGTGTCATCCAGATCAAAGAGAAGTGCGCGAATAGGCATAAGGTTTGATAATGCCTGGGAAAGCTCGCCTCCCACGAGAAAAAACCATCCTATCCCAACACCAATCTCGCAGTGATAAGATAACAACTCACCGTGAAGAGATCGGCTGCTGCAAGTGTGATCGGTCCTGCGGCAATCTTGGGATCCCAATGCACCAGTCTCAACAGGGTAGGAACCAGTACTCCGATGAGTCCTGCCATGCAAACGGAAATCAGGACACTGCCTCCTATGACGATTGCAGAGAGCAGATCGCGCCAGAAGAGTCCAACCATCAGGGCTACGGCAAATCCTGAAAGCAATCCGAGCAGGACTGTCGTCACCCCCTCGCGACGCAACTTCACCCTCAGCCATTTCCATCGAATGCGCGATTGAGGGAGAGACTGCACAGTGAGAGCCAGTGACTGTGCTGCTACGGCCTCACCCAGGCCAAGCACAAGCGCCATAAAGACCGCCAACACGACACGCTGTTGCAACGTCGCAGCAAAGGCACCGGCCATCATGGCACAAAGCACGCCCCCTGAAACCGTCGCTGCCAGCCAAGGGAACCTGATGCCAAAGGCCTTCCAGGGCGAGGCATGCAGCACTTCCTGCACATGGATGCCGATCGACTGGAAAAGTTGATCAGTCGAATTACCTTCCCCAAGTTCCATCACTTCATCGGTGAACAGCCCAACATCAATGATGCCACGAAGTCGTTTCCCGGAATCGACCACGGGAATCGCCAGAAACTTATGGAGAATGAAGCATTCACAGGCCTCCATCAGCGTCGCGCTCTCGGGCAGGGAAAGCACTCTTTTCATCATCACCTCGCTAATCAGGCTCTCCAGAGGCTCGGTCAGGAGTTTTCGAGCAGGAACCACTCCTGACAATCTTCCCTCGCCATCGACGACATAAAAATAGAAAATGCGCTCTTCCAAACCAGTCGCCCTGATCGCTTCCAGCGCCAGGCCGACTGTTTGATCGAGTTGCAACGGAGGCGGTCCCGGTCGAAGAAATTCATTGATCGGCCGATTCAGATGTTCTTTCGGAATATCTGATCCGGACGATGACGGGAGAGACATACGCCAAAAATTAGGGGGGAGTGAAGATCCGAATTCGCTATTCCTTAGCTGCCTCTTCCAATGTTTTGGCCGGAGGCGCACCCCCAGTGATCTTAAAGGAAAGTTTGTCCCCATCACGCGTCACCGCAACAAGATCCCCACCCTTAATCACACCACGAAGCACATCTTCCGCCATGGGATCTTCAAGGTAGCGCTCGACAGCCCGACGCATCGGCCTCGCCCCATAGGTAGGGTCATACCCTTTTTCAATGAGCAGTTCGTGAGCGGACGCATCAAGCGTCACAATAATCTCTTTGTCCTTGATTCGGGCAGCAACCTTGGAAACTTCGAGGTCGACAATGCGTGTGAGCATCTCCTTGGTAAGGGAATGGAAGACGATGATATCATCCAGACGGTTTAAAAACTCGGGTTTGAAGACACGCTTACTTTCTTCAAGAATTTTATCACGCATCGTGTCATGAGTGCCGTCGATCGTCGGGGCACCAAAGCCGAGCGTCGTCTGCTTCTTGATCAACTCGGCGCCGACATTGGAAGTCATGATGATAATCGTATTACGGAAATCGATCTTGCGCCCGAGACTGTCGGTCACCGTCCCCTCTTCCAGTATTTGGAGCAGTAGATGCATGACATCCGGATGGGCTTTTTCGATTTCGTCAAAGAGCACCACGGAATAAGGCCTCCTGCGCACAGCCTCCGATAGTTGGCCTCCTTCCTCATGGCCGACATAGCCCGGAGGAGAACCGATCAGACGGGAGGAGGTGAACTTCTCCATGTACTCCGACATATC
>CAIJRY010000067.1 GCA_903823215.1 uncultured Spartobacteria bacterium
CATCCACAAACCCAAAGCCTTCGCCATAGGAGGGGCCGTTGAGTACGCAGGCGAGGGTCTTATTGTTGAGGATCTGGGCATGTGCCGCAGAGAGGGCTGATTCTTTGTCTCCAGAGGCTTCAAATTTCCAACCGATAATTTTTGTGGACGGATACCAGCCGCATAGCAGAGGAAGGATTTTTGGAGTGGGCTGTAAGGTCAGGGTAAGCGACCCGTTGCTGGTTGGGATCTTCCCTTGCCCGGCTCCGGGAAGATAAAAATCACTCACTGCGGCTGTATGGAAAATGGTGTCGATCTGCTCGGTTTTTGATGTTTGTTCCAATAGGGATCTAAGGCTCTCGGCGTTGGTAAAAGGAAGAATTTCAATGCCTAGTTCCTTCAATTCATCAGTCTCAGCGGTGGCTCCGACTCCTCGCAGTGCAAGGACACGGTGACCTTTCATGGCAAGAGTTATGGCGAGACGGGTACCGAGATTGCCACTGGATCGGTTGCTCACTATCCGCATGGCATCAAGCGGTTCCTGTGTCGGTCCGATGGTGATGAGGGTGGTCATTGAGCAGGAGAATTGAGATAATGTTCTGCTTCCGCAAGCGCGCGTTTCATGGCTGCGTAGCCAAAGTGGCCTTGCCGGACTTCTCGATAGGAAGTGCTTCCCCAACGAGATGAAAGAGACTTTAGAGATTCTGAAGGTGAAATTTGGTCATAAGTTCCTCCGATGACAGTAATCCGATCCGCTGAAGTGAGCGGGGTCAGATGCAAGGGAGAGGTAAGGTGTGCATGACGGGAGATGGATGCCGCATCGATGCCATTAGCTTTCAGTAAACCGGCCATCATGGTACTGGAAGGACTCTTGAAAGTGGCATGCGGAACATCGGCGATAGGTTGGATTAACAGTGTGAAATCGGTCATCTCAAGACCGAGAGTCAGGGCGCTGACCCAGCCGCCGTAGCTGGTGCCCAACAAGGCGATCCGCTGGGAGCCACGCGCTCTTGCCCACGCCATAAGCTGTCGCAGTTCAATCACGGATTGTCTCAGGGCCTCCGCATTGCGAATGATATTCGTGGTGATTGTAAGTGCTCCGTTGGCATATCCCTTGGGGCGGCGACTATAATGATAGGGAAGGTGAGGGAAGAGTACATTCCAGCCCCGTTTGTTGAAGTGGGCTGCGATCCTGCGGTATCCAAAGTCATTTGCTGACATCAATGCATGGAGTAGAATGATCGTGGGGGCTTCTTTGGAAGCGGATCGATTTGATGTTACGAAGGAATCAGCACAGGCAATGTTATTTTCCGGGTAAATTCCGGGAATGGAGGAGTTCCATGAAAGGCGGTTTCCCTTGAGATTCCAGTGAGTTTGTCCCGTGGTCGGGAGGGCGAAGTAATGCTCGCGAGTAAAGTGTGCGCAGGTGTCCAGGTAGGCATCCAACTCTGGTTTGGTCACGGTATGATGGCGAAGCCGCCATTGGGCTGCATTCATCAAGGCGCACATGAGCGAATCCATCACAATATGGGAAGCCCGTGAGATCATCAGTGATTATTCCACATCCCCTTTTCTCGCCTGCGGAGTTTGGGGGAGGTCGTTTGGAGAAAGGTGAAAGCGTTCAATGGCTTCCTCTTTCAGCGCGAGGAAAGTTTGCATAAGTTCCTGGGAAAAGCGCTCCTTGGCCTCGGAATCACACTTTTGTTTCGCTGGTGGATGAACGGATTTTCCAATCAGCAGGATCAGCGTGATCCGCGGAGTCCAGGGAAACCAGTTCGTGCGTTGATAAAGTCGGTCACTGCCAATCAAGGCGCATGGAATCACCGGGGCTCCGGAATGAATGCTCAGGGCGGCAAGACCCGGTTTCATCGGGGCTCCGTTGAGGATCGATGTCTCTCCCGCGCGGATGCCACCCTCTGGGAAAATGCCGATCACCCGTCCCTCTGAAAGTCGGCCAAGTGCCTGACGCAGAGAGGTGCGATCCCCGCCGCTGCGATCCACGGCGATGCAGTTAAGAGCGGTGAAAACCTTGCGGCTCCAGTTCGTCCGGAACATTTCCACCATGGCGAGCCAATCCAGTCGTCGGGGAAAGAAGCCGCTGATAATCGGAGGATCAAAGTGGCTGTTGTGGTTGGAGGCCATGATGAGCGGGCCGTGCTGTGGCACAGGGGCCAGCTGGATGACCCTCACCTTGCAGGTGATCCTGAAAAGGAGACCGCAACACCTGATTACAAGCCAGTGAAAGGCAGTGCGAAAGAGTTGCTCTGGAAATGAAAGGCCCACGGTTGCCGGGATTGAATTATTCCTTTTCCAAAAAATATCCCCGTTGTTTGGCGCTGATTGGCCGACCCAGTCGTTCCAGTACGAGGAGCATGTCTTCCCATACTTTGCGCTTCTCGGCCAGAGTCTGATTTCGCAGCAGGTAGGCGGGATGATAGGTCGGCATGAGCGGAACCCCGTGATAATCAAGCCACTTGCCGCGCACATCCCGCATGGTGCGGGGCTCTCCGAGCAGTCCTTCAACCGCAGTGAGGCCCAGAGCGACAATGACCTTCGGTTTGATCAGGTCGATCTGATGGGCCAGCCATGGGAGACAGGTTGCCATTTCTGCAGGTTTTGGTTTGCGATTTCCCGAGACCCCCGCAGGCATGTCGGGGCGGCATTTGAGAATGTTGGCAATGAAGATTTCCTCGCGGGTGTAGTCCATTGCCCCGATAATTTTGGTGAGAAGCTGACCTGCCTTGCCGACGAAGGGCTCGCCCCGTAGATCCTCCTCTTCTCCCGGAGCCTCACCGACAAAGAGAAGCTCTGTGAACGGATTACCCACGCCATAGACGACCTGGGTGCGGCTTGCCACGAGATTGGGACAGCGGGTGCAGGAAAGTATGTTGTGTTTTAGTTCCTCCAGTCTGGCAAGACGGCCGTCATCGGAAGAGGCTGGAGAGGGAGGATGGGAGATTGGGGAAGGCTTCATGGGGATCGTTTCGACTGGCTTCTGATTTTTGGCCGCTGAATTTTTACCATCCGGGAGATGGGTGGCTGACAGGAGCCGCTCCAGACTGGAACGCGAGGCAGTCGGTGCGCCACGCAGATTTTTTTTCATCCGTTGCAGGATGGGGAGTGCTGTCGCGATTGCCTCGCTGAAGGGCGAATCGTTCATGGCTGATTGATGACTGCTCATAGGATTAAATCAGCGTCTCTCTTTAGGGTTGTTTTCCAAAATTGGGAATATCTTTTGGTTTTGGCAAGGGAACGAGGGCAAAGTCGGCTGGAAGGGGAGCCTTAAACTGCATGATCTCTCCGGTGCGGGGATGAGTAAACTCCAGTTGCCAGGCGTGGAGGAGATGGCGTTCAAAGTTATCCCGCTTGCCATAAAGGGGATCACCGGCAATCGGATGACCGAGATGTTGCAGATGAACACGGATCTGGTGGGTGCGCCCGGTATGAGGCATGCAGGCAACAAGACTGTAGCCGCCATGAGTGGCCAGCACCTCGTAGTCAGTCACCGCTTCACGTCCAGAGGGGGCGCGGCGGGGGGTCATTTTCTGCCGTTGCACGGGATGACGGCCGATGGAGAGATCAACCGTTCCCTTGCCATGGCGTGGACTTCCCCGGACGATGGCGAGGTAGGTTTTCTTAATCAATCGGTCTGCAAACTGCCTCGAGAGTGAGGCATGTGTCTGATCATTCTTGGCGACAACAATGCAGCCGCTGGTTTCCTTATCGAGGCGATGCACGATCCCCGGACGGTGCTCCTCGGAGCCTGAGGAGAGTGTGCCGCTGTGGTGCAGGAGAGCGTTGACCAGGGTGCCCTCCTCGTGACCTGCGCCAAGATGCACCACCATCCCCGCAGGTTTGTTGACTACCAGCAGATCATCATCCTCGTGCAGAATCTCAAGTGGTATATTCTCGGGCCGCGCTCCCGCAGGAGGCTTGGGAGCTTCTTCTTCCACGAGATAGACATCTCCGGGTTGCACCTCGTCATTGCTGCGGACAGGGGCTCCCCGCAGGGTGACTCTGCCTGCCTTGACCAGTGCCTGAAGCTTTGACCGGGAAAAATTAGGAAGATAACGGACCAGAACCATGTCCAGTCTCTGGCGACGATCCTCCTCGGAAGCGATGATTTCATGGATGACTGGAATGGACATAAATAGGAGCGTGCTGAAGTCTGAGATGAAGAGGCGTACCGCTTGTAAGATGTGCGTTCCTCGCAGTATGGTCAACCGATGTCGCAATCAGCCCCGGAACAAAGCGAAAATTCCCTGTCATCCAGATACGAGGAAGCATGCCCTTCGTGCGGACTTTTGCTTGATCTGACGGATGAGCGGTTGTTTGCGACCGTGAAATGTCCCGGCTGCAATTCGGTTTTCAGAGTGAAAACTAAAATCGGAACCTATGAACTTCTGGAGATCATAGGGCACGGGGGGAGTAGTCGGGTGTTCCGGGCCCGTCGTGATCAGAAAATCGGTGAGGAGGATTCCTTGCCGGAAGTGGCTCTGAAAGTCCTGGAGGCGGATCAGAAAGATTATGAGGAGAACCTCATCTTTCTTAGGCACGAGGCAAAGTTTGGCGGATTGATCCAGCATCCGAGAGTCGTAAAGGTATTTCGCCTTGAAGAGGATACGGGTGGTGCTCGACTTGAGATGGAGCTTATGGAGGCTGGATCACTGCATGACCTCATGATTTCCAAGGGAACCATCGACGAGCAGCAGCTTCTTGAAACCGGCCTTGAAATCCTCAAGGCCCTCGCTGCGGCATACGCCAAGGGAATCGTTCACCGTGATCTCAAACCCGCAAATATTCTCTTTAATGCTTCCGGTGGTGCAAAATTGGGTGATTTTGGATTGGCCCGTCATCTTGATGGCATGGAGGGGAGTGAGCCTGAACCTGAAATCGAGCAGCACCTTATGGCGACCCCCGACTATGTGGCACCGGAAATTCTGAATCGCGAAGCGGGGGATTTACGCAGTGACATCTATGGACTTGGCGGTTCTCTTTACCATGCATTTACCGGCACTCCGCCTTATCTCACCGACGGGAAATCC
>CAIJRY010000068.1 GCA_903823215.1 uncultured Spartobacteria bacterium
CCCCACCTTGGAGGCAATCTCATTAAGATCGACATCCTCACACTTCAACAACCCATCAACATAACGAAAAGAATGCATGTGGCGGAAAAGGGTAAATGAAAAATGAAAAATGAAAAATGAATAAGCCCGGGAGAGAGGTTCTTTTTCCTCTCGTTGTTTTATTCTTCATTTTGCATTTTTCCTTCTTCATTTTCCTCCACTCACCACTACCCATTGTGGTCAAGTGACAATATTGCCACAATTTTGTGGTTGAATTGTGGGGCCCACGCTGCAATACAGAAACGAATTGAGTTCCTCCTGCCACCAGATTTCTACGGTGTGGTTCGAGCATTCCCAAAATTTCAGGGAAGCTCCCACGGGCAGTTTCGTCTCGCCACTCCTCGATTGTCCCGGAGTCGAGGTCATACCCCTGGAACGATTTCACCCGCAGTCACGCAGCAATTCACACCTACAACCCAAATAACATCATGCACCGAACCGCCTCGATGGAAACTCCCGAAGAACAGAGCTCTTTCTTCCCAACCCCATCGAAACGGGATCGAATGAAGACCCCCGGCCTCGTGAAGAATTTTGTCCTCGATACCAATGTCCTGCTGCATGACCCGCATTGCCTCAACCTCTTTGAGAACAACCACCTCTTCATTCCCGTCGAGGTGCTCGGTGAACTGGATCGCTTTAAGAACGAACAGACCGAGCGCGGAGCCAACGCCCGCACCGTGCATCGTTTTCTAACTCAGATTTTCGACCATCAGACCAAAAAAGTCACCAAGGGAGTCAAAACCACTGGCGGAGGGAGTGTCCGCATCTATATCAATGATGCCCTGCGCAGAGAGCGCCTCAGCCCTGCAATGCGCCGTTTCGCCAAGATTTTCCCAGACAAGGAACCTGTTGATCACCGCATCATGGCCGCCTGCATTTCCCTGCAGGAGACTGATGAAAACCCCACCATCCTCGTCACCAAGGATCTCAACATGCAACTCAAGGCGATGTCGGTCGGCATCACCTGTCAGGATTACCTCAACGACAAGGTGGCCGCTTCCGAAGTCGAGGATCTTGAGATACGCACCATTAACGTCGAGGCGCATGAGCTTCAGCGATTTGGCAGCTCCAATCAGCTCGATCTTGAAGTCGCCAGAACCGGCCCTCTGGAGATCAACGAGTATGTCCTTCTCTCCGCTTCGGCGCAGAAGCTCATGCCCGCGCGACATGTCGGAGGTGGACATTTCATCCGGCTTAAGGTTCCACACAGCCTCCAGATGCCCAGAGGCATCGAATTGAAGGCTGCAAATCTGGGCCAGCTTTGCTTCCTGGATGCTCTGCTCGATCCGACCATCTCGTTGATCACCTGCTATGGACAAGCAGGAACGGGCAAGACCCTCATCGCAGTCGGTGCAGGTCTCTGGCTCACCACGCAGAAGGAATACAACGGCATGACCGTCAGCCGCCCTGTGGTCGCCATGGGGGAGACGCTGGGCTTTCTGCCCGGCACTCTGAACGAGAAGCTCCACCCTTGGCTCCAGTCCATCTACGATGCCTTCGAAGTACTCATGCCACTCCATCCCTATCGCCCCGAAGGACAGGCTGGACAGCATGCCTCGGAGCGCAAGCAGCAGAAGCGTAAGTCCATACAGCAACAAGATCCAGGTCTCCCAGGACAGAAACCGCTCAAACCCTACGAGCAGCTCATCGAGCGTGGATTGCTTGAGATCGAGGCCCTCTGCTACATTCGAGGCCGCTCCATCCCGAACCGCTTCTTCGTCCTCGATGAGGCCCAGCAGCTCACCCCGCTGGAAGCCAAGACCGTGGTTACTCGTATGTCCAAGGGCTCCAAACTCGTCATGGTCGGCGACCCCGCGCAGATCGACAATCCCTACGTCGATAGCCGCTCCAACGGCCTAGTGCATACACGCAACCGGCTGCGAGGGCAGAAGCTTACCGCGCACATCTCGCTCACCAAAGGAGAGAGGTCCCCGCTTGCCGAAATGGGTGCCCAGATGATGTGACAGAGGGACTCCTGAATCCTCGTCATCCCTCTACCCCTTGCTTCCCATGTCTCGTCTGCTCGCCACCATCTCCGATCAGGAAATCATCCAACACGACAACGGAGCTTTTGGATTTCTTGCAGGACTTACCATTGACGGTGATGGTTCACCCAGGTGCTACGGCCCTGACAATAGCGGACTTGATCATACCGCCAATGCTGGAAGCATTGGTGACTGGTATGGCATCGTAACCGATGCAGAAGGCGAACCCATTGTTCAGGGAACCACCGATCCGTGCCCCGGAATGTATATCTCCACCACCAGCCTTGAGCACCGCCAATATGCGAGCACCGATCCACGCCGCTACATTGATAGCGAGACGGTGGCCTATGTCGTCTGTCCCGGCTCACTTGCCCGCAAGGCAGCAGGGGCAGTTCTTGGATGTAAGGTTGTT
Source organism: uncultured Spartobacteria bacterium (assembly GCA_903823215.1). Classification (GTDB taxonomy): domain Bacteria; phylum Verrucomicrobiota; class Verrucomicrobiia; order Chthoniobacterales; family UBA6821; genus UBA6821. The sequence continues at coordinate 2,437 of CAIJRY010000068.1, forward strand.
GTTACCAATACGCGCACTGAAAAATCAATCCACGCCGTCTGCGCGGACATCGGCCCCGCGACCCATCTTGGAGAGGCCTCCATCCGCACCGCAGAATTACTCGGCATCCCCAGTTCTCCCCGACATGGAGGTACTGAGGATCACATCATCCGATACACCTTCCACGCAGGCGAAGCCGCCGAGGGCTATAAACTTCAGCCTCTGGGATAAAACCCACCGATCTATGAATGGTATTACACTTGTTTCCGGCGACAGACTGCAAGCAGCACCAACCCACCGAGTCCGAAGAGCGCGATGGCCGAAGGTTCCGGAACCGGATTTGGAAATCCACCTGCCTGGGCTGAGAAGAAGACAGTACCATTGCCAACCAGAGAGGAACCATAATCATTAGTCAGGAGTCCCATGTAGCCGTTCTGCGCATCGTAGAGCATGTTGAAAGCATCAAAGACATTCCTCCCCGTGTTGAAGTAGGAATACCCGTAGGGAGAGGCATTCTGGGAAAAGATTCCGTTCGTTCCTGAATTGGAGAGGTCGATGGCCGATGGGTTGAGAGCGCTGTTGCTGCCCATATTAATATTATAGCCTACTCCCCCATTCGTTGCCCCGCCTGAGTTCATGAGCTGGACGGTGAAATTTGTCGGAGCGGTCACCAGGTTACTGGCGCTAATGTATGCATTACTGATCCCGGAATCCATCACGATGCTTCCCGGGGTATTGGTCACCCCGTTGATGACGGTGGTTCCCATCGGTGTCTGCCAGTCAGGCACGGAGTTGGAGGAGGTAAGGCCGGTAGAATTGAGTTTCGTGTAGGCATACCCAGAAACATTGGTCGCCAGACCAAGTTGGATGCCGTTGGTCTTGACGATATAACCCGCAACAAGGTTGCTGCTGGTAAGGTTGATGAGGGGATTGTAAGTTTGGTTTTTATTATTAGCGATCGGACCTGTTGTGGTCGAGTTAGTAGCTTCTCCAAGATAAAATCCAACTCCGAAGTTCTCTTCATTGGCAAGGTTAGTATTCAAGGCGTAGGAGACGGAGAGCCCCTGATTCACGGTGACACTACCACCGGTAAACAAAAGCGTTGTGGTATTGGTAGTGCCAATGATATTGGCGATGACCGTCCCTGAATCCGTAGTGGTCGTGAAGGTGGCGCTGGCATGGTTGGAATCACAAGTCAAACTCTGGACATCAAGCACCGTGACCGAGGATGTAACCATATCAGCTAGACCGGTCGCCAGGTTCGTCACATTAAAAGTCATGATGGTAGGGGTCCAATATCCCTGAAAGACACGACCGGAGCTGCTTAGTCCGATTTGACCGGCATAGGAATCAGCATTGGTGAAAGCCGCTCCCAACGCCGTGGAGGAAGAATAGAACCCTCGCGAACCTGTATCAACTTGCACATTGAAGTTGGTTTTTGTTCCTGTACTCTCCGGCAGGGAGAAGCTGACAAATACATCACCGCCGTTATTCGGAGTGAATGATCCACTGGAATAGGGAAGGAAATACGAGCTGGTGTTGGTGTATCCCGCATAGGGATCAGCTTGGGCAAAGAGAGCAGAGCAACCCAGAGTGGCTTGCAGAAGTATGAGGAAAGGGAGTTTTTTCATGGATTCCAGAAAGGTGCGATATGCAAAACGCCGAGCGGTATAAATCGCGCAGGCGAAAAATGTAAATGATATAAATTCTTAAACTGGCGTGACTCCTTTCTTGATCAGAAGATTGCCGTATTTTCGCATCTCACCCGTCATCACCACGGCATAGGCCCCACGCGCCCGCTCGTAGAAGGCAAAGCGGTCGATCCGTTCAGGAGATTTGGCCGAGGGAGCGTGGCGATGCACGACCTTCATGTATTGCTCTCCGACAGCGGGATCAAGCTGATCGCCCTCCACAGCGGCCATCATCACGAGCGGCGTGGAGTAGCTGTCGAGTTCAAAGAGCGGCAGAATTCCATCCAGCAGGGTCGTAACATCAAGCCCATCGGCTCTCACGACCCTCTCGTTGAAGGTATGTCCAGGAAAGTGAGCATCGGCGAGGATGATCTCGTCCCCATGACCCATTTCGGCAAGGATGAGCAGAAGTTCGGGACTGATGCAGGGATGGATTCCTTTGAGCATGATCACTCTCCTAGCCCCTATGCCCCACCTTGACAAGTCAGCACAAAAGTTGGGTCGGTCTTCAGGGGGTTCGGAGTGTTCCTGCCGTCACTCCCAGCTGTGCCCTCGCACGGAGGGAACGCCAGGTTTCCGAGCCTTGGGTATCGCCGATCAGAAGGGCTTTGTAAGCATTGAGGATGGCCCTGGTTTGTGCGGCATCCTCTTCCAGCAGTTCGACACGGTAGTTGCGCAATCCCACGGCATGGAGTTCACGGTGATAGTCGGCTCCCGTCTGGGCTATGGCATTGAAGAGGGTATTGCGACAGCCGACATCGGCTCGAAGGGGATGTCTCATCCCGACTCGATCCTTGAGATGGAGGCGATGGATGTCACAGGGGCGACCGCAGTTGGTATGATCGGTTCCCTCGGAGAGGAACGCCGCAAAGACGCAATGCTCCATGTGAAACATCGGCATGTGCTGATGGATCGTCAGTTCAAACCACTCGGGGGGTGCCTCCCTCAGGAGATCGAGCACCTGGGCGATATTGAGATCGTAGCTGATCGTGACGCGCTTCAATCCCTGACTCATGAAGAACTGCGCGGAGAGAGGATTGGAAATATTGAGGGAAAAGTCTCCGATGCACTCCAACTCACTCCCTGCAAAGTGGGTGATCGCGCCGAGATTGCGGATAAGCACGCCATCGGGGGCAGCATTTTCGATCAGCTTGAAGAATCCCTCCTCCGCAGCTTTTTGAATGCGCGGAGTTGCAAGCAGGATGCGTGCCTTGGGACTGCCGCCACCCGCAGTGCGTTCATGTTCGCTCACCAAAGCCACGGCCTCTTTGTAGCGGCGGATATCCTCAAAGTCGGCGTAGAGTTCCGTAATATTGCAATCAAGCGCAGCCTCCAGCTGCTCCATGGAGCGGCAGAGCACATGCAACACAGATTGTCTTCCAGACTCAGCCCCGGACACGACGGGTGCTGACCGATCATAGAGTTCATGCCATGAGGCTGCTACCTCAGTTCGTGGGAGATTCCGAGCCACGACCATCTTCTCCATCAGATCACGCCGCATCCGATTGATCTCAGAAAGCGGCAGGATGACATTTTCTTCGATTTGAAAATGCAGCTCCCGAAGAGCAAATCCACTCTCCGAGGTTTTACTCAACTGAGCACGCAGTTTTTCGTCACTCAGCGGTGCCGTGCGGGCTGCCTCAAGCAGGATCGCGGAACGGATGGTAATGCCTGATGAGGTGATCTCCAAGGGTTCCCCCACCCGGCCTGAAACAGTCACATCGAAGGGCTCTGCCTTGCGCGCATCGATGCGTCCGGCATAAGAATTGCGGAGGCGTTTGTCTAGCTCAGGATCGTCGGTTTTCCAGACACGATCTCCGATGTTGAGACGACTTGGGTCGAGATGCCCGTGCCGGAAATAGAAGCGACTCCCACGGATTTCGAAAATACGACCTCCCTGCTCATGGTCGGTATCCTCTCCGGTGTCAAAGACCACGCCATCACCCGGTCTGAGAGGAACCTTTGTTTCAAAAGCAATGTAGTCCTGATTGATCTCGGCAATTGTTCCCAGAAAGGGGCCGCGCTTCTTCCCGAAGCGGGCATGAACGAGTGCCTGATGATCTACCCCGTGCAACCATCCACTGTAGAGTCCTCGGGAGAAGGCCATCTCCAACTGATAAAGATCCTCTTCACTTGCTTCCTGAGCCCGACCCGCCAAGGCCGCATCGATAGCCTTCCGATAAACCTGGCAGACGGCAGCAACATACTCTGGTGACTTGAGCCGTCCCTCGATCTTGAAACTCGTGACGCCACATTCCAGAAGCTTCGGAATATCATTCACCGCCGCGAGATCCTGCGGAGAGAGGAGATAACGCCTGTCTCCGAGATCACGCAGGACTCCATCGACGATGAGTTCATACGGCATCCGGCATGCTTGGGCGCACTCGCCACGGTTGGCGCTCCGCTGACCGAGAGACTCACTGGTGAGGCACTGACCCGAGTAGGCCACGCAGAGTGCTCCATGGACAAAAACTTCCAGTGGCATCCGCACCGGATCAAATCGTTTTAATTCCCTCAACGACAACTCCCGCGCCAGCACACATCGGGTGATGCCAAGACCCCTCGCCACCTCCACCCCCTGCGGAGAGGTCAGTGTCATCTGTGTCGAGGCATGGATGGGAAGCTCTGGCACGACCGCTGCGGCCAAACGCACGAGTCCTATATCCTGAACGATCAGGGCATCGACTCCGCCACGGTTGAGCAAGCGGAGATAATCAACTGCGGCATCCAGTTCACCGGTGAAGACAAGAGTGTTGAGTGTCACATAGGCCTTCACCCCATGCCGGTGACAGAAATCAACGACCTCAGGCAATTCCTCCTCGGTAAAGTTATCGGCCCTGATGCGTGCATTGAAGCGAGGGAGGCCGAAGAAGACGGCGTCGGCTCCGTTGGCGACAGCCGCTTTCAGGCAATCCCATCCTCCGGCAGGGGCGAGAAGTTCGGGATGTTCGGTTGGTTCCATGAGTCACCCTCCCGCCGCCACCTTCATCAGTTCGAAGCGATCTCCATCGGAAATGATAATTTCCTGCCATTCCGAACGAGTGAGAGCTGCGCCGTTGTATTCCACAAGCATCAGAGGCGTGGGAAGATCGAGCTCTGCAAACAAGCCATCAAGATCAGTCGCACTCGTTTCCCTCAACTCCCCGTTGACCGTTATCCTTCTCATGCTGTACTTCCCAAAATAGCCACATCCCAGTCTTTCCAGACAGGTTCCAGTCCCCGCGCCCTCAACATCGAAGCCACCTCGAAGGAACTCCGTTCATCTCCTATAGAAAATTGTTCCGTGGCCGTCGTTGCGGAACAGGAACTCTCCACTTTGCGGCCCCTCAATGTTTCGTGCAGCTGATCGGCTCCCTGCCCCGTATAACCACCAGGCTCAGTGTGGCTCCCGGCACTCATCATCGTCACTCCGAGCGTGGAAAGCGCATCGCGTAGCGGTGCCGGTTCCCGTGTGCTCAAGACGATGCCGACCTGGGGAAAGGTGATGCGCAGGGCGCAGAGCAACTGGGTGAATTCCCGATCTTTGAAGGGATGCTTCGGCTCGAAGGAACCGGCTGCGGGACGCAATCTGGGCATGCTGACTGTTAGTTGGGACTTCCAGCAGACACGCTGAAGATGGAAGAGATGGGCGGCGAGTGCCACAGCCTCCCTCCGCCATTCCGAAAGACCGAACAGCACGCCGATACCAAGCCGTCGAAATCCCGCCTCATAGCCTCTCTCCGCAGTATCAAGGCGCCAGTCGTAATCCTTTTTGGGCCCTGCCGTGTGGAGTTCGCGATAGGCCTCGCGATCATAGGTCTCCTGATAAACGACGAGTCCCTCGGCTCCGGCCTCCACCAAGGGACGATATTCCTCCGCCTCCATCGGCGCCACTTCGAGGGAGATGCTGGGAATTTCTCTGGAGAGTCGCCTGATGCATTGCTCCATGTAACCGCCGGAGACAAATTTGGGATGTTCTCCCGCCACAAGCAGCACATTGCGAAACCCCTCCTGCGCAAGATGCCTCGCCTCGACGGCCATCTGCTCCACCTCCAGCGTCACCCTCATGATGGCGTTGTCGCGGGAAAATCCGCAGTAGGCGCAGTTATTGATGCACTCGTTGGAGAGATAGAGTGGGGCAAACATGCGCATCGTCCTCCCAAAATAGCGGCGGGTCAGAGCCATCGATCTGCAGGCCATCTCCTCAAGGGCTCGATCGCTACACGGTTCAAGCAATCGGCGAAATGCCGTCAGCTCTGATGTTGGGGCAGCCAGAATCGAATCAATCTGTGCGGAAAAAGACATTCTCAGATTAAGATGCAAGATACCCCTCGGTTTTCATACTTCATAATTCATCCTTTTTCCCTCGATCCTCCGACCAAGTTCTTCCATCTCTGATTCGGTCGGAGCACGGCCCTCCGCTCGCCAGCTATCATCGAGATCTGACACCCGGGCGATGCGCCCCTCTTTCCAGATCAGAGAGTTGGGAAAGTAAGGGCCGACTTTCAGAGGATCGCTCCAGCGATGGATTGCAACCGTCCTGTCGGCATGGAGAGCTGCCGCCAGATGCATCGGTCCGCTGTCGGAACTGACAATAAAAGAGGCTCCGCGCAGGATGCCGAGCAGTTCCAGGAGATCGGTTCGGTTACTCCAATCCTCGACATGGGATGGCAGATCACTGGGCGACTTACCACGCCCAACGATCATGACCCGTTGGGTTCCCGTGCCTCTGATGAATGCACGGATCTGAGATTCGTTCAGGTTCTTTCCTTCACCACGGGCATAGGGATGGAGAACAATGTAGGGTCGGGTGGCATCAAAGCCATGGGGAAGAGTTCCCTGCGGAAGTTGAAATTCCGGGCTCTCAGGCCGTGGAATTCCAAGTTGATCGAGTACTCCGAGATAGCGATTCACGGCATGGTCATCACGGTTCACCAAAGCCGTCTCATGATAAAGAAATCGTGAACCTTCCCGGGCGTCGGAAAGACCGATTATCCTCCCAGCGCCGGAGATCCGAGCAAAAAGAGCACTCCGCATCAAACCCTGAAGATCAATGGCAAGATCGGGTTGCCAGCCCCGTAACAGACGCAGCCATGCCAAGGAGCGCAGCCACCCCGATGGCCCCCGGAATCTGTCCCGCGGAAACAGGATGGTGTCGGAGACCGCTGGATGTACTTCGACAAGGGAACGCCAGGAGGGATGAATGAGCCAGCGGATTTCGGCCTCCGGCCAGTGATCGTGCAGTACCGAAACCACAGGAAGTGCATGGATCACATCACCGAGGGAACTCGGCTTAATCAAGAGGATGCGCCGTGGATGTCGCCGTGTTGTCATGAGCCTCCAGAAGACGGTTTTACAGACCGATCAGAAGCCTGTCGCCGAGCTTGACAGGGAGACCGGCATCAAGCACGGCCTGACGGGCTGTCTGAACATTGTATTCCACTCGGCGCAGCCAGAGACCCGCACTCTCCTCGTCATGTATCAGGTAGGAGGCACGCCAGTCACCATCGCGAGGCTGGCCGACGGAACCGGCATTGATAAAAAATTTCTGATCTGGGGGAAGTTGCACTCCTTCATCCAGAAGAATCTCTCTCCCTCCTTGCACGAAGATACCCGGCACATGGGTATGTCCGAAGAAACAGAGAGGCGTGCGTTGGCAGGCAAGACTCATTTCGGCCGCCGAAGATGTGCGGATATATCCCCAGGAAGTAGGTGAGTCGAGCGTGGCATGAACAAGTGTGGCCGTGCGAATCTGACGGGTCGGCCGAAGTGCTGCCAGCCAATCCCGTTGTTCGTCTGTCAGGCTGGCCCGCGTCCACTCCAGCACACTGATCGCTGAGGGACTGAAGTGATCAAGCGGTTCCAGTCCCGCAACCGCCGAATCATGGTTGCCGAGCACGCAGACCCCGGGGAGAGTACGCACGATTTCCACGCACTCTGACGGATTTGCATTGTAGCCGACAACATCACCAAGCACATGGAATTCCTCGCATCCATACTCGCGCGCATCGGCAACCACAGCCTCCAGCGCCTGAAGGTTGGCATGAATATCGGCAATGATCGCGCAGCGCATCAGCGGTGTGATTGGTTGATGACAGCAGGCTGTCGAGGTTTTACCCGCTCCCCTTCAGGAATCCGAAGTTTCTCCTCCATCTGGCCCAGCAACTTGAGAAGTGTCGGCAGGCGTTGCTTTTCACCTTCCACATAGAGGGCCTTAAGACGATCGTAGGCTTCCCTCTCCCTGCCCGGTACCTGGGCCATCTCATAGGCGGCGAAGCGCTTCACATAGGCAGGGGCATCGGAAAATGAAGCAGCCTTGGTGAAGGCCTCGGCCGCACCGGCATGATCCTTCCGACGATCACGCAAAAGAATGCCGAGCCGCTCATAGAGATAATAATCTTTGGGATTGTTACGGATTCCACGCTCCAGGATGTCCTGACCAAGATCGATATACTGACTACTAGTCCGCTGCCTCAGCACCTCACTCTGCTGATTTTTATCCTGTTCCGCAGCCATGCTGGCATTCCAGGCCATATGCCACGCGGCGATATCCCAGTAGAGACGGGTGTGTGGCTGGAGAGTCGTCACCGTTTCGAAAAGAGCCGCCATGCGACCCCACTCGGTATTTTCCCAAGCGATGTGGGACTTGATCCACAGGAAGGCGGCTACCGGCGAACGAAAACCACTCAGGGCGGCAAGGAATCCCGATTGACCGATCTGTTCCCTCAGACTCAGGTCAAGAGCAACAGTTCGGAACCCTGCCTCTCTTCCCGATTTCTGAAGTTGGATCTCCCAAGGAAGCAGGACCGCACCCACAATCGTCAGCATCACGGTTGCACCCAGAAGGCGGATTGGTGCGATGCGTCCAGTCATAGAGGAAAAGGCCGTGAGGAGAGAGATGAATGAAAGGAGATTTCCCTTTTCAGGTTTCGTTGTGACTGGGGTTGCTAAAGTTCCCTGTTTTGGAAAAGAAAACAGGCGAGTGCGTAATAAACAGATGCATAGGCACCTCCGAGTGCCACCGTCTGCCAGAAAACATCCATCGGAAGATGAACCCCGGCCACGATGTCATCCGTCAGATTAAACGCCTGAAGATCTGGAAAAATGAGCGCGATCAACGCGGTGAAAAGCCGTGTCCACCAATGCATGCCAATACCACTTAGCCAGTATTCGCGCGCAGTGACCTGAAGGTGTCCAATGAAATAGGCACACGCCGCGACGAGTATGGCAAAGATTCCGGAAGTGGCAAAAGTGGAGATGAATAGAGTTAGTGATGCCAGCAACACCGACTTCACCAGCAGGATCGCCATTCCGGGAATCAGATCCCATGTGAAGGCGGAGCGCTTCACTTCGGCGATGGCGGCCGCCAACTCCTGCGGGGATCCTGCAAGGGATCGGTGGGTATCCGCCAGAACAACCTGTTCGCGCATCAGCAGAACGGCCAGAAAAAGCATTCCCATCACCACTGTCGAGAGTGCCAGCATCATGACGACCCCAAGCAGCTTGCCAAGCAGGTATTCATAACGGGGAACAGGTTTGGAGAGAATGGTGAAGATCGTCCTTTCCTCCAGATCGCGGGGAAGCAGCATTGCCGTGGCGAGTATTGCCAGAAGGCAAAGAAAAACCGACATGGCCCCAAGGGCGACATCCTTGAGCATCTGAAATTCCCCCTGAAACGAGATCTTTGCGAGAAATGAGGAACTGCCGATCATGATCAGGGCAAAAAGCAGAAGGAAGTAGAAGACCTTTTGCCTGACAAGTTCGGTGAAGGTATTGCGCCCGATCGCCATCACCCGGGCCGTGGAGAAGATGGGGGCTTTCATGAATGCTTGCGATTTTTTCCAATGGGAAATCTCGTTCCGACATCGAGTCCCGATACGGCACTGGAGATCTGATCTTTTTTCCTACCATGGGCGATGACCGTCTCCACCCCGGCACTCACAGCAGTCTGCACAGCCTGAAGTTTGGCCTTCATTCCTCCCGTCGAGTGTTCTCCCTTCTCGGGTGTGACATGTCGAAATGCTTCTGCAATATCAGTCACGACTGGAATCCTGGCGGGTTTTGAATTCCTGGAAGCTTTGGCGAGCAGTCCGTCGGCACTCGTCAGCAGAATCAGTAATCGGGCGTTGAGCAGTTTAGCGACTTCCGCCGAAAGCCGGTCATTATCGCCGAATCGAAGTTCCTCCACGGCTACAGAATCATTCTCGTTGATAATGGGAATAATGCCCGGTGAGGCGAGCAACCTGTTCAGCGTGACGCTGGCATTGCGACGACGTCCTTCATTGAAAATATCATCATGTGTCAGGAGAAGCTGGGCCGGCCTGAGCCCGTGAGGGGCCAGGTGACGCGTGTAGGCTCCCATGAGGGCGGGCTGGCCGACTGCCGCACAGGCCTGTTTCCCGGCGAGATCGGCGGGACGCTTCTGCAAGCCCATCGCATCGACCCCGGCAGCCACCGCCGCACTTGAGACAACCACGCAGGGAATACCCTCTGCACTCAAGGCGGCAATATCAGCGCAGAGCCTGCCGAACTGGGTTGTGTCGAGGGAGCAGCCTCCCTCACGGGCCAGGATGCCGGTGCCAAATTTCAAAACGACAGGTCGGTGTTTCATGGGATATTGATCAGTTCATTCTACCCGAGAAGCCAACATCAGTTCCAGAAATCCCGTTTCCAAGGCAAGGGCTTCCTGAATCCCGCGCTCCAGCGAGGATCGAAGTTTTTCAACGGCATCCAGACATCGGATCAGGCGAAGGGATTCCGCCGGATCAGGATTCGTGCCACCGTCATGCAAATGTCTCAGGGAGGAACCAAAGTAGTTCGCGACGAGTCCCAACAGACGCGTTCGTTCCTGCAACGCCTCCGACTCGGCACTGGCCTTGAGAGATTCCTCCCTCTCATCCCAGTCATTCTCTGTCGTTTTGCCAAAATGTGCTTTTTCTGTCGTCAGCTCCTCTTTCATCCTCTCCGAGGCAATCTCGCGCGCTTCTTCCAGCAAATCCCTGAACACCCGGGTCAGTCCAAAAGCCGCCGTCGCATCGGCACGGGAATCAGGTGCAAAATATTTTCTCATGACGGCAGTGATGCGTTCCTCGCGTGAATCAGCGGGAGGATGGGCTTTGGAATAGAGCACGACGGAAATGCACCGCGAACGGATTGTCTCAAGCAATGCTTCGGGCATCTCACTGGTGAGCAGCAGAAGTGAGCCATCGGTTGGCTCTTCCAGCGTTTTAAGAAAGGCATTTGCAGCCTGCGGCATGAGCCGGTCGGCATCACGGATCACAGCAACCTTACGCGATCCCCTGTTAGGAGTGCGATGGATTGCATCTTCCAACTCCCTCACCTGCTCGATCAGCAGACGACGCGATTTGGAGCCAGGCTCGATGGCGTGATAATCGGGATGTTGCTGCACTGCGATTTCTCCACTTCCTAGAAAAAGTCCGGCAAGTTCGTTGGCAAACTCATCCACTCCGGAGTCAGGAGTACCCGAGATCAGGTAGGCATGGCCGAGCCGCCCTTCTTCAAGAGCCTTCTCCAGCAGCAGCAGTGCTTCTTCTTTAGAAAAGGCCATCTGTTCTTTCCTCCAATCGCAATTTGAGTGCCGCTGCGATCTGCGCCTCCACGGTTTCAATATTTCCAGAGGCATCAATGATCGCGATACGCTCGGGATGAGCAGCGGCCAGCATGAGGTAACCTTCGCGGACAGCTTCGTAAAACTCCGCCCCCTCCTGTTCCATGCGATCCTTCTCCCGAGATCGGGCTGCGGCCCTCCGTCGCCCCTTCGCCGCATCCAGATCGAGCAGCAGGGTCAGATCAGGCAATGTTCCTTCGACGGCAAATCGATTGATTGCGGCCACTTGATCAGCTTCGAGTCGTCGTGCCACCCCCTGATAGACGGTCGTCGAATCCAAAAATCGGTCGCAGAGCACGATGGCACCCCGTTCCAGAGCAGGACGAATCACTTCACGGACAAGCTGGGCGCGGCTTGCGGCAAAGAGGAGCAGTTCGGCCTCCGGAGTCATCGCTCCAGCTTGCTCATCATGCTTGAGCAGATGACGGATCGTCTCACCGATACGAGTCCCTCCCGGTTCACGAAGCTGCACGACTTCACGGCCAAGGGCGTGCATACGCTGGGCCAAGCGGAGAATCTGCGTCGATTTGCCGCAACCTTCAGAACCTTCAAATGAAATGAAAATGCCTTTTCCTGCCATGAGCCGATCATCTTAACGAAAAGCACGGGAGTGTCACAACTCGCTAATTGTGATTTAAGGAAACACTGATTTAATCCCACAAAGACCATCACCCCGCTACCTCTGCCTCCTTATAATTTTCCATAATCCCATGGCGCAACACTGGCTCATCAAATCAGAACCCTCCGCCTACTCGTGGAGCGATCTCGTTCGGGATCACAAAACCGCGTGGACTGGAGTGCGGAACTTTCAAGCCCGCAATAATCTCCGAGCCATGAAAAGAGGCGACTTGGTGCTTTTCTACCACAGCGTGAAAGATCCGGCCGTGGTCGGCATCAGCAAAGTGGAAAAAGAGTTCTATCCCGATCCAACAGCATCCGAAGGCGACTGGAGTTGTGTCGATCTGGTGCCAGTCAAGCAACTCCCCTCACCCGTTCCACTTGCCGAGATCAAAGCCGATCCCTTACTGAAGGAAATCTCCCTGATCCGTCAATCGCGTCTCAGTGTCATGCCTCTGACAGCCCATGAGTATCAGCGGATACTGAAACTGGGTGAACGATGAATCGAACCGTTTCCTTGAAGATCCTGGTTTCAGGGAGTGAGGGTCCTCATGCCCTACACGGCAATCTTCCATAAGATATTCTATTTCTTATTCTTCTCCAGAATGGCAAATCCCCACATGAGACCGCCGAAAAGGAGTAGGACGATGCCCCAAACAAGGTTGATATTGATTCCTAGTGAGATTTTGTAAAAAGCCGGGTCACCGCCGGTGACAAATCCGGTGACGGTGAGGAGGAGTCCGATCAGGGTGAACATGATGCCGATTGGAAAGCGAATATCGAGGCCCATAGAAATTTGAAAGTTGGAGGTTAGGAGTGGAAAGCAGGCGATACAGGGAAATGAATTTTACCAGAAGAGATAGTTGAAATAGATGCAGACAATCAGCAGCACGATACCGATGAACTCAGGGCGTGCGTACCAGGCCTGTGTGACGATTTGTTTCGGCGTGAGGGAATAAACCAGCCCCTTGAGATCCTCATCACTCTTCGTGCGCTTGGTGGCTAGGGAGATAACCACCGTCAGGACAAAGCAGACGGTGAAGGCGAAACTCGCCAGCCAGAAGTTCTGAGCCATGTCACTGGGGAGGACGGCTAGCTTGGCAAGATAACCTCCTTTCACTCCCGGCACATTGCCCTGGGAAATGGTGCAGGCATGAAAGAGGGCCGAGGCCGTCGTCCCGCTTACCAGTCCAATGAATGCTCCGGTCGCCGTGGTGCGTGACCAGAACATACCAAGCAGGAAGGTGGCGAAGAGGGGTGCATTGACGAAGCCGAAGACGAGTTGAATGATGTCCATGGCATTGCTCCACATGCTCGCGAAGTAGGCGGCTCCGATACTCAGCAGGATACCAACGATCGTCACCATGCGCCCCATCCAGGCATAGTGGTCATCACTCTTGTCCGGCGCGATATAGGCCTGATAGAGATCGTAGGTCCAGACGGTATTGAACGCTGTCACATTCCCCGCCATGCCTGACATGAAGGAAGCAAGCAGGGCGGTGAGTGCAAGACCGAGCAATCCTGTCGGGCAGTAGCGTTTGACCAGTGAAAGGATCACTCCATCGTAATCATTGACCACCGCATCCTGGAGACGGATGGCAAGTTTCTCATCGCTGACAGTGAGTGTCTCAGGAGATTTGAGCAGAGTTGCAACTTTGGCAGGATTGAAGGAAACTCCGGCCTTGGCAGAAAGATTTTCCTGCGCCGCGGCAAGATCGGTTCCCCCGGAAACAGATTGCTTGATGGAAGCAATCGTCGTTGTCATGCGTGCCTGAGTGATAATTGCCTGAGGAAGCCGATATTCCTTTCCTGCTGTCGCACTGAGGGCAAGAGCGATCATACCCGGCAGGATCACCAGCAGCGGAAAGAGCATCTTGGGCACAGCTGCGACAAGCGGGGTGTTGCGAGCAGCGGTCATATCCTTTGCTGCCATGGCGCGTTGCACGACGAGGAAGTTTGTGCACCAGTAGCCGAATGAGAGCACGAACCCGAGTCCGAAGATCATCGCAAAGAGATCAACACCCATGGGATTCTGCGACGGACCGGCGATCAGGGGAGTCCAGGCACTTGTCCAAGCATCCGGCTTGAAGGTCTTGCTTGCATCGCTCACCAGATTAAGTGCCACTGGATCAGTTGCCACACCTGCAAGCTTGTCTTTCACGGAAGTCCATCCACCTGCATCCTTGAGTCCCAGCCAGACAACGGGAGCAAATCCGAGGACGATCATGAAGAACTGAAGTACCTCGGTGTAGATGGCTGAGGTAAGACCTCCCTTGAGTACATAGAGAAGAACGATCAGGGAACAGACCCAGAGACAGATGTTGTATTCCCAGCCGAGGAGTTGATTGAGAAGCTTGGCAAGGGCATTAAGGGAAATACCCGAGGCAAAAACCGTCATGATCGCAAATGAGATCGAATTGAAGGCGCGTGCTCGCTCATCGAACCGAAGTTTCAGATACTCGGGTACCGATCGGGCTTTCGATCCGTAGTAAAAGGGCATCATAAAGACCGCCAAGAAGATCATGGCGGGGATGGCTCCAACCCAGTAGAAATGACAAGTGGCTATGCCATACTTGGCACCTGAGGCTGCCATACCGACGAGCTCGAGCGCACCGAGATTGGCTGAAAGGAAAGCAAGTCCCGTCACCCACGCCGGAATGCTTCTGCCTGACAGGAAGAAGTCAGCCGAGGTCTTCATGTAGCGCTTGAGCGCAAAACCAATTCCGATCACAAAGGCGATGTAGAGCCCAAGGATGGAGTAATCAATGAAGGTCAGGTTAATGGCAGTCTGGTGCATGGTGTCTGGGTAGGAGCAATAGGTGGAGTGATAAGAGTGGTGGGTTACTTTGCTGAAAACCGATAGATGATTGTATTCTTGAAAGTTTGGCCTGGCTTGAGGACGACCGATGGAAAATTTTTGTGGTTTGGAGAATCGGGATAATGCTGTGGTTCGATACAGAATCCCGCGCGGAAATTATAGATACTACTACCCTTACCAGTGAGAGTGCCATCGAGAAAATTGCCCGTGTAGAACTGGAAACCGGGCGCGGTGGTGAGTACTTCCATGACACGCCCGCTCTTGGGATCTTCGACCTTGGCAACGATAGCCAGCTTGCCGAGGAACTTCGCCGCAACCCAGTTATGGTCGTAACCTTTGCAAAATTTCAACTGTTCATCCTTTTCGTTAATGCGTGCACCGATTGTTGTCGGCTTGCGAAAATCAAAAGGAGTCCCTTTCACCGAAGCGATCTTACCTGTCGGAATGAGGTTCTTATCAACGGGCGTGAATCGGTCGGCTTTGAGCGTCACGAGATGATCGAGGATGTCACCCTTCCCCTGTCCAGCTAGGTTGAAATAGCTGTGGTGGGTGAGGTTGACGATCGTCTTCTTGTCGGTCTTGGCACGATAAACGAGTTTCAGCTCATTCCTATTTGTCATGGTGTAGGTGGCTGTGACCACGAGTGTGCCAGGGTATCCCTCTTCTCCATCCTTGCTGATGTAAGTCAGCTTAAGCGAGGGCCCCTGCTTGGTCATGAGCGGTATCGCATTCCAGACCACCTTGTCAAATCCCTTGATCCCTCCATGCAGGGAGTTGGGCTTGTTATTGATAGCAAGTTGGTAAGTCTTGCCATCCAAAGAGAATTTTCCACATGCGATACGGTTACCGTAACGCCCAACGAGACAACCGAAGTAAGGGCTTTTTGTTTCATATTCCGGGAGCGTCTTGAAACCAAGTACGATGTCGCTGAATTTCCCGTTACGGTCAGGCATCTTGAGGGTGGTAACGATACCACCGTAATTACTGATTGTCGCTGTTGCTCCCTTGCAATTGGTCAGCGTGTAAATTAAGACTTTTTGGCCCTCCGCGGTGATGCCAAATGGTTTTGATGGGATGTTCGGTTCTGCGGTATGCATGAAGGGGAGGGGTAGCCAATACGGCAGTAATCGGCAGAGTATAAGGTGCCAATGTGTGCAAAAAATGTCTACTCTTTGCAAGACTACTTGATGATCATAAGGAACCACTGAGTAAATCCCACTAGCTACCAAGTTGATTATGGACTCCCCCACTGCTTTATCCCGCAGATCTTTTCTCGGCACGACGGCAGCCGCCATTGCTTCCGGACTACTACCTCATTCGTCAACAGCCAAGGAAACGGCTACTCAGCAAGGAGCTAAGCATGGTGGAATTTTCCCAAAAGATTTTCAATGGGGCACGGCAACAGCAGCCTATCAGATTGAGGGTGCGGCAGCAGCGGATGGTAAGGGGCCAAGCATCTGGGATGTTTTTTCCAAGAAACCAGGAGTCATCAAAAATGGCGACAACGCCGATGTCGCCTGTGATTTCTACGACCGCTTCCCCGATGATGTGAAGCTGATGGCGGAGTTGGGGGTGAAGCATTTTCGCTTCAGTATCTCTTGGCCTCGAGTGCTCCCACAAGGGACGGGAAAGGTGAACGCAAAAGGCTTGGATTTTTACAAGAAGCTCACAGACACCCTGCTCGCACACGGGATCACTCCCCACGTCACGCTCTACCACTGGGATCTGCCGCAAGCTCTTCAGGATCGCTATGCCGGATGGCAGAATCGTCAGGTTGTGGAGGACTTCGGTGCCTATGCCTCCCTCATGGGAAAAGAGCTTGGCGATCGCATCCAATACTGGATGACGCTCAATGAGATTGCGAGTTTCACGGGTGGACCCTACGGCATTGGTAAACCTGGTACCGCCGCACCCGGTGTCACTCTTTCCTCAGAGAAGGAGCGCAATCAGATCATCCACAACGCACTACTTGCTCATGGCACCGCCTGCATGGCGCTGAGAGCATCGTGTCCAAAAAAACCTAATGTCTCCCTCGCGGAAAATTACTCGCCTTTTGTGCCTGTCGTGGCAAGTACCGCCGGAGTCGAGGCTGCGTGCAAAGCCTTCCGACGCGAGAACGGTGGCAAGCTCATTCCCATCCTCACCGGAAGCTATGATCAAGGTTGGTTGGAGGATCACAAGAACTCCCTGCCGGACATCCTCCCCGGTGACATGAAGATCATTCATCAACCTCTCGATGCCCTAGGTTGTAACTGTTACACTGGAAGGTATGTCGCACCCTCGGCTGATCCCAAGGGATATGAGATGATTCCCTGGTTTCCCAATTTCCCGATGGGAAATATCTCATGGTTGCACATAGTTCCCGAGTCGATCTACTGGGCGGTACGCCTTGTCGGGGAGGCAGTGCATCTTCCCGAGTTGCCGATCTTTATCAGTGAGAATGGCTATGCCGACGGCGCGGTGGCTGATAGCGCGGGGCTTGTGAAGGACATTGATCGGATCATGTATTTCCGAGCCTACCTGACCCAGCTTGCACGGGCCAAATCCGAGGGAATACCTGTCATCGGTTATTTCCCATGGAGCCTCATGGATAACTTTGAGTGGAGTGATGGTTTCTCAGCGCGATTCGGACTCGTGCATGTGGACTATGCCACCCTGAAGCGAACCCCAAAACTGAGCTACCACTGGTATCAGGGAGTCATCCGCACTGGCAGCATAGTTTGATCCATCAGATCAGCACCCCAAAAGCAGTTTCAGATTTTTCACGGAATCAAAATATTCCACGGCTGTTACGCGGGCGGCATTGGAGAGTTGCTTCCAATCCACGATCACACGCTGTGTCGCATCAACCGCCTCATCTAAAGTCCGGACAAAAAGCATTCCAGACTCCGGGGGTAAGAATCGTTCCGCTCCCGTTGGCTCCGTCACCACGGGACGACCCAAGGCTAGAAAAGCCGCCGCACGATCGCTCAGCCATCCGCTTCCCATGAGCGCTTCCAATTTAACCGCCGTAAACTCAGCCGTTGCCCCTGCGAGATAACGGTAGTAGGCGGCAGGTGTACGCGTCAGACGATGTGGTGTCACCACACTCCAACCATGGGATCGAAGCCTTTCCCTTTCGGGATCATCGGCGTTAAGGTTCATAGCAAGTTCAAAAGTCACACCATTGACTCGCTTCGGCAGTTCCATATAGGGAGCGAAAGCCGCTTGCTTTGAGTAATCGCGCCATTCCCCTCCTATCGTGATATTTCCATCCCAATACCATTGTCCGATCGTGGTAAAACGGGGTTTGGGCGGACTCTTCGGGCGCGGTTGTGCTTTGAGCAGTTCGGTATCGACCAGAGGAAAATAACTTTTCCAAGCGACAATCGGCTTGGGCAATCGCTGATCAATCTGATCCATGCAAAGCCCGATTGACCAAAACTCATCATGGCAAGACTGCCCCATCTCCATTTGATCCATCCAGAAGAGTACTTCCGTGGGATCAAGACTGCAAAGGAGCCTCCGCCCGAAGAGGTTCGCAAGCGGCGGCTTCAGCGAGTAGCTGAGATTCAGCAACACACCATGCCGCGCAAGCTCCAGCAGCATCTTTTGCGAGAGACCAAAGGACTGCATCTGGTCAAGGTGATGCTCCTCGGGTCCCTGCTCCTTCTGCACAGGTCGTAGCAGCAAACAAGACTCCAGATCATAAGCAGCCATCCGCCGCTGAAAAACACGAATGCAATGGGCATCCTTTACGGGATCACCACTCGCTTGCAGTACTTCCAGCCAAATGCCGCGATACTCGGGCATCCTCTTGAGACCCATCAGGTATTGCAATGGTACAGAGAAATTCCCTCCACCTTCGGGATATTTTGCGGCGAACCCACAACCGACAAAAACTGGCGTTGTCATACTCCTGCTCGGTCTAGGAGTGACTTCAACACTTTCTCAGCCTCAAAAACCTCACGGGCAATTTCCAAAGCAGCACGGCTATGCTTTTTATAGTCGGCTCGGATGGCGGCGACTCCCTCGACGATTTCTTCCATGGAGGAGAAGGCGATGAGCCCCTCCCTGCCACCGTAGTGGGCTTCAAATCCGGTGGCCTGAGTCAGCACGGGTCGTCCGGCAGCCAGATAGCAGGCGGTGCGGTCGCTGAACCAACCTGTATTCAGGCGGACATACTGATCCTTGGCACAGGTGAATTCCCCCTTGGAGTTGCGGATATAATCCCGATACCCATCCCAATCGACACTCAGGTCGTGGGGCAACACAAGCCTCCAGTCATTTTTTTTAAAAAGCTCGCGCTCCTCTTCCTTCTTGATGTCGGTTGCCATTTCAAATGGTTCGCCCGAGAGCCTTGGTGCCTCGATAAACCGGAGGAACTCAAGGGATTTGCTCCAGAGGTAGTTCGACTCATGCCAGATGATGTCTTTCTTGCCGCTGGTGGACCAGTTGCAAATCGTCGTGAAGAGTGCGGCTGGATCGGGGGCGGGAGCCTCAGGCGTAGGACACCAGAGATCGGTCACGATCGGTTGCCTTGTCGTGAGCCACGGCAGATCATGCGTCGGAACGGCAAATGCCGGGGTGCCGATATTCTCACCAAAAGTGAAGAGATGCCTGTGGGCCTTGAGGTAATCAATGGTCTCGCTCTCACCCAGATCGATCTTGATCTGCTCCACCCCGGGATCGCTCTCGACATAGATCAGATGACGGATGAAATTCAGCTCGTCGTTGAGATTATGCGAGCCACAGATATTCAGGGCACAATCGGCATCCTTGTAGAGTTGATTGAGAGCCTCACGCGACATTCCCGCAACCTCAACGGGATCCTTGTAACGGGCGCAGTAGGCCCACCGACCCTCGAATCCATGCTGAACTGCAAGTTTTCTAAGTGTCTGCGCGGCGTAGGAGTAATCGGAATTGATGTCGAAAGCGACGGGGTTATAGGGATAATTGGAGGTATCCTCGACATAATACACCTCATGGCCGAGTCGCTGGAGGCCAACAAGGTAATGAATGTGCTGCCAGATGACCCCAGCGATGGGCATTCCTCCCATGAATCCGAGAACGATGATTTTTTTCTTACTCATGATGATTGGATTTTTGAATTGATCGAAGTTTCCGGTTCATGCCCGGCGGCACGATAGAGCCGGGCGTAGGAGCCATTCAGCGCGAGGAGTTGCGGCCCTGTTCCCTGTTCGGCGATACGGCCATTTTCCAAAAGCACCACCCGTCCCAGATGGTGTATCGTGGAGAGTCGGTGCGTGATGATAAGAGTCGTACGCCCCTTCATCAGGTCGGCGATGGTCTCCATGATCGCCTTCTCGGTCGAGGGATCGAGAGCGGAAGTCGGCTCATCTAGCAGGAGGATCGGTGCATTCTTGAGAAAGGCCCGTGCGATGCCAAGCCGCTGTCGTTGGCCCACGCTGAGGTGTCCGCCTCGTTCACCGACAGGCGTGTCAAATCCCTGTGGCTGCGCCATGATGAAGTCATAAGCCTGTGCCCGCTTGGCCGCCTCGATGATCTCGGCTTCGGTAGCCCCCTCACGGCCATAGGCGATATTTTCACGGATGCTGCTCGAAAAGAGAAGCGTATCCTGTAGCACCATCCCGATCTGGGCTCGCAGAGAAGCCTTTTTCAGTGATTTGAGATCATGGCCGTCAAGACGCACCACTCCCGCACTCGGATCATAAAAGCGTGGCACCAGACTGATCAGCGTGCTTTTGCCTGCACCGGTGCCACCGACAAAGGCCACTGTCTCACCCGGCGCGATCGCAAGATCGATCCCGGCGAGCACCGGAGCCTTCGGGTCATAATGGAAGACGACTCCGGAAAAGCTGATTTCTCCTTTGGCAGACGGAATGTCAATGGCTCCCGGAGTGTCCTTAGTCTCCTCTTCTCGGTCGAGTACCTCGAAGCAGCGTTGAGCTCCGGCTGCCGCTCCCTCCAGTGCCCAAGCGGTGTAAGTCAGTTGTTGGATCGGCTGATAGAGCGTGGCGAGATAGGCGACAAAAACAGTGAGATCCCCAAGACTCAGGTTGCCAGCGAGCACCTGCACAGATCCCTCGTAATACATGGCGGAGGTACCCAAGGCGATTAGGGTCGTCACGACGAGCGCACTCCGCATGGAGGTCATCTGAAGACGAAAGTTGGCCTCCAGACTACGTGTGGCATGACGGATGAACTGCGAAACTTCAAACGATTCCCGTCCAAAAGCCTGCACCATCCTGATCGCCCCGAGACCCTCCTGAGTCGTCGCCAGCAGATCACTTTCCCGCTCCTGGATCGTCGTCGATTCACTTCGGATCCGATCCCCATAATGGCGGATCGCCCAGAATAGGGGAGGCACCACCACCAGCGAAACGAGGGTCAGCTGCCAGTTCATCTTCAGCATGATGGAGAAGGCACCGACCAGCGTCACGATGGCCCCGAAGATCGTCGTGAATCCTTTATTGTAGATCGTCTGGATCGACTGCGAATCATAGGCGACGCGGAAAGATGAGTCACTGCTTCGCCGCGCATCATGGAATTGCAAGGGCAACGCCTGAAGGCAGGTATAGATCTGGGTGCGAAGATGAAGGAGAGCCTTGAGTCCCACCTTGATGAAGAGGGCGTTGGAGAAAAGATTCACCAGTCCTGCCAGCACCGTGATGAGCAGAAGCACGGCACTCAGCACCAAGGCCGCACCATAAGAATTCGTCCATCCCAACCAATGGGCAATGACCTCTCTCGACCCCGCCACACCCGGCGCGGTCTTGTTCTGCAGGACTCCGTCGATCAGGTATTTCACAGGCCATGGAGCGAGGAGATTGAAACCTATCCCAGCTGCCATGAGAACGATGGCAACAATTGTCTGCCCCGTGTAGGCACGGAAATATCTGAGGGTTCTGAGGTAAATGGACATGCTGAAAAGCTCCCAATGAGGAAAGCCGATGATTTCAAGTTACTTCTTCGACGCGGAAGGTCACGCCGGAACACTTTGTCAACGCAAAGATTTTTCTAATTCGTTGAACGCTGTACCCCCCATACCTGTCTCACCCTATACAAAGACACCACTATGAAATCCTCCTACAAATCTAAAAAAACACTTTCTAAGATCACCACAATGTCACTTGGTGATCTGGTGTCTGCGGTCTCCAGCTACGCCCGCAACGAGCGGGAGACTCTTGCCGCCATTCAGGATCTCTTTCGTAAGGGAAGCGTTGTCGCCCAGACCGCCCAGGGCCGCAAACGCCTCAGATTGGCATAAGGGAAAAAGCCGGATTCAGGAATAAGGATTCCGGATTCAACCCATTCTCCTGACCCGCTTCGTATGCAGTCGGCGATGCTCTGATCTCTGAATCCCGATCACTTACCCACTTGATTTTCTGAACGTCAATCGGTTGATTTTTTCATTTTTCCTTCTGCCTTTTGACTTTGCTTCTTAGGCTTGAGGGATGATTGAACGCTACAGCCTGCCAAAGATGCGCTCCATTTGGACGGAGCAACGGAAACTCGAGATCTGGCTCGAAATCGAAACCCTTGCCTGTGAAGGGATGGCCGAGCTGGGTATCGTCCCCAAGGAAGATGCCGCCACGATCCGTGCCAAGGGAACCTTCAAGATCGAGAATGTGCGCGAGATCGAGAAACGGACCAATCACGATGTCATCGCCTTTCTCGAAGAAGTCGCCACCCATGTCGGGGAACCAGCCCGCTGGATTCATCGCGGCCTGACCTCTTCCGACCTTCTCGATACCACACTCGCCGTGCAGATGTGCGAATCGACCGACATCCTGCTGGCTGATCTGGAGGAGCTTCGCAAGGCCATCGCCGTGCGGGCCATCGAGCACAAATTCACCCCGATGATCGGTCGCAGCCATGGCATCCATGCCGAACCCGTCACCTTCGGACTGAAACTCGGCGTCATGTATGATGAGTTTGGCCGTGCCATCGAGCGGCTGAAGCAGACCCGCGAGCGCATCGCCTACGGGATGCTCAGCGGAGCCGTTGGCACCAATGCCCACCTTGACCCCAAGGTCGAAGCCTTCGTCTGCGAAAAACTCGGCCTCAAGCCAGCCGCAATCTCGACCCAGATCATCCAGCGTGACCGTCATGCGGAGTTCATGACCACACTCGCCCTCATCGGATGTAGTATCGATTGCTGGGCCACCGAGTTCCGCCATCTTCAGCGCACCGAGGTACTGGAAGTAGAGGAAGCCTTTGCCAAGGGACAGAAAGGGAGCTCCGCCATGCCCCACAAACGGAACCCCATCACCGGCGAACGCCTCTGCGGACTCGCCCGAGTCCTGCGTGGAAATACCCAGACCGCTATGGAAAATGTCGCCCTCTGGCATGAACGCGACATCAGCCACAGCAGCGCCGAGCGGATCATCCTGCCCGACTCCTGCACCCTGCTCGACTACATGCTCGTCCTCCTCACCCGCCTGGTGCGCGATCTCACCATCTATCCCGAGCACATGAAGCGGAATATGGAGATCACTCTCGGTCTCTACGGGAGCCAAGCGGTTCTCCTCGAACTCACCGATCGGGGCATGGCACGCAAGAACGCCTATGAGGCCGTCCAACGCGCCGCCATGCGGACCTGGGCTGAGAAGATTCCCCTCTTAAAGACCCTCAGCGAAGAGAGCGAAGTCATCGCCTATATCCCTGCCGGAGAGCTTGAGAAAATCTGTTCACCCGAACGCCACTTCACCCATGTGGAGACGAGACTCAGAGCCGTGGGAATTGAGTGCTGATAAACCAACACGGTAGGAACCGGGGCGGTAGACTACGATGATACTTGGTAAGGGTGAGATGTCGGCCATTATTGCAATAGAATGACATGTCGTTCTAAAATACGTTAGCGCATGAAATATCTTCTCTTCATTATCATGCTCATCGTAGCCACAGGGCATCTTCGTGCTTCATATGTCCTCCAGTCATTTGAACAGCGTTGGCAGCATTTAGGACTGGTGGCTGTTGTCGATGTAGGACCAGTTACTGAAGTCTCTACACCTCAAGGACTAATCCTACAAAGTGCCACGGCAAAAATAATCGATTTGATTTACCGATGGGATGAGCCCGACAAAAGAATTTCTAAGGATGAAGTCATTTTATATTCTTTGATAATAAATGGATTGTCTGTCGAAGGATTGACTTTTGAGAGCGGTGGTCTACGTATAAAATCGGGAAAGGCTTTTATAATGGTTGAGCAGAAAGGATTTAATAAATTCTTTCCATCCGATCCTTGGGAGTTTCAGAGTTTGACTACGGACAAAATTCTATGGCCTGTTGGATTAAAGATTGAGGAAAAACCTTTGAAAGATGTTATTTCAGAAATTCGGACCTTCGTTGCAAAGCATAAAGATGATAAACGCTAACCCATCACTGGAAAGAATCCTCAGTTTGAGCCGTTAGATCAAATACCAACTCACTATGAACCTACAAAGAATCTTAACGGAACCTCCAAAAAAACTGAGATCACCTGCATTGTTCTACAGTGTTTTATTTTTTATACTTTTTTCTTTCGCTTTCAGCGTTTGGGTTTTTGTGACAACTCCTGCCACATATCCGCATGATCGCTACGGAAATCTCGTGCTAAGCGTTGGGATCCTATTGAACTTTCTCGCATTTGCCGTTCGTTGGAAACCAGTAGTGACAGCGACACTTCGTATATTCAGCATTGCAATGACATTGTTTACGTTATTTTACATATTCTATTGGTCACACATTTTGTTTCCTAGATAATCGACTTCCCTAACCCATCACTAGAGAAAATCCTCACTTCAAGCCGTTAGGCTATTATGCTTATGAAGCCATTACAAATTGCGAAAGTCATAACCATAATAATTGGATGGTTATGGTTATTGATTTTTTTGATTAATCTATTTTTTTATAAGGGGGGGTGGGACATTGCTAAAATGACGGAATATGCCAAGGGGGTTCTTTCATATCCGACACTTGGACTAACATTATTATTTATGTCACAGGTCAGAATGAAGCGCTTGTTGTGGGATATAACATTTTCCATATATGTGCTCGCATGTTTGTATCTGCTGCCGTTTCTTTTATTAACGATAAAATATATACCTGAATTAAAATTGATACCATGGTTTGCAATAATAATTATGTTGATCCCTTTCGGATGGATAATTCCGATAAGAATTGCAGAAGCAAATCCTAACCAAACGATGCAGCGAACGCCCTTCGGTCGTCACTGATCTTGTACGTTCGGCAGAGAAATAAATGAAGAAAAAATGCCACAGGTGGGAGCCCATATCTGGAATCGTTGGCCCAGCCGCAGATATTTCTTTCTCATATGCCGGACGCGACCTGGGAACGGTAACTCTGCACTTTTCCCGCGTGAAAGGCTTGCCGTCGGAAGACTTGTCTCTTCATTTTACGCATTTAGTTGCTTTAAGGTGGGAATTGGAGTGTCCGGGATTCGATCCAACGCCAGAGAATTTACCAAAATGTATTTCACCAAAATGGAGTGGGTGGACATTCCCTCTACTGGAAATAGAAAATTCCTCATGGTTGGATCAGTATGCTCCGACTTACATTCATCCTAATGGGCCATCGCTCTCGCACTTCCTGTTAGTTTCCATGAATGATCTTGTTCAGATTATTGCCTGCTCGGATGTTAAGTCAGAGTGGGTTGCTCCTCTAGAGGATACAACAAAGAACGCCGAACCAGCGCATTCAGCCAACCCGCGAAACGCGGGTGGCTGATGCGGGACGTTCGGCCCCAAGCTATGAGTGAATTTCGTGTCAAACTTCGAAGACGAAATATTCCTGATGAGGAATTGCTCGCTGACATGCAGCGCGTTGCCAGTCATCTCAGCAAGAAATCACTAACAAGAGTCGAATACGATGCGAATGGTGATTTCGGAGCGACTACAGTTTTGCGGAAATTCAAATATGGAATCTTGCAGTTGAGGCGGCTGGGCTGGGAGCTCCTTATCGACAAGACATCCCCGATGCCGAGTTGTTTGAGAACATTGCAGCAGTTTGGACACGCCTTGGAAACCAGCCCGTTGGCCGTCAAATAGACAAAACGATCGGCCTATCCAAATTCGCGCTCGGCACCTATGAGAAGAGATTTGGTTCGTGGAACAAAGCGCTCCTCGCATTTCAGGAATTCATCAAAACCGGAATTGTTGATCAACTACCCGCGCCCGAGACTACGGTGCTCCAGTCTCGAAGGACAAAGCGGAAGATCAATTGGCGGCTGAGAGCCCAAGTGCTGATCCGAGACAACTGCATTTGCCAGATGTGCGGTGCAAGTCCAGCAAAGGATCCAAGCGTGAATCTTCATGCAGACCATATCAAGCCATGGTCTAAAGGTGGTGAAACAGTGCTGGAAAACCTAAAAACTCTCTGTTCAACGTGCAATATCGGAAAGAGCGACATTGACGACGTTCTCGAACCGCACAGTGTTTCGGGATGAACCAGGAAGCAGGCCGAACCAAGCGATGCAGCGAACGCCCTACGGTCGTCGCTGATCTTATACGTTAGGCAAAATACATATGAACGATTCATCCAGCCCGCGATCTTGCATATGGCCAGTCATGTCCCTGATTCTATTTCTAGTGGGAGTTAGTTTACTGCGAAGCGCTTATATTGCACAGATGATGCACACAGATATTCCGGCAACATGGAAAGATCCTCCAATGCAGCCAATTCTTGGATTTATTACTGGATTTTTTATTTGCGCCATCTCTTTGGTATTGTTTTTTAGGTGGCGTTATTTAAATCGAAATCCAAATGAATAAGCCTAACCAAGCGATGCTGCGAACACCCTCCGGTCGTCGCTGATCTTATACGTTAAGCTTTCTTATGTGATACTCTGTCTTCGCATTGATCACACAATCAAAGTTCCAGTTTGAACCCGAGGAGAGCCTCATGTTGCCACTGACTTCTGACTCCTCTGACGTCTGATTTCTAAATCCTCACTACCCTTCCCCACCCTCCTAACTTCCTAGCCCGCTACGAATTTCATCGCCGCCGTCGGATAGCGGTCTCCATGGAAGGTTCCTTCAGGGAAGGCCGTATCGAGCAGGGCGATGTCGGCGGGACTCAGACGGACATTCAGTGCCCCGAGGTTTTCTTTCAGCCTCGTACTGTTGCTGGTGCCGATCAGGGGCACAATATCATCCCCCTGCGCCAGAACCCAGGCGATGGCGAGCTGGGCGGGCGTGCAGCCCTTGGATTCCGCGATGTCGGCCAGCGTCTCCACAAGCTGTAAATTGGCCTGCAAATTCGCAGCCATGTAGCGGGGCGTAATGGATCGAAAGTCGCCTCTCTCGAATTTTCCATCCAATTTTCCCGAGAGGAGCCCCCGCGAGAGGGCACCATAAGCCACGATGCCGACTCCGAGTTCGCGGGCAACCGAGAGGATTTCCCCTTCGATGAAGCGGGTGGAGAGCGAATATTCTATCTCCAGTGCGGTGACGGGATGGACGGCATGGGCGCGGCGCAGGATGTCGGGAGTCACTTCCGAGAGTCCGAGGTATTTCACCTTTCCCTCCCTGATAAGCTGGGCGATAGAACCCACTGTCTCCTCAATAGGCACATCGTGGTCGAGGCGAGCCGGTTGGTAGAGGTCGATATGATCCACTCCAAGTCGCTGGAGGGAGTAGGCACAGAAGTTTTTGACCGCGGCAGGCCGGCAGTCGTGGCCAAGCCAAAGTCCCTTGGGATCACGGAGCGCCCCGAATTTCACACTGAGGACGACCTGATCGCGACGACCTGCGATGGCACGGCCTACGAGCATCTCATTGTGGCCCATGCCATAGAAATCCCCCGTGTTGATGAGATTGATCCCGGCGTCAAGTGCAGCCCTGATCGTCGCTTCCCCCCCAGCATCGTCCTTGCGGGCACTCGTGGCGTAGATGTCAGAAATACCCATGGCCCCGAAGCCGACTTCGGAAACCTCTGGACCGTTCTTACCGAGCAGATGCGTCTTCATGACAGTCCCACCGTGGCGCAAGGAATGAAAGAACTGCAAGGAGGAAAGGGTTTCCTAAGATTTTTCTCTCTTGTGTCTGGACAGTAGAATCGCCGGAAGATAAATATCCATGCTTCGATTCCGATTCATGGACACCGCCCTGATCCTCAATTTTCTAACAACCCCATGGGTGTTCCTTATCTGGACGACCATCGTCAAGGCCTCCGTACTGCTCAGCATCGTCCTTGGGCTTGTCTCTCTAACGGTCTATGCCGAACGCCGCGTGAGTGCCCTGATTCAGGATCGTGTCGGCCCAAACCGCGTCGGCATCCCGATGACTCTCCTTGGCGGCAAGAAGGACATCTTCCTCTGGGGTCTCGGTCAGATGATCGCCGATCCGGTGAAGCTTCTGCTCAAAGAAAATTTCCAACCAGCCTCTGTCAACGGCTTTTACTACTGGCTTGCACCGAAGCTGGTGATGATTCCGCCCATTCTGGTGCTCGCGGTTCTTCCCTTTGGAAGTTCAATCCTCGGGGTTCAGATGACCATCGCCGATGTGAATATCGGAGTGCTCTATATTTTCGCCATCTCCTCGCTGAGCGTCTATGGTATCACGCTGGCCGGCTGGGCCTCCAACTCGAAGTTCCCCTTCCTGGGAGGTATCCGCTCCTCCTCGCAGATGATTTCCTACGAACTTTCCCTTGGGCTTTCCGTCGTGCCGGTGCTCATGATCTGCGGTTCGATCAATCTCAATGACATCGTGGACTGGCAGGTGAAGAATGGCTGGCTGGTAGCTCCTTACTGGCCTCAGGGATTCTCGATCTCATCCTTGCTCCATCCCGACCAACTGCTCCACGCTTTTGTCGCCGGGTTCAGCTGGCAGCGTATCGCCCTCTGGATTCCTCTGCTTATCTCATTTGTCATTTTTCTCGTCTCGATCTTTGCCGAAACAAACCGTCTTCCGTTCGATCTTCCCGAAGCGGAGCAAGAGCTGGTCGGCGGCTATCACACGGAATATGGCTCGATGAACTTCGCTCTCTTTTTCCTCGGTGAATATGCAGCCATGATCGCCGGATCGGGTGCTGTGGTCTCCCTCTTCCTTGGCGGATGGAGCTTTCCGCTGATCCCGGACGGATCGCATGGCGTCCTCTGGGGCCTCGTCAACATCGGTGTCTTCTTTGCAAAGATCTGCGCGCTGCTCCTGTTCTTCATCTGGGTTCGCTGGACAATTCCCCGTTTCCGCTATGATCAGCTGATGAAACTGGGATGGCTCGGTTTCTTTCCCATCGCTCTGGCCAATATCTTCGTCACCGCCCTGATTCTCGCGTACATCAAGCACTAATCATGAACATGATTGTTCACTAATCCTATGGCACTCGTCGTCAAGCGCCCAAAACTCTCACTGGCCGAGAAATTCTATCTGCCAGCTTTGCTCTCTGGTCTGGTCATCACCTGGAATCACCTCAAACGGGCAATCTTCAACAAGGGGATCGTGACCATGCAGTATCCAGAGCAGAAATGGGATGCGAACCTTCCCGACTGGTATCGCGGAGCACCGACGCTCGTAAGCGACGAACACGGAAAGGATCGCTGCGTGGCCTGCCAGCTCTGCGAGTTCATCTGCCCTCCCCGCGCCATCACCATCATACCAATGGAGATCCCAAGCGATGACAGGTGGAAAAAAGTCGAGAAGCGACCCGAGGAGTTCGACATCGACATGACCCGATGCATCTACTGCGGCCTCTGCGAGGAGGTCTGTCCCGAGCAGGCGATTTACCTCCGCAAGGATTACTCGATCACCGGCCTGAACCGCGCGGCAATGGTGCACGACAAAAAGACGCTCTACAAACTCGGCGGCGTCCGCACGGGCCTCGTCTTTAAATGGAACGAACTGAAATAGCTGTGCTCAAAAAGCTGAACTTCTGAATCCTTAATCTTACTCTCCGCATCATGCTCTCCGCCGCTTTCTGGTTCTTTGCCACGCTAATGATCGCCTTCGGTCTGGGTGTCGTGCTTCTGCGCAATCCGGTCTCCTGTGCCATGAGCCTGGTGATGTCCTTTATCTGTCTGGCGGCCCTCTTTGTGACACTTGATGCCTGTTTCATCGGCATCATTCAGGTGCTGGTCTATGCCGGAGCTGTGATGGTTCTCTTTCTCTTCATCATCATGCTGCTGGATCTCCGCAGCGAGGAGAGCCGTCGTCTGAATGTGGGAGCCACGATCGGAGGCGTGCTCGTTGTCAGTATTTTCATCTCTCTCTTGATCAAGGTCGTCTCCTCTTCTCCCGTTTTTTCTCAGACCCTGCCAGCTCTCATCGGCCCTCAGCAAAGCGATGTGAAGCTCGTCGGTATGACCCTTTTTCGCTACTTCGGACTCCCTTTTGAGGTCGTCGGCGTCCTCCTCCTGGTGGCCACTGTCGGGGTAATCGTCCTCAGTCGAAAATCCCTGCGTTAACTTTCCCATGCCGACACTTGCCAATTATCTTCTCGCCAGCGGCATCCTCTTCGCCATCGGACTCGGTGGAGTGATGCTCCGCCGTAGCATCATCATCATCTTCATGAGTCTGGAAATGATGCTTAGTGCGGCAAACCTCTCTCTAGTTGCCTTTTCCCGTTACGGATTGGTCTCCGGTCATCAGAATTATAATGCCCAGGTGCTGGTATTCTTCATCATCACGGTCGCAGCGGCAGAAGTGGCTGTGGGACTGGCCATTATCGTCTCGCTCTACAGAGCACGCCAGACAACCCATGTCGAGGATCTCGACACTTTGAAATTCTGATTTATTCCATCATGAACATCAGCATCATAGCCTGGATCATTCTTGCGGCTCCCCTTCTCGCCGCAGCCCTGATCGTGCTAGTCACCCGTACCAGCAAGCCCCTTGCTGCAGGCCTTGCCATTCTCTCTTCACTCATTGCCTTTGTGGGTGCCTGGATACTCTTCGGTTCGGGAGTGACCGGCGACTACTTTGGCTTCAACTGGATCGATCTTGGAAAAGGCTTCACCATCCCGATCGGTCTCTCCATCGACTCCCTTAGCCGTACGATGCTGGTGATCGTCTGTTCGATTGCCCCGCTGGTTTTCATCTACTCCCTCGGATACATGAAGGAAGAGGAGGGCTACTGGCGCTACTTTGCAGGGTTGGCCCTCTTCCTGTTTTCCATGCTGGGCATCGTCATGGCCGACAATCTGGTCATGATGTTCATCTTCTGGGAACTCGTCGGCGTCAGTTCCTACATCCTCATCGGCCATTATTTCCGCAAGGACTCTGCAGCGGATGCCGCCAAACAGGCTTTTCTCGTCAACCGCATCGGTGATTTCGGGTTCATGCTTGGCATCCTGCTTTTCTGGATCACGACCGGAACCACCACATTTGCTGGAATCAATGCCGCAATCGGAACTCTTCCTCCTGCCATTCTTGCCCTCGCCGTTGTCCTGATTTTCTGTGGAACAGTAGGCAAATCAGCTCAATTCCCTCTGCATGTCTGGCTTCCCAATTCGATGGAAGGTCCCACGCCTGTTTCCTCCCTCCTCCATGCGGCAACGATGGTGGCAGCCGGTGTCTACCTCCTGGCTCGCATTTTCCCGCTGATCGCCGCCTCTCCCGATGCCGCTGAAATCATCGCATGGATCGGAGCCATCACGGCACTCGGCGGGGGCATACTGGCTATTGGTCAGGATGACATCAAAGGCATTCTTGCCTACTCCACGATCTCCCAACTCGGCTACATGGTTGCAGGAGCGGGGCTTGCCATCTCGGCGGCACTCCCGATGTTCCATCTCTTCACACATGCCTTTTTCAAGTGTCTCCTCTTCCTATGCGCGGGATCCGTCATTCTTGGAATGCACCACGAGCAGAATATCTGGAAGATGGGTGGTCTGAAGAACAAGATGCCGCTTACCTTCATCGCCTACATGGCTGGTATGCTCGCCCTGTCGGGATGTCCTGGGTTTAGCGGCGCTTTCAGTAAGGATCTGATCATGGCCAGCGCATGGGAGCATCACCAAGCGATCTTCTGGTTTCTCGTCATTGCGGCAGGCCTGACTCCTTTCTACATGACGCGTCAGGCGGCGGTGGTTTTCTTCGGCGCACCCCGTTCCGATGCCGCCAGACATGCCCATGAATCACCCATGGTGATGATTGCCCCCCTCTTTCTTCTGGCGATCCCATCCATTGTCGCAGGATATGGTTTCTTCCAACACCATTTCTTTGCCGGAGTCGGATCGCTCGAAGAGCCCGAGCATTTGCCTCACATCGTGGAGTTTATTTTTCTCGGTGCCTTTGTGGTAGGTCTTGGCCTTGCGTTTCTGCTCTACCGCAACCGGGCTAGTGACCCCCTTCGCATTCCCCTTCTCTCACACCGATTTTATATCGATGCAATCTACGACTGGGCCGTGGCGAACATCCAAGGTGGTTTTGCCCGTTTGTGTTCCTTCGTCGATCGCTGGTTCATCAATGGGGTTCTCGTGCAGGGCAGCGCAACTGCTGTCTGGTTCCTTGGTTTCTGCCTCCGTTTTCTTCAGGTTGGGAATCTTCAGGCGTATGCCTTCTTTTTTGGAGCCGGTGTGATCGGCCTGATTTATGTGCTTCTCACCGTGCACTAATATTTATCCGTTCATGAGCCCACTTCTCCTGTTGATCCTTCTACCGCTGGTTGCCTCGCTCCTTATTACGGTTGGTGCAAATCCCCGTCGCACGGCCCTCGGTGCTGCATTTCTCAATCTTGTTCTCTCGATTGTTCTTTTTGCCCGCTATGACCTGCATCAGGGAGGCTGGCAGTTGGTCTCGGAGTGGCATGTATTACCCCAACTCGGCATCAATCTGATTCTGGGTGCCGATGGACTGACCCTGACCATGCTGCTTCTCTCCACTCTTGTGACATTCTCCGCCCTCTGGGTGGCTCCGAAGATTGAGAAACAGGAGGGCCTTTATTATATCGCATTGCTCTTCATCTCGGCGGGCGTGATCGGGGCTTTCTCCTCGCTGGACATCCTCTTCCTCTACTCCTTCCATGAGCTTGCCCTGATACCCACCTTTCTACTGATCGGCATCTGGGGTTCCGGCGACCGACAGGCTGCCGCATGGAAAGCGACCATCTATCTCGGAGCTGCCAGCTTCGTCCTTCTGATCGGTCTCCTGGCACTCTATATCAGTATGCCTGCGGAGATCAGAACATTTGATCTTCGTACGCTCAATCAGCTTGCAGCCTCCGGTGCATTCACCCCAGCTCCTTGGATCTATCTCATCCTTCTCGTGGGATTCGGCACTCTCGTCTCAATTTTCCCCTTTCACTCGTGGGCTCCCGCAGCATATGCCTCCGCTCCCGCTCCCGCAGCGATGCTTCATGCCGGAGTGCTCAAAAAATTCGGCCTCTACGGGCTGATCCGCATTGCCCTTCCTCTCTTTCCCGGAGCAATGCATGATTTCAACGGACTCCTGATCCTTCTGCTGATCGGCAATATCGGCTACATCGGATATGTCACAGTGGCCCAGAAACGCCTCGACTGGACGGTTGGATACTCAAGTGTGATGCACATGGGATATATCTTCCTCGGTCTTGCCGCAATGAATCTCATCAGTTTCAACGGAGCGGGGATGTTGATGTTCGCCCATGGTCTCTCCGTCGCCGCCGCTTTCGCTCTCTGCGGAGAGATTCGTCAGCGCACCGGCACGCTCGATTACGCGGAGCTTGGAGGGCTGGCCAAGTCATTGCCTGTTCTCGGTCTGCTCTTTGGATTTGTCACAATGGCCTCGGTCGGCCTGCCGGGGTTTGCCAATTTTGCCGGTGAAATCCTTGTCTTTTTCGGTGCCACCTATTCGATTGCCGCCTATGGAAATCTCATGATCATTGCCATCGTGATCGGCGTCTGGGGCGTGGTCATATCGGCCATCTACATGCTAAGGGCCTATCGCAATATTTTCTGGGGACCGATTGCCGCACGCTGGGAGACACTGACCGACATCAGCCTGACAGCCCGGTGCAGCGTGATCCTTCTTCTCATTCCTCTGATTATCGCGGGTTTCTATCCTCAATTCATCCTGAACATGGTGGCATCTGCCCTTCCCCGATGATGCTCCTGACGACACTTCGATAATTCCCATCCTGTGAATACCCTTCTTCTTGAAATTGCAGTTGTTTCCCTCGGGATCGCGCTCCTGCTTCTCGACGCTTTCAGCGATCGTTCCGACAAAAATTTCCTTTCCTATCTCGGTGCGCTGGGACTGGGAGGAGTGCTCCTCCTGAGTTTTGTTCATCAGAACAGTCCCGATCCTGGAAGTCCTTCTGCCGCTTTTGTGACGGCTGATGTCCTCTCCGTCTTCTTTATCCGTTTCCTGTTGGTGGCCACGATGATCGTGGTCCTGATGCCCCCCTCCTTCCTTCCGGTGCTGGAACGCTATGTACCCGCAGAACGCAAGGGTGGTGGTGTCGGGGAGTTCTCCATTCTGCCGATTTTCTCCTGCGCGGGATTGATGTGGATGGTGCAGGCGGTCGATTTCATCATGATCTTTGTGGCCCTCGAGCTGGCCACCATCACGCTCTATATCCTCGTCACTTATCTACGCCAGAATCAGGCGTCTCTGGAAGCCGGCACCAAGTATCTCATCCTCGGCGCACTCTCCACGGGTTTTCTGGTCTATGGCATCACTTGGATATTCGGTGTCACAGGCACCACCAGTCTGGCCACCCTTCCCTATGCCATCGCTTCGCTTTCTGAAGATGCTCTCACTCCCCTGCTCTTCGGAATAGCCCTGATTCTCGTCGCATTGAGTTTCAAGATCGCTGCCTTCCCCTTCCAGTTCTGGGTTCCCGATGTCTATCAGGGCGCTCCGACCCCTGTCACGGCCTACCTCTCCGTCGCTTCCAAGGCTGCCGGGTTTGTCGTCCTGATCCGGCTGCTCTTTGCGCTGGAGCAGATCCCCGTCCTCGCACAAAAAATCGAAGCCGTCATCATCCTGCTGGCTGCCCTGACGCTCATCTTTGGTAACTTCTCAGCCATGCCTCAGACCAATCTGAAGCGACTCCTCGGTTACTCCAGCATCGCCCATGCGGGCTATCTCCTCATGGGTGTCGCCAGCCTTGCCTCGGCACTGGCAATCCCCGCAATCGGATTCTACTTTGCCGGTTATCTTGCCATGACCATGCTCTCCTTCCTCGTTCTGCTCGTTGTTGCGGAGAATACGGGTGGTGACGATATCTCGCGCTTCAACGGTCTCTCCCAACGCTCACCCCTCCTTGCGGGAGCAATGCTGCTCTCCATGGCTTCCCTTGCCGGCATTCCCTTCACCGCAGGATTCATCGGAAAACTGATGATCTTTGAAGTGGCCCTCAAACAGGGACATTACGGACTCGTCACTCTCGGCTGTGTCACAGTGGCGGCTGGCTTCTACTATTACTTCAAGGTAGTGCGGGCGATGTATTGGCAGCAACCGGTGGAAACAACACAGATACCGG